>PNBE01000012.1:0-155 GCA_003135895.1 Candidatus Dormiibacterota bacterium
TTAGCCCGGGGCGAGCTGAATGGGGCCCGGCGGGGACTTCAAGAGCTTCTGGGTGACCGCGTCCTGGCGCTCAGCTCGGAGCTGGCGCATCCGGTCGTTATAGCCGTTGTCGCTGGTCTTGGTGACGGTGGCCACGCCCGGGAGATTTCCCCAGT
>PNBE01000012.1:192-15505 GCA_003135895.1 Candidatus Dormiibacterota bacterium
ATGCTTGTGCTCGTAGTTCTGATGGGAGACGCGCAAGGCCGTATAGGCCTGCTCATCACGCCAGAGAGGGAGCAGGACGCGGTAGTTGGCGCTGCAGCTCAGCGTCTGGCGGAGCAGGCAGCGTGGTGTCTGGGGCTTCTTGCACTTCACCCAGAGCCGACCTTTGCCACGAGCCACCGCAAAGGAATCCATGTGGGTGTCGCCCTTGCAGTAGCGACAGAGAGGAATGCCGCCCTCGTCGTACAGGCTGGTGGCCACACGCTTCTTCGGCTCACTGCCATTTTGGCGTCGGTAGGGGAAGACGCTGGCCACCCCGCGATCTGTGTTGAACGCGAAGACCTTGGGGAGGGAGAAGCCACGATCTCCGACCACCGCAAGGGGCTTGATGTCTCCGAGATGGCCAGTCGTGCGGTCGAAGACCTCTGCGTAGGCGTCGGATTCCTGCCGGCTAGCACTGAAGAGCGTGCTGGAGAGCGGGGCGTGGGTGAGGTGGTCGATGGCTTCGAAGAGGTAGTAGCCGTGCCAGACCCGCTTGACCTTGTCACCGCGGGTGTAGGCACGGGTGCCGGCATCAAGGTCGCGGGAGAACCACCAGTGATTGCCGAGGCGGAATCGTTTGCCGCGACGATCCTCGGCAGCTTGCTCCCGCTCGATCTTGACTTCGGTGTAGCCCCCGTGTTTGAGTTCAGCGTCTTCCTGGTCGGCCGGCGCGGCGGCGTGCTTGTGGCGGAATGACCGGGCCAGTTGCGTGATCTTTGTCTTCGAAAACGAAGGCGCGGAAGACCTGCATACCAACGCTCGTGTGCATTCACGGGTCACGCCCCAATGCCCCTGAGCGGTGCGCCTGGAGAAGGCGGTCGACTTCAGGAAGTTCCAGATCGCACTGTACGTTTCGGAACCGACCTCGGTAACGCGCCAGCTACGACGCCATTATTCAACGAAGGCTTCAACGATGGGAATTGTCGGCCGCTCTACCCTATGATCGGGACAATGAGACTGACCAACGACTGTTATCTCGTGCGCATGCAAGTCGGCAACGGCGTTGAGTACTACTACAGAGACGCAGACGGCTGGGTGAAGCAGAGTACCCGGGGGCGGAAGTTCCGCGCCACCGCCGAACAGGTGCTCAACCATCTGTTGCCAGCGCTGGCTGGGGTGAAGGACCGGGTATCGGTGGATGTCACGCATCGCGACTTCGATGAGCATGCAGGGGCGCAGTTGGATCATCTGCGTGAGGGCTTGTAGCCGGCGGCGCTTGAAGACCTTCTTCGCTATTTGCACCGGATACACGCCTGGTGTCTGATGTTCACCGTTACGAAGCGAGAGGGCTGGAACGGAACAACTCAAACCTGAATTCGCATGGCAACCTAGCACCATAACGACAGCACGTAGGTGCTCGAGTGTGACGCTGGCGCAGGGGAACAGGAACACAACCCAAGGGGTTGCTGAAGACGACGAAATGACGATGCCCGCGGCCTCAATCCGGAACCGGCACGGCCGGCGGGATCCCTAAATGCCTCGGACCACCCGTTCAGCCGTCGCCGCGGAACAGGTGGGATGGGAGATCAAGCAAACCAGGCTCAAACTGGAGATGTCGCAGGCGGAACTCGCTCCCCGACTCGTGGTATCTGCCTCGTACGTTTGGGCCATTGAAGCCGGGACCGTGAACCTCACGGTCGGACAACTGAGCAACATTGCCAGCGGCCTGGGCGTCGGTTTGGGTATTGGCTTTCCGATCCCATCCCGAGAAACGCTCGTTCTGCCTGAGACGATCTCTGCCTAGGCTCTCTTCCCCTGGATGCGGATCGACTGACTGGAACTCCTATCGGCCGGTCGCAGCGGGGTTGCTCGGGCACCGATTGGATGGTGGGACTGGGTGTCCGAATACGTTTTTAGACTCAGTGTGTAGGGGTCGAGATCAACCGCCCGGCTTCCTGATTACTCCGAGATCGTCGTGTGTGTGGTTTACCGCGATCGGGGTGTGTAAACCGGGACGCCGAGTCCGTTTAACCTAGGCCCACCAAGGCCCGGAGCGATCATGCAACAACCGCTCACATGGCCAGTTTCGAACGGCCTCGGATAACCATTGATTGCCGTCGATCCGCCGCTTCGGGAGTCTGGACACCGTCGCCGCCTGGTCCGCGATTGTCCGCAGTGAGGGCGCGACGACCCGCTTCGATTCGTGTATGTCGCGCCGTCACGGACAAGCAGCTGGCGGCGGCACTCGTACGTACCACGCCTGGAAGGGCATGCTGAGCCGTTGCAGGAATCCCTTGAGCGCCGATTGGGTGCGCTATGGCGGGCGCGGCATCACCGTTTGCCGTCGCTGGCATCGCTTCGAGGACTTTCTCGCCGACATGGGCCTATGTCCTGACGACCTCACCCTGGATCGGATCAACAACGAAAGCCATTACGAACCGGGCAACTGCCGTTGGACGACCTGGGAGCAGCAGATGCTCAATCGGCGCTCAATCCGCGGCGAGCGCCATCCCAATGCGAAGCTTACAGTCGATGAGGTGTCGTCTATCCGGCGCTTGGCGCGCTCCGGAGTCACGTACCGAGCCATGGCATCAGTGTTCGGAGTCAGTTCAGCGAACGTGGGGTACATCGTGCGAGGGGAGGCATGGCGCGAGCTCGTCGGAGACCCTGGCCAGGAAAGTAGGGCGCTATAGCTCACCCTCCTGAAGCTAGGAAATTGAGCCGACACGCGCACGGAGCCAAGACCGCGCATCTGCGGCAGAATCCATCGTGATGCGCCTTGCCCCCGAGGTCGAGCGCGACGTTGCGCCGCCGATCCATCAGGCGATCAAGCGCATCGCGGCGCGCTCCAACTACGCCACCACCCTCGACGGCGCGGGCTTCAACACGATGGACGCCGAGTTTGGGCACAAGCTCGCGGAGGGGCACCCGAGCGAGTGGTCGCCGAAGATGCTCTATCAGGCGTGGCGCATCTGCAAGCGGTACCGCGGCCAGCTTGCGAACGAGGGCATCGACTTCGACGCCTTGCCCGCGCCGCCGAACCCCTACGACGGCGTGGTCACCATGGTGATCGACAGCAGCCGGATGGACCACGCGGGCGTCACTCCCCGTGCACCGCCGCGCTCGTCCACAGCTGACCGGCGCTGCGTGCTCGTGCGCGACCGAGCCGGCATCCCGCTCGAATTTGCCATCGCCTTCGAGTACAACCCGGCGCTGGTGGAGGCCATCAAGATGCTCCCCCGCCGGGCGTGGAATCAGGTCACGAAACGCTGGACGGTCCCGGCGTCGACGGATCTGCTTTCCGAGCTCAACGACTTCTTGCACAACTACGGCTTCCACGGCGACCACGACACCCTGACCTTCATGCAGGAGTGCCTGCTGTCTGCGCGGGAGCAGCGCGAGCAGGCGGAGGCCATGGCCGAGCTGAGCCGTGCGAAGGTGAGCGAGTTCGACGTGCCGACGATGTCGAAGGTCGATCAATACGGCCGTCCGCAGTCGTTGAAGCCGTGCCAGCGGGCTGGCATCGAGTACGCAGTCAAGGCGAAGCGAACGTTCATCGGAGATCAGCAGGGCATCGGCAAGACCGCCGAGGGCATCGGCACCGTCGAGTACCTGGGCGCGTTTCCCTGCCTCGTCATCTGCAAGAACCGGCTCAAACCCAACTGGGCGCGGGAGCTCGCGAAGTGGGTGCCGCACCGCAGCGTCACCGTGCTTGGCGCGACGCCGGATCCCTTCGCCTCGACCAGCGATTTCGTCATCATCAACTACGAGGCGCTGAGCAAGTTCAAGGTGTTCCTCCACGGTCGGCAGTGGGCGTCCGTGATGGTCGACGAGAGCCAGAAACTCAAGTCACCGAGCGCCATCCGGACGACCGCCGTGCGCAAGCTGGTCGAGGCGCAGGACATCAAGGTTCGGCTGCTCCTCACCGGCACGCCGATCATGAACAACCCGGGAGAGTTCGTCGCCCAGATCGTGATTCTCGGTCAGATGGATGCCTTCGGCGGCAGCCCGAAAACGTACAAGCGCCGCTACGTGAACGGCATGAACCTCCAGGCCCTGAACGACACCCTTCGCAAGACGTGCTACATCCGCCGCACGAAGGCCGAGGTGATGACCGAGCTCGAGCCGAAGCTGCTCGCTCCGGTCACGCTCGAGCTGACCAACCGTGAGGAGTATGCCCGCGCCGAGGACGACGTGATCACCTGGATCGAGGGTCACGCGGCGGAGGATGCGGCCTTCCTGCGCACGCTCGATGGCATGAGCGCGCTCGCCCGCCAGCAGACGATCAAGGAACACGCTGCCGACGCGGGGCGGCGAGCAGCGCGCGCCGAGGCGCTCGTCCGGATCAACGCGCTCAAGTACCTCGCCGTCAAGGGCAAGGTGCAACCGGCCATCGAATGGATCGAGGACTTCCTCGAGTCCGACGAGAAGCTCGTCGTGTTCGGGGAGCGCGTCGAGGTTCAGCGCGCCATCGCCGACCACTTTCCCGGCTGCGCGCGGCTCGCCGCCACCATCCGGGACGGTGCACGGCCCACCACCAACGACGAGCTGTATGCCGAGATGGACCGCTTCCAGAGGGACCCGGACTGTCGCCTGATCGTCTGCGGCATCGACGTCGGCGGCGAGGGCTTCACGCTCACGGCGGCGAGCGATGTAATGCTGATGGAGTTCGGCTGGACGCCGACCGGCATCGACCAGGCCGGGGACCGCTGCCACCGCGAGGGGCAGACGGACAGCGTGACCGTGTGGCATCTGCTGGCGGAGAACACGATCGACGACTGGATCATGGAGCTGATCGATCGCAAGCGCCGGGTGGTCGTCGCAGCCACCGATGGCCAGGAGGTCGATGACGTCGAACTGCTCACCGAGATCATGAAGCGGCTCGTCGAGAAGCGGCGGGCGGGCGCTTCGGCTTGAGCGACTGTGCGCGCGGTGGACCCCGGCGACTCAGTTACTTGTTTGCCGATGCCCGATGGAACGGCCGGTGGCAGATGATAGGTTGGCATCGAGCACATGCCAAACGACTCCTCTCGGTAGCCGACCCTCGTGCCCACGTGATCACGTCGGCCGGTGCCAGGTCCGCAGCAGCGATCGCGATCAACGCCTACCTGGTGCAGGACGACGTCGAGCGCGCGGTCGCAGATTTCACCGGCGCGCCCTTCTCCGCCGAAATCGAGTCCGGGGTTACCAGCCGTCGACTTCGGATGACTCGTCGCCGGGCAACCTCGATCGTCGGACCATGACTGTCGAAACCTACCTGGCAGCGCTCGAAAATGGGGGTGGATAGATGTCTAGAAGCGGTTATCAGGCCCGCTCGAATTCAAAAAACGGACGACGACCCGTATTTCGGTCAGGTGAACGAGGCGGCGGCCGTCCAGTTGAACATGGGATCGACCACCAAGCTCTTCACGTACACGGCTGCCATCGCGTCGACGAAATTCACGATGACCACGAAAATCCTCGACTCGTACTACAAGTTTCCGATACCGGGGAGCGCTCCGTATTCGCCGTACGACGATGACCGCCGTACCCACGGCGTCTGCGAGCTGAAGATGTGCATCGGGAACTCGTTCAACCGCGCGCTGGCTTCGCACGCTGGCCGCCGAGCACGTTGCCCTCGGCCGATGTGACTAACGCCTCTGTTGCGCGCTGCGATCGCCCTTCCACCATGAATGCACGAAAACAGCAGCAGCGAGGAGCGCAGATGGGCAACGACATACGCGTGCTGGTCGTCTATGCGAGCAGATATGGGTCCACGAAAGACATCGCGCAGTTCATCGCCGGCAGGCTTGAGGAACACGGGCTCCGCGTTCACGTCCAGAGCGCGAGCGAAGTGCACGAGCTCGAACGCCACGATGCTGTGGTGGTCGGCAGCGCCGTCTACCTGGGAGCGTGGATGAAGGAGGCGGCAGAGTTCGTGCGGCGAAACGCGGCGAATCTGTCAAAGCGCCCGGTGTGGCTGTTCAGCAGCGGCCCTCTCGGCACCGCGACTACGGACGGCCAGGGTCGGGATCTGCGCGTCGTTTCACGTCCCAAGGAGTTCATCGAGTTCGAGGCGGCGATCAAACCGCAGGACCACCAGGTGTTCTTCGGAGCGCTGGATCCTGCCAAGCTGCGTGGCGGACACCGCCTGATCGGAATGCTGCCGGCCGCGAAGAAGCTCCTCATCGAAGGAGACTTCCGCGACTGGAGGGACATCGAGGCCTGGGCGGGGGGTATCGCCGAGGCGCTCGTGCCAGCCGCGCCGGCGGCGGCAATGATCCGCTAGGCATGAAATGTACCGCCAGGGATGGTTCCGAGGCATCCCTTCGTGCTCATGCGGGCTCAATCGCCGTTGCGTCGTGGCGGAGTGCCCACACGTGTGCGTCTTGTCAGGGGCAGAGTCGGCATGATCTCGGCCGCTGTGCACACGTGTCCGCCTGCCCCGCGGATCTCGTCCAGCGCCCGCTCGCCGTCGCCCGGCTTGAGGTCGACTGCGCGCACCGCGTCCAGCACCACGATGGTGGCGAAGCCTTCGACGCACGCCGCCAGCGCGGTAGCTCGCACGCAGTAGTCGGTGGCAAGGCCCCCGATGATCACGCGGTGCACGCCACGGGCGCGCAGCAATGCGCCGAGGCCCGTGCCGTCGAATCCAGAGTACTGCTCGACAGCCTGGTCGGCGCCCTTGCTCACAATGACGTGCGCGATGGCGTCGACGTCCGGGTGGAGGGCGGCGCCCGCTGTTCCGATCACACAGTGCGGCGGCCACGGGCCTCCCTCGGCGGCGAAGCTGCAGTGATCCGGGGGATGGAAGTCACGCGTCGCCACGAGCAGGCTGACGTGCGAAGCCAACTCGCGTATCGGAGCGACGACGGCGTCGCCGCCTGTCACACCCAGTGCTCCGCCGGGAAGGAAGTCGCGTTGCACGTCAACCGCGACGAGTGCGGTGGCGGCTGGGTCGATCATTTCAGGTTACGCGGATGAGCACATCAGCAGGTGACGTGAAGGATGGCGTTGGTGTGTTTGTCTTGACTGGCGAGAAGGCCGATCGCCGTCTTGGTAGGCACCGTCACTAGCTCGACGTCGCGGCGAATAGCCTCGTCTTTGACCGCCTCCATCACCGGTAGCGCGCCGGCAGCACCGGTGCCGATCACGAGCCGACGACAGCGCCAAGGAATCTCCTCCTCGGTTGACAACGGCGTGTGTCCATAGTTTTCGCGGTGCTGCTTCGACGCGCCCTTCTGGCGTCTCCGGACCCGGCCGCGGTCGATGACCACGTCGTGGGTGTACGTTCGGCCGTCGATTTCGATGGAGCCGAAAGAGAAGTTCTCGATTCGCACTATCAGTCCTCCAAGTCAGGGTACTCGTACGATCCGGCACCGATTTATTAGGCACCTTGGCGTCTATGCGCTCTTGCACGAGCGGCTTTCGCCTCTCTCGCGGCGCGACCTGCCCGTCGGGCCCCGCTGCGTCTCGTTTGCTCCCGCTGTCGGACCCCGCTTCTCGTTGATCATCAATCCACCTTGATTCACGGCCGATGGCCCACGCGAACCCGGCCTACTCATCCATGCTGTGCACGATTCCGGGTCCGCGCCAGAGGCGAACGTCACCTTCGTTGGACGTTCAACACACGCCGCACGGGTGTCTGATTCGCAACGTGAGTGACCCGCCAACCGCGTCGATTGCGTAACGGTGACGCCCACCGATCTAACGGACGACGTGCTTCGGTGTGCTTCGGTCAGTTTGTGGGCATCGGCTATCTAGGCCCCCACGGCTCCTGTGGAGCCGGGAATCGGCGTCCGGATGCCCGCGCCTGCGTCCGCGGCGAGCCTCGCGACTTTGTGACATTCGGATCTGGCGGAGCGGGTACGGGGTCTGGTCTGCTCGAAGCGAACCAGAGCCTTCCAGGCGAGGTTAGGAGGGCTGGCTAATGACAGACGAGACGCGGTTCACGATCGGAGCCGACGCCAGGTGCAGCGATGGAAGGTGCGGCAAGGTGAGCCGTGTCGTCGTCGACCCTGTGGCTCTTGTGATCACCCATCTCGTGGTCGAACCGAAGCACCGAAAAGGCCTCGGACGGCTCATTCCGCTCGGCCTTCTCGAAGAAGCCGGGAGCGGCCGGATCCAGATCCGCTGCACGCTGGCGGAGTTCGGCAACCTCGAGTCCGCGGAAGAGACCGAGTTCCTGCCTAGCGGCACCGGATACGAGGGCTATGGCGCGGACCAAGTGCTGTCCTGGCCTTACTACCGCCTTGGGCTAACTGGGTATGGGGGCTTTACGTTGGGCGACGCGAGGGACGGTATCGGACGCCCCGACATGAGGAGCAGTTCGCAGCTCGTCAGTCACGACACCATCCCCTCGGGCGAAGTGGCCGTGCGGCGCGGCGAGCACGTCCACGCAACCGACGGTGAGATCGGAAAGGTTCAGGGGCTCGTCATCGACCCCCGGAATCATCACGTGACGCATGTCCTTCTCCAAGAAAAGCACCTTTTGGGCCGCAAGGAAGTGGCGATCCCGATCACCGCCGTACTGCGGGTCGATGACGGTATCCGGCTCAACCTCACCAAGGAGGAGGTCCAGGACCTGCCGCCCGTGGACGTCGATCGCCCGAGCGGGTAGAACCGCCGGACCTTCGAGGAACAGGCTCCTTGCCATTGCTCAGCCGGCTGGGGCATATTCGGGCGTCCTCGAGAGGGTCGGCATCCCCGCCAAGTCCTTCTGGGCGCCCCCGAAGGAGGCTCGCCATGCCGAAGATGGTCATCCACTCACCCGGTCGTCGATTTCGAATGGTGGCTCAAGGGCAAGGCCGAGCGTGCCGCCAGCATCGGGCCGTACGCCACGAACGTGACGGACCACGTCGCGGCCGATGGGAGCAACAACGTCGCCATCACCGCCGACATCCAGGACATGGCGGGCTTGCAGGCGCTGATGGCCTCGCCCACGCTCGAAGCGGCGGCCCAAGAGGAGAGCCACGGCGTCCTCCCCCCGATGACGGCCTACATCGAGAAATAGTCCGGTCGCTGAGTTCGTCGCGACGGACCAGGGGCGCATTCATCCCGCTTCGAGTAAATGAAGAGGGCTTCGCACACCCTGGCGTACGCGTTTCGGTGACGGAAGTCATCACCGATCCGCCGCCGGGCCTGAGCGTCGAAAATCGCGTCGAGGGCAGCCTCCGGATCGGGTACCTCACCGAGCACCGTGACTAACACCACGTCCCGCGTTCTCCCCGAGCCGCCAGGTGGCGTTTCACTGTGCGCCGCAGAACGATGATCTCAGTCGTTGAGGTGGACGATGACGTACACAACCCCGCGACCTCGCCACCATGCTTCAGAAGCGAGCACTGCTGTTTCACGGTGCCGAGGAACCGGTCGGTGACGAATGACGGATTACGGCGCGTGCGGTAGGTACCGCCGAACCACAAGCTTTCGCGCCTCGTCAGCACCCCAGATGATGAGCGGGAAGGGCAGGATAATGCACAGTTGGTCGGCACTCGGCATCGCGTTGCCAAAGATGTCGCGTAGTCCTGGGGTGACCACTAGCAGCGTCGCGACGACGATTGCGAAAGCCACTCCGCCAAGTAGCGGGCGATTGGAGAGGACGCCGATGGACCGCAGGGAAGCATGGTCGGCCCGGGCCGCAAATGCCGTGCCCAACTGACACGCCACAATGCCGAGGAAGCTGATTGTGGTGGCCTGGAGATAGGCATGATGGAGCGGACTGCCGACGCCGATCGGAATACCAATGTGCCATCCAGCGCGGACGAGAACCCAGAAATAGCCGGTCATGACCAAGACGGCAGACAGTAATCCAAGAAAACCCCAGGCGCGAACGAGCATGCCCACTGTAATCAATCCCTCGCCACGCGGACGAGGTGATCGTTCCATCACGCCCGGCTCGGCTTTCTCACGGCCCAGCGCCAGTGCGGGCAGTGTGTCGGTGCCGAGATCAACGGAGAGGATCTGGAGCGGGGTGAGCGGAGCTGGGATGGCACCTCCGGATAGACCGAATATCAGAAAGGGAACGATCTCTGGAACAGCGTGGACGAAGATGTAGAAGACAAACTTGCGGATGTTGGCGTAAACGCGACGGCCTGCCTCGATGGCTGCGACGATTGTGGCGAAGTTGTCGTCGGTCAACACCACGGTTGCCGCCTCCCGAGCGACATCGGTCCCCGACCGGCCCATGGCCACGCCGATGTCGGCACGGCGCAACGCCGGCGCGTCGTTGACTCCATCACCGGTCATCGCGACCACCTGCCCGTGAGCATGCAACGAGTCCGTGATCCGCAATTTAGCCTCGGGTGAGGTCCGCGCAAAGATGATCTCGGCGTGAATCTTCAGTAGATAATCTAACTCGTCATCACTCATCGCGTCGAGCTGAACGCCCGTTACTGTTGGAGTGGTCGCGTCGCCAATGCCGACGCGACGCGCGATCTCGCGGGCGGTCAGAGGGGCATCGCCAGTAACCACAAGGATGCGAATACCGGCCGTGTGACAGGCAGCAACGGCGAGGGCAGCCTCGGGTCGCGGCGGATCGAACATCGCTGCGAGACCCAGGAACACAAGCGAGCGTTCTGCGTCATCGCGGTCTTCTGGAGGGTCAGGCGCTTCGAGCGGCTTCCATGCCACGCCGAGGACGCGCAATCCTTGTTCTTGGTACGCTTCATAGCGGGACGTGATCTCCCGCCTCATGTCGTCAGTGAGAGGTACCGTGTTGCCGTCGACACGCAAGACGGCAACGCACCGCTGGATGACCTCTTCGGGAGCTCCTTTGGTGTGGACTGCCAGAATGGACGGCGGCCTGCGATCGATCGTAGACATGAGCCGCAATACGGGATCGAAGTGGAACTCGCGAACGCGCCTTCGCTGCCTCTCTTCAAAATCGACAGCGGTACCGAGCAGACGTGCAGCTTGGAGGAGCGCGACCTCCGTACCGTCTCCGACCGCTTCACCCTCGCTCGGAGACAGATCAGCGTGGTTGCAGGCACTGATGGTGTCCGAAAGCAGCGACATCACAGGGGAGTCGGGCGTGCTCTTCGGCTTGCGAACGTCAGACAACACCAAAGTGTCTTCCATGGTCCATATCTCGGTGACGCGCATCTCGTTTGCTGTGAGCGTGCCCGTCTTGTCGGTGCAGATGACCGTTGTGGAGCCAAGGGTTTCCACCGCACTCAGCCTCTTGACGAGTGCTCCACGGCGAGCTAGGGAGCGAACCGAGTCTGCTAGAGAGAGGGTGATGGTAGGGAGAAGCCCTTCGGGCACATTGGCAACCAGCAGTCCGACCGAGAACGTCAGCGCAATCCCGAGCGAGAGGTGAGCCAAAAGCATCACCACCGGCAGGAAAGCGGCCGCTGTGATGACCGCCGCGGCAGCAATGATCCAGGCCACTTTGCGAACCTCGCGCTCCAGCGGACTCGCACCCGGCGTAACTCGTTGGGAGAGAGCTGCAATGCGCCCCAGTTCGGTGTGCATTCCTGTGGCGTAGACGACGGCACGCGCTTCGCCGCCGTTGCATATCGTGCCGCTGAAGATGAGGTCTTGCGCATCTAGGAGCGGTCGCGCTGTGTCGTTCTGACCGGCGGTGCGAAATGCGGGCAGCACCTCGCCGGTAAGGGCAGACATGTCCACGTCGACTGCGCCTTCAACAATCCGGGCATCAGCGCAAATTCGGTCACCCTCGTCGATCACGAGTAGGTCGCCGGGGACAATCGCGGCTGCGACGACGACCTGGATGTGTCGGTCGCGGATGACCTTTGCCTGAGCCGGGAGATATCCGGCGAGCGCCTCGATCGCCCGTGCCGCCTCCTGCTCCTGAGCGAAGGCCAGCCCGGCATTCAGAACGATAACCGCGATGATCGCGATAGCTAGCACGGGGGTCCCCGAGATAGCGGCCAGAACGGACGCCATCCACAGGAGAAGTGCGAGCGGGTGCGTGAGCTGCCGAGCAAGGTCGCGGTGCCAAGTTCTCCTGCCCCGCGTGCGCAATTCGTTGGGCCCGTAGACCAAGGCACGCCGATCAGCTTCGCGTGATGACAGTCCCTCGCGCCCGGCGTGCACGTGGCGAAGAAAGTCAACCATCGACTCCTCAGCGTCGATCCGAACATCCGCTTCGCCAGCCCGGGAAGCCTCGGTGGTTGTCTGCGACTTCGTCGGCGGGGCCAACTCAGAGCTCATCCGTATCCGAACTCGACGCTATCGGTCAACTCGTCTCAAACAGCGCATCCAGCCGACCTGCCCGCTCATACAGTCGGGACGAGAAGTCTTGACCGCGGGTACGGCCGCCGATGTTGCGAACCGCCAATCTGCCAAGGCCATCACGGCACAGGATGCGGACAGGGCCAAAGTTGTACACGTAGACCCAGTCGCACGGGGAGCGCGGCCACCTGCGTGAGGTGGTCCGGCACCTTCAGCAGGGCTCGGGAACCACCAACCATGGTTCTCCGAGCGTGGATCGTATGGCCTCGGCGCTGTAGAGGCGGAGGTCACTACTCTTCGGGTCTTTGGAGTGACGACACACGCAGACCCGACGGAGCGAGCGATGNNGCCCGGTTGGTTTTGCCGGGGGCTCTTTGCCTGCACGAAAGGTGGCTTCCGGCCCTATTCATACTCCACAGACACTGCGGAGAATTGGATGCGTTGGCGCCTGCCGCAGGTACTTCATGAACCAAAGGAGACATCGTGCTTGGAATTGAACCCCTGGCCGGGTCGGTCTGGGGATTCCTCATCGGCCGTTCCAATGGAAGACAACGATGAGTCAGTCGTGGTCGTCGTGGTGGGAGCACGGCAAGAGGAGCGGCGAGCGCTGGCGAGAGGAGCGCGCTCAGCCTCGCGAGATCAAAACGATTGAGACGCTCTACGCGAACGATACAGGCCTCGGCTTCTCTCGCCGTTGCCGATCCGCGGCGGAGCAGATCGACTCGGGCGAACTTGACGACATGTGGACGACGCTCAGGGAGTGGGTAGCGACCGAGCGCCCAGCGGCACGCGATTCCGAGCGGTTGCATTGGCTGGCGGGCTTCGTTCACGGCGTACTCGAACCTGACACCGTGATCCCGACTTCATAGAGCTGCAACGCCGAACCAGACGGGCGGCACGCATCAGGACTTGGTGGCGTACCACGAACCCGTCTGCCGTTTGCGACGCCGGTGCAGGAGCTGGACATTCTGCTGTCGGACACATCTCGGTATACGTGACCACTCAGACGCCGCCGAAGGTGATCGAGTTGCTCCGGCGACCAGCCGGAGCGAAGTCGCGGCGGGACGCCGCCGCCGCTCGGCTTTGATGCGCGCATCAAAGCCGAGTGCCACTGACATGAAGAAGTGCCGCGGGCTACGCCTTCGAGGACAACCGGCGCAAGTTCTGGTGACCTTCGGCACTGGTCGACCATGACGTGGGAGATGAGCATCGTCGAAAAGCATTCATATGCATGGAGGTGCCCCCGTCGCAAGACTCTGACCCGGTGTCCGAACGACGTGATCGGAAGAATATCTGCCGACTTCCTCAGCCGGCCGCTTTTGAGCTCGAACGCCTTCACCTTGAACGCCGTCGTCTCGCGAGACTGAGGTGATTGTTAGTACCTAGCTCGGACTCCCAACCAGACCTGGCGCCGGCACCACCCTTAGATGGCTCGTGACGTGCTCGACCCCAGGGGCTTCGGCTGCTGCCTTGGTTGCGGCGCGCTCCTCCGCCAGTGAGGAGACGCTGCCCGTGAGCGTGGCCACGTTTCCCAGAACCTCCACGTGGATGGAGCGTGCGTCGAGGTCGGCGCGCCGATGGAGAGCGGCACGGATCTCCTTATCAACGTTATGCGCCGTTGCGCGCGCAGTGAGCGTGATCCCATTGGTGATGCCGAGGACGCCGGCCACATGGCGCGCGATCCGCTCGGCGGTGCTGCGCTGGTATGCCCCGTTAACCGTGCCCTCGAGCTGCACCCATGCATGGCTGACGGTGGCCTTGACGGATCCGGGATCGATAAGGGGGGTCTCCGAAAGTGCTCGAGCAAGGCTCCCGGCGATGTCCGTGTCATCCCGTCGCGACCAAGCAGGCAGGTGCACGTCGAGCTCATTGGCGATGGCGACCACTCCTCGGATTCTCCTCGCTGCCTTGTCGGCTGCGAAGCGCTGCGGGTAACTTGCCACGTGACCGGAGAGCGTGACTGCACCGTCATGCGCGCTCACACCGATGTTGGCTGCGTTGATGCTGGAGTCCCAGCGCAACTCAGCCATAACCTCGTCCTGCAGTGTCGAATCAGATACGCTCATGGTGTTCCTCGCCTGTGCTCGACGTTGACACGCATGAGCGACACGATAGGAGCCCACGAGGTGGGGTGGAAGGGCCGGACGTCACATCTCGTGTGTGACCTCAGACTGCTCTTGATCAACCGAGCCGCTCGCGATCGACCTGGCTGGACGGTCACAAAGGCCGCTCTCAGCCCCGGCGGTGGTCCAGATGCGCGTCGCTGGTTGGCAGCATGCGCCACCGACCATCGGTACGTTCCCAACCCAGACTGCCGCGGATGCCGCTCGGAAGCTCCGCGTCGTCGCCGTCGATCGTGACCATGTGCTCGCGCATCTCGATACGATTGACCGGCGGGTCTTTCCGCAGTTTGCGGACGTGAGTCAGCCCGGCACGCCGAGCGTTCGGAGTGCTCACCGAGAACACCAGTTCGCGCGTTCCCTCCCTCCATGCCCAGACCCGAACCGTGTGGGTCTCTTTCGACACGCCATCCTCCTTTGCGGCCACAGGTCGTCCGAGCTAGTGCCCGCCGAGGTGCGTACCTCGGCGGGCGCCCCCTCAATGCTTGATCGGAATTGTGGCCGCTGCCTTCGTAGGTGCGGGCTTCGCCAAGGCGAGTCGGACTTCCAGGATACCGTCGCGGTAAGTCGCGGTCACATCCTTCTCACTCGCTCCATCGGGAAGCGGAATTGTCCGCGAGAACGAGCCGTACTGCATCTCGGAGAAGTGTTTCCCCTTCTCGTCCTGCTTGGTTTCGCTCCGCCGCTCGCCGGTGATGGTCAGCAAACCCTCGTCGACGACGACGTGAATGTCCTTGTCAGGGTCGACGCCCGGCAACTCCGCACGAACGACCAGGTGGCCGTCGTCGACAAACTCCTCGAGACGCATCGGAAAGTCCTGAGTAAGGCCGAGCAGCGGAAAGACCGGCCAGCGGAGGAGCTCCGCAAGGGATCTCCCCAACAGGTCATTGGGATACCGCGGGGTGAGCGTCATTGTATCCGCCATGGTCACACCTCCAGTCTGTTTGATGGTCGATCTCATGCTCGATCAACGCACGGATGCTGGACCATGGCCGAAGGTCACAAGAAATGGCGGCGAAAGCCCCGCGGTCTCCTGACGC
>PNBE01000099.1:0-1317 GCA_003135895.1 Candidatus Dormiibacterota bacterium
CCGATGTACTTCTTGGCGATGGACACGACCAGGCGGAGGTTGGCCTCGGTGAGCTTGTCGCGCGCAGCTTCGTCGCCTAGCTCGATTAGCTGCGCGTACTCGACCTCCTGTTCCTTGCGCAGGAGGGCAATGCGCCCGATCTCCTTGAGGTACATCCGGATCGGGTCATCGAGAGAGAAGGTATCGACCGCCTCCGCCTCAGTGTGACCCACCTGGTCTTCCGGATCGGCGGCCTCTCCGGCGTCGTCATCGTTGTCGCTGATCGCGATGCCCATCTCCCGGAACACCTGGAAGACGCGCTCCAGTTGATCGGGTTCAGCTTCGACGACGGGAAGGCCCTGGAGGACGTCGTCGGGGGATAGGCGCCCCTGCTCCTTGCCTCGCATGATGAGGATCTCAGCAGCGTCGACGACCTCGTCGTCGGCTCTCCGGGACGCCACTGCGGCTCGCGCGTTCACTCTCCGAGGCCTCCATGCCTGTTCTGCGTTGCCGCTAAGAGACAGCGGGGAGTCGGCGACAGTCGCCCTTGCTGCGAGGGCCGAGAGTGCCTGCCGAGGCCGACCATCGACCGATGGGCTGCCCACTCTAGTGATCGGCCCACCCGGGTGGCGCGAAGTTGCGTGGCTTCCTCACGGATCACCCACTGGTGTCTTCGTGGCACGCTGGGTGAGCGAGCTCGCCATTAGCAGATCGCCCGCGCGACAATGGTGAGCCTCGGCCCGTCCGGGATTCGCGGAAGGGGCTACCTCATCGGAGGTTGGTAACAGGTGGCAGCGGGTACAGATATTGTGAACGCCTCCAATGGGACCCTGAAGGAGCGAGCAATGGCCGGCGAAGTTCCCGCCGAGAGCAATCGTGACAAGTTGCGTCGGCTACAGAGGCGTGACGCGCTTGGTCTCTTCGCCGCCCACAAACTCCAAATCCCATCGAAGGAACGCCTGGAGCAGAGAGACCTGGATCATCCACAGGGGCTCGTGCAAGCGACCCACGAGGGCGACGAAGCCATCGTCGAATATGAGGACGAGCACAATCGCTGGCTGCTCGCGAGAGTTAGTTGGGAAACGTACCAGGCGATTCCGCAAGGCGCTTGAGGCAGAGGGCAGGGACACAGAGACTGGAGAGAGTGGCCGATCTGATACCACGGTTGTTGTCATGAATGTGCACACGCCTGGGCTGGATGTTGCCGGTGCCTCNNCCGCCGGGGACGGCGAGGTCGATGCGGAACATCTGCCCGGCGGCGCAGCCGGTGGGCTGAGCGCTTCAGTGACGGTCGTCTTGGTCGAGGATCACCGTATCGTCCGCGAAGGCACTCGGCAG
>PNBE01000099.1:1357-6767 GCA_003135895.1 Candidatus Dormiibacterota bacterium
ATCCGCACCGTTGCTCGGATCGCGAATCAGGTCCGCTGTGTTGTTCTCTCCGCATATGACGACTACGTCTACATCACCGAGGCGTTCGAGGCCGGGGCATGTGGTTACCTCCTCAAGACGGTCAGCGCCGCCGAGCTGGTCGGTGCCATCCGCGCCGCCGCCGCCGGTGCCACCGTGACCGACGAGAGGATCTCAAAACGGCTCATGGAGCGCTGGCGGAGCAAGCGTCCAACCACGAGTCGCCTCACGCCTCGGGAGACCGACGTGCTTCGCCTGCTGGTGAAGGGATCGTCGAACAAGGAGATCGCGGCGACCCTTGGCGTGGGACTGCGAACTGTGGAGGGCTATGTCTCCAATGTCTTCGCCAAGTGTGGCGTCCGATCCCGGACGGAGGCAGTCCTTTACGCCCTCAGGCACAACCTCGCTACGGTCCCCGCCGCCGAGACCGATGAGTAGGAGGCTCGGGCTGGCACCGGAGGCTCAATCAGCCCAGGGCTGGATGTTCACCGCCCGGAGCGTGCTTCGCCAGGCCTTTCACCCTCCGTTGCGCGACGCTTCGTTCTGGGCGGTCCAAGTACTTGTCGTCGCTCTTGCCGGGTTTCACTTCTATCTGGATTCCGCCGGCATTGCGGAGTCAAGCACCTTTCCGACCGGCAGCCCGGTGGGACTGCTACTTCTCCCGGTGCTGTACTCCGCGCTGCGCTATGGGTTGGCTGGCTCGGCTGCGACCGCTGTCTGGGCGACCCTGCTTTGGTTTCCGGATCTCTTCCTGCGTAATGCGATGGGTCACCCCGCAAACGATCTGGTCGACCTCGCCATCGTCGACGCCGTCGCCATCTTCGTTGGTGAGCGCATCGAGCGCACAAGGATCCAGCAGCGCCGTGCCGATGCGGCTGAAGACGAGCGGCGTGAGACGGAGCTCCGGTATCGAGAGCTGTTTCAGACGAACTTCTTTCCCATCGTGATCGTCGATGAGGATGGCGTGATCACCGAGGCGAATCCCGCGGCCGCAGAGGCGTTCGGAGATCGCATCACCGGGAAAACGACCGAAACGGCCCTGGGTATAGCCAAAGCAAGTCTGGGTCGCCAAACTGAGGCGTCCATCCAGTCCGTCAACACGGGCGACGGTGCGGTGCGTACCTATCGGCTGCGCGTCGCACGCGTGCGTCCTGAAGTTAAGGACGGTCGCTTCGTTCAGCAGCTGGTGTTTCAGGATTTGACTGAGGAGTACCGCGAACGGGCTGCGGTGCGCTCATACGCAGCGCGCCTGCTCACGGCGCACGAGGAGGAGCGACGGCACATCGCCCACGAGATCCACGATGACCCGCTTCAGCGGCTGATTCACCTCGCCCGTCGCATGGATGGCCTGGTCATTGCAGGGGGGCCGGGCCCCACTTCTGCAGCGCTGCTTGAGACCCGTGTCGAGCTGCTCGAGATTATCGGACGTCTTCGTGACGTGGCTCGCGGTCTGCGACCGCCCGGGCTGGACCAACTGGGCTTGGTCGCTGCCGTTCGCGGCCTGCTTGCAGACGTCGAGGACGCCCATTCCCTCCGTCTCGATTTCGAGGTCACAGGCACCCCGGTGCGACTCGCGGCCGACGCCGAGCTCGGAGCCTTCCGAATCATCCAAGAGGCGGTGAGCAACGTGATCCGTCATTCGTCCGCGCATGTAGCTCGAGTGCACCTTCAGTACGACGGGGATTCGCTCCGGATTCTCGTGGACGACGACGGAATCGGTTTCGATACACGACCTGGGGCGGTCCCTGGTGCGGTCCAGCTTGGCTTGGAGGGCATGCGGGAGCGTGCCAACCTCCTGGGAGGACACGTGGTGGTCTCTTCAGAGCTCGGCAAGGGCACGACGATCGAGGCGCACTTGCCGGCATTGCCGCCCCCGATGTCGGTTGCGGGTTGAGGTCAGTCCGCCGGGAAACTACGGGGTTCTCGTCCCCGTGGATGCTCGCTGGCGAAGCCGCGGCGCCAGGTACATCCTTTAGGCATGGAACGTGAAATCCTGATCCTCGCTCCCGGCACTCACGGCGTCGTTGGCTCCTGCGGTGGACCATCCGCTGACGGTGCCTGCCCGCGGGTTGCCATCGGCGAGATGATCCCGTGTGCCGGCTACGCGCTTGCCCTCTCTGGAGCGCGAGATGCGCGCCCCTACGAAGTGCCACGAATGACGCTGTGCCCGCTGACGGTCGCTCAGGCGCTTGCCGTACAGTCGGACTGGACGCTGATTGCGGCGTGATCAGTGCTGGGCTGCGAACCTTCCGCGATATTGCGACACCTGGGAGAAGTTCGTAGACCTTCGCCCGCTTGCGGCAACGCCTTTTGAGGCCAGCCGACGGTCGACCGCAACGATCACGGAGACGTGGAGCTCGTCGGGCGACGTGTCGTAACTTGTAGATACACGTCGTAGATCCACTTCGCGGTTTGCACCTGCGCGGTGACGCTCCAAGCACCATGTAACGACAGATTGGCTCCGTTCGCTGAAAAGATCCCTCGCCCGGCGGACGTCAATTCGAGGGCCGATCCGCCAATCGTGCCAGCGCCATAGACGAACCCGAGGGTCACTGTCGCGTCGTTGATGGGACTGCCTGTGGAGTAGTCCGTGAGTGCGACGGTGAAGTTGTTGTCTCCGGCTATCCCTGGAGACACTTCGAGGCGGACCCTGAGGATGTTGCCGTCGGAGCCGGTGGCAACCAGCGGAGCTGGTCCGGAGAACGCCAACCCTGTGGCGCTTGGAGGAGCGACGTTGACAAGGGTTGCCGAGAGGACGAGCGCCGCTGCTCCAGCCACAACCTGGACACGTGCGATCCTTCTAAAGCCCTTCACGGGCGCCGACGAGCGCGCCGAGTTGAGCCGGTTCGCCGCCCCCAAGAGTGCCAGCACGAGTATGAGCGCCACCTTGGCCAGTACCAAGGCGCCGTAGACGGTGGTCACGAGACCCTGCCATGAGCCGATTGCTGCCACCGACCGGAGCACGCCGGTCACGGCAATCACGAGAAGACAGGCGATGGAGATGACAGCGAAGCGCTCAAGAAGGCGCCCGCGGCCTTCGGATGGAGTTGCAGAGATGACGAGTATCAGCGCCGCAAGACCGCCCACCCACAGACCCCCGGCGAGAATGTGCATCCACTGCAGCAATACGCTGAGGATGGGGACAGCTTCCGTGCTTGCATGATTGGCCGCAGCGTCGGCGAGAGTCGAGAGAGCGGCACCAATCCACGCGACCGCCATGATCGGTCGCTGGGTGCGTTGCGACAGACGGGGAGCGGCGATCAGAGCAATGGCCCCCACCAGAGCCGGTACCAAGCGTGTGACGAAGGCACCCGACAACGACGTGTCGAAGAGGTGATTCCAGCCCGACCCTGAAGAGCTGAGCTGACCCTCCGTGATGCCGATGACACCGACAACAGCGAGGAGATTCGCCGCGATCAGGGGTACGCGCAGACGGCCCGCATGCTCGAGACCGACGAGGAAAGCAACGCCGATGCCACCGAGGAGGAGGACGATGGAGACGTAGAAGATCGCTCGCGCGCCAACGGCGATCACCGACAGTGCGGAAGTCGCCGCGCCCGGTTGTGCGGCGAGAGCCGTTAGCGGAGCAACCTGGACCCCGAATTCGAAGCTCCCCGAAATCCGGTGCCCATCAGACGCCGACACGGTGAGCCACGCCACGGTGTACACACCCCTGGCCATGTCGCGCACCTCCACCGAGAGAACACGAGGCCCGCCAGGAGATGAGGCCGCGTGGCCGACCTCGTGGTGTCGGCCATTGGTGTCGAGAACCCGGATATACGACAGCGTTGGGTCGGGCGCTTCGTTGAACCACATCACGACCGAGGTTGGAGGCTGCTGCAGCACCGCTCCGGGAGCAGGGACTGAGGCCACGGGTAGTGCGTGAGCCGAAACGGGTGACGCCGCCATCAAGGAAAGCAGCGGCAGAGCTCCGAGCAGCACCGTCAAGCAAAGCAAGCGGCGCCCGAAGGTCCAGGACAGCCGTCGGACTCCGGGGTCAGTCACCGACGACTAGCGCAGATCGCGGGGTGATCGTTCGGCCTCGAACGGCGCGCAACGCTGTCAGTGCGGGCGGCCCGATGAAACGGTCGTGTCAGACAACGGTGAGCTCACCGCCCATGTACCCCAGCGTCGACATCGCGCCGCTCCAACCCGCAGGGCCGGTGCCGCAGGGATCCTGGCAATGCCATTCGAATGTGCCGGCGGCGCCGGTGTAAAAGGTGAAGGTGGTGCGGCTGCTTGCCAGGATAGGAACATTGAGGCCTAGAGAGGGAATTGTGAACGTGTGCGATACGAGTTTGGGATCAACTGCGGTGTAGGTTTGAGCCGGCGACTTGCCAACAGCGTTGGGGTTCGCCTTGTCGAAGCGCTGGGACACGACCGCCCCCTTGATACGCGATGCCTTGGCGAAGCTGACGTAACTTCCCGTCAGCGGGGTCGCATCGTCGAAGTTGATGATCGTCACCGTCACNNTGACGATGGTGAGGTAGAGATGGCTTGGCAAGAGGGTGGACGCATGCGCCACAGTGGCAGGCGACGGCGTCGTGCCCACGTTCGCGTCATGGGTTGCAACACCCATACCCCACCCAAATACGCCCACGGCGGCCAGCGCCGCAGCTACGACCGAGCTTGCGGCCACGATATTCGACGTCTTCACTTCAATCCCTCGTTGGTGGCGGGCGCAGGTGGGATCACGATCATCCGGCGAGACGTCCGATCGCAGCTAGGGTCGAAGGTCACCAATCAGCCGGTTCACTGCGCCCACGCCCTGGCGCAGGCATGAAGGCGGGACCCGCCGGAACCGATGTCCCCCTCGGCTGGCGTGGGCGACCAGCCAACCGGCCTTTGAACCTGTGACTTTCGCCTCTGTCGCCGGCGGAACGCGGGCTTACACGATTGTCGTGTTCCAGTCGAATGAATCGTTCGGGTATTTCGAACCGTCTATCCATGAGGACAGCACGCCGAAAGACATCAAGCTCGCGCATAACGTTCACCCGTTCCACGAGAATTCCCTCACGTAGTCGCAGAGAGAGTGGGGCGTTTGTCACGATCGAAGCGACTGCGTCTATGGCCGCAGGATCAACCACGACGGTTTTGCGGTGCCTGGCCCTGACCCGGAGAGGCGCCCGTCGCCCTATGCGTTGCCAAAGCGACAGGTGCACTGAGAAGCTAGGACGACATCGAAGATGATGCGCGCCCGACAACTCGCCGCCGTAGCGCTGCTGACCCTTGGCGTGGTCGCGTGTGGTGGGACCGGCACATCCCCAACTGCATCGACGAGTTCACCGGCAATCGGGATCGCAGGCGGCAGGCTCGGCGCGGCCGCAGTGATCATCGCGGCGACGGATCAGAACACGTTCGATCCGGCGATGCAAGACGCGACCGTCGACGA
>PNBE01000206.1 GCA_003135895.1 Candidatus Dormiibacterota bacterium
GGGGCGGCGCTGGTGCCACGCCCGGGTGCTTCGGCACGCGTGCTTGCAGGGGCTGCGCTTGACCGCGACGCGCTGATCGCAGCGATACTGCGCGGACATCTCGAGGTGAGCGGGCCCATGACGGCTGATGCGCTGTCGGCGCGTACCGGACTGCGAGCGTCCGAGGTGGCCATCGGCCTCGCGGTCCTCGAGGGCGAAGGGTTCGTCATCCGCGGGCACTTCGACCCGGGGATTACCGACGAGCAGTGGTGCGCGCGGCGTCTGCTGGTGCGCATTCACAGCTACACGCAGCAGCGTTTGCGGCAGGAGATCGAGCCGGTCACCGCGCAGGACTTCATGCGTTTCCTGCTTCGCTGGCAACGCGTTGCGCCGGGCACGCAGCGTGAGGGCCGAGCCGGCGTCGCCGCGACCATCGCGCAGCTCCAGGGTTTCGAGATTCCCGCCGGAGTGTGGGAGGAGACGGTGCTGCCGAGTCGCGTGTCCGGGTATCGCAGTGCCTGGCTCGACGAGCTGTGCATGTCAGGAGAGGTGGCCTGGGCGCGACTGAAGGTTCGCGACGATCCCGGAGCTGCTTCGCCCCCGCGCAGCAGCTCATCGGCGTCGCGCGCGACCCCGGTGACGCTGGTGATGCGCTCGGACCTCCCGTGGTTGCTCCAGTCGGTGCGCGGTGAGGCGCAGCCGCTGGAGCCGGCCTCGGGCGCGACCCTCGATGTGCTCGACGCCCTTCGCGAGCACGGCGCGCTCTTCACCAACGACATCGTGACGCTGGCGCGCAGGCTTCCCAGTGAAGTCGAGGCCGCTCTCTGGGATGGCGTCTCCCGAGGCATGCTCACGGCGGACGGATTCAGCGCGGTCCGGCGCCTGCTGGTCAGCCGCCGGTTGGGGCGGTCACGCCCGTCCCACCGCGGACTCCGCCACGGCGTCAGCGGCTATTCGTCCGGCGAAGGCAGGTGGTCGCTCATCCCGCGTGTGTCGTCTGTGGCCGAGCACGATGCGCTGGCCGAGGCAATCGCGGAGCAATTGCTGGTGCGGTGGGGAGTCGTGTTTCGTGACGTCGTCGCCCGCGAGACGATCGCCCTGCCGTGGCGCGACGTCGTCTGGGCGCTGCGCCGCATGGAGGCGCGCGGCACCGCACGCGGCGGACGCTTCGTCACCGGTTTCGCCGGCGAGCAATTCGCGCTGCCCGACGCCGTTGATCAGTTGCGTGGTGTGCGCCGCCGCGAGCGCTCGTCGGAGTTGGTGGGCGTGTCGGCGACTGATCCGCTGAATCTCGCCGGCATCCTGTTGCCCGGTCCGCGCATCACATCGGTTCGGACCAACAGCGTGCTCTTCGAGGACGGGTTGCCGGTCACGACTCCGGTAACGGCATTCGCAACCATCGCGGCGCCCTGAGGTCAGACGACCCGCAGCAGCGCGACTACGTCAGGTGCCGCTGAGGTAGATCGAGTCTTCGATGGCGAAGGCGACACCGGCGAGGACGACGATTGCGCATACAAAGGATGCGCTGTCGCTCTCACAATCGCCGCGGCGCAGGCAAACGAAGCCCTTCTGTCGAGACCCATACCGCCGGCGACCGCGCCGGTTCTGTGGGCTGATTGCCCGTCTGCAATCCACCCCAAGACGGTATTTGTAGAAAGGGCAGCGCCGTCGCCACGCTCATCACAGCGAACGCGAGCAGACAGATCGCGCCGAGCAACGGATCTGAGTCGTGTGCGCATGTGACGTGCCAGCTATGTGGTGGCGGCTGGTACGGGTTCGAAGAAGAGCGCGGACGGCGCCGGTTCGGGTGGCACGTCGGTGAGCGGCCAGAGGATGGTGAACTTGCTGCCACCCTTCGCGTCGCTCTGCGCGGTCACGGTAGCGCCGTGGGCGTCGCAGAGGCGGCGCACCAGTGCCAGCCCCATGCCCATGCCGCCATGGCGGCGCGTGCGGCTGTTGTCCTCCTGGTAGAAACGGTCGAAGAGACGGGGAATGGCCTCGGCGCTGATCCCGATGCCGTCATCCACAACTTCTATCCGGCACTGACCCGTGCCCTTGACCGGGCGAGCGCTGACGCTGACGTGGCCGCCTTCGGGCGTGAACTTCACCGCGTTGTCGATCAGTGCGCGGAGCACCTGGCGGAGGCGGAACGGATCGGCGTTGACAGCCGGCGAGCCACGCACATCGATCGTGAGATCGACGGGAAGCCCATCCTTGAAGTGACGTCGCACGTCGTTGGCGGCGTCGCCGATCGCGGTCGCGACGTCGACGGATCCCATGCGCACGTCGATCGTATCGGAGTTCACCAGTGCGAAGTCGACGATGTTCTCCACCGTCTCGCTGAGCAGCTTCACCGAGATGTCGACATCTCGCACGATCTCGAGCTTGGTCTCGTCGTCCCACTTGCCCCAGGCGACGTTGAGGAGCTCGATCTGGCCCTGAATGGCGAGCACCGGCGTGCGCAACTCGTGTTGCGCCGTGTCGAGGAAGTCGCTCTTCAATTGGTTCAACTCCTTGAGCCGGCGCACCGCCTCGCGCTCCTGCTCGAGGGTGCGAGTGTTCTCGACAGCGACGGCGGCATTGTTGGCGAGGGTGATCAATGCACGCTCGTCACTCTCAGCGACCGGGCGATCCGACGCGACCACCAGGACACCGGTGAGCGCCTCCTGGAAGAGCATGGGCACGGCAATCGCGGGCCGGCCGCCCCAGTCGAGGCGACACGCGTGTCCGGCGCTCAACTCATCAACCGGCATCGCATCAGCCATGTCCGGCATCTCCGGGCCGCGGCTGCGCATCCGGAGGAACTCCGATCCGCGTCTCGTGTACACGGTCGCGCTTGCGGAGCCGCCCGCGATCGCGTCCGCAGCACCGAGCACAGCGTCCTGAAGTTGCTCGATGCCGCCCGTGGTCATGGTGAGCGCGCGGGACACCTCCTGCAGGCGCCCGACGGATCCGTCGATGTGTTCGATGTAGCCGGCGATCTGTTCGCGCATGCGGTTGACACCCGCCGCGAGCCGTCCGAGCTCATCGCGCGACGTGACCGCTATGTCGGTCGTGTAATCGCCCGCGGCGATCCGTTCCACGCCGCGTTCGAGTCGACCGACCGGACGGCGCACGAACCGATCGACAAAGAGCAACACGAGCAGGCATACGACGACAAGTGCAGTGAAGGCGATCTGGGCGATGGTCCCCTCGTCCTGTGCGGTCCCGGCGGCGAAGATCGACACCGGCACCTCAACGCCGAGGTACCCGGCCACGCTGGTTCCTCCCGGCGCCTGCAGTGGGACATAGCTCCCGGCCACTGCGCCGGCTCCGGGCACGGTGTAGATGGCATGGGCGGCGACACCGCCCGAGGTTGACCCGGGGTGCGCGAGCTGCTGCGCGATCGTCGACGGTGCGACCGACGGCGTCGGGGTCTCGGCGCTGCCGCTGAATCGGACGAGGGTCGTGCCCGAGCCGGCGCTGAGGAAGACGGGCGTGTAGCCGATCACCGGGCCGTAGCGAACGAACTGGGTCTGCAGCTGCGCGCTGTACACGACGACCCCGAGTGGCGCATTGGTGCCCGCCGCGACGTTGAACACGGGCACCGCCACGTCGAGGGCCGGTACGCCGCCGGGGAGCATCTCGACGCCCTCGACACCGGATGGGCACTGCGCACGCAATGCCGGGCTGGCCGCGATCGTCGCGCTCGACTGCTGGCACGCTGCCGACGCTTCGACGGTCAGGGCATCGCGAACCGATGCGAGGCCCGCGGTGACGTGTGGAGTCGCGCCCTCCTCGCACTCGGCAGTCGCCGGGTGTGTGGTGGCGCCCGCCACGCCGGCGCTGTCGCACTCGCTGGTGTACAGGATGGTGCCGTGGCTGTTGAGGACTGCCACCCCGAGCCCAGGGAGGTTGACGATCCGCTTGTCGTTGAACTCGGCCGCGACCAGGCCCGTCGGGTTGCTGCCACTGAGCGCGAGCTGCAGCGATGTCAGCGACGCGACCGCCGTCGCGGCGTACTGCGCCTGGGGCTGGATCACGCGCGACATGAGCTCGCCCGCAACCCCTGCCCGGTTGTCCGCATTGGACAGGGCCCCGGCGTTGGTCTGCTGCGAGCGGCTCACCAGCAGGAAGCTGCTGACCCCGGCGATCACGAGCGCGGTGAACACAATCCCGCCGGCCAGGAGCCGACCGGCGAGGCTGGTCCGCAGGCCAAACCTGCGGACGACAAGGCTGCGGCCCGGCCGACGCGCGCGCATGGATCGAGCCTATTGGGGCAGAGGTGGCGCCGATTGGGCGACCGCTCGCAGTCCGGAAACGGGCCGGTGACGAACGCCCTCGGCCGCCCGGGTGATCGGGCGTTCCTGATGGGCCCGGGACCCGTACGCTTACATCATGCCCTTCCGCCGCCGCAAGCCTTCGGAGTTCGTCACGGCTGAGCCCGAGCGAAAGGGCGTGGGTGCGTTTCTGAAGCGCTGGACGATCCCGATCATCGGGGCGCTGACCCCCACGGCCCTGATCGTGGTCAACATCGCGGTGTTCATCGTCAAGAACCTGACCGAATTCCGCTGGACGATCTCCATCCTCGCCTTCGTCAGCGGGCTGATGCTCAACTCCTGGGCCGGCCTGAACATCTACCGGATGCTCCAGCAGCGTCGACCGGACCATGCGATCGTCAGCGAGCGCAACCAGGAGATCGTCCTGGTGCTGGGGATGGCCGTGATCATCATCGCCGCATTTCTGACGGCGCTGTTCTGCTACCTCGGCCTCTCGGACTACGGGCATCTGCCCAACGGGCTCACGTTCTTCACCGGGGTGCTGTCCGCGGCGGTGCCGATCCTCCTGCGAGCTGCGTTCCACCGTGGCGTCCCGAGGGGCCGCGGACGTGGCGGTTCACGTGTTGCGACCGTCTCGGGGCTCCCGCCCGGCGGGACACCATTGCCGCCGACCTCCGCATCGATGCATCAGCCGATACCCAGGCGGTAGTCAGAGCCTTTCCAGCTCCAATCGCAGCGCGACCTGCAGGTGGACGTTCCGTGAGGGCGCGACTGAGGGCGAGACGCGCTGGCGTCCCGCCCCGGCATCGACCTGAGGGTTAGACCTCTTTGAATTCGGCGTCGACGACGTCGTCTCCGCCCGCGCCTGCACCCGCGCCTTCGCCGGCGCCCGCATCAGGAGCACCGCCGTCGCCGTTGCCGGCGTGCGGCTCGCCCGTGCCGGCCTGCGCCTGCTGGGTCGCGTACACGGCCTCGCCGATCTTCTGGATCGACGCTGCGAGGTCGTCATGCGCACGCTTCATCGCGTCCGCGTCGTTACTGGCAATTGCGTCACGAACTGCCTTCACCTTGGCCTCGATGTCGGTGCGCAGCTCGGCCGGCACCTTGTCGCCCGCGTCCGCGAGCGCCTTCTCGGCCTGGTAGGCGAGCTGGTCGGCACGGTTGCGGGTCTCAACTGATTCGGCCCGCTTGCGGTCCTCGTCAGCATGCACCTCGGCCTCTTTCACCATGCGCTCGACCTCGTCCTTCTGGAGCGTTGTCGAACCGGTGATGGTGACCTTGTTCTCCTTGCCCGTGCCGCGATCCTTGGCGCTGACATTGAGGATGCCGTTGGCGTCGATGTCGAAACCGACCTCGATCTGCGGCATGCCGCGTGGTGCGGGCGGAATCCCGTCGAGGCTGAACGTTCCGAGGATTCGGTTGTCGCGCGCCATCGGGCGCTCGCCCTGGAGCACGACGATCTCCACAGACGGCTGGCTGTCCGACGCGGTGGAAAACACCTGCGTCTTGGCAGTCGGGATGGTGGTGTTGCGCTCGATCAGCTTGGTGTTCACCTCGCCCTCGGTCATGATCCCGAGCGACAGCGGGGTCACGTCGAGAAGGAGCACGTCCTTCACCTCGCCCTTGAGCACGCCGGCCTGGATGGCCGCGCCGACGGCGACGACCTCGTCCGGGTTCACGCCACGGTGCGGCTCCTTGTTGGTGATGCTCTTCACCAGCTCCTGGATCACCGGCATACGCGTCGATCCGCCGACCAGGATCACCTCGTCGAGCTCCTGGGCCGTCAGCCCGGCGTCCTTGAGTGCCGCCTCGAACGGACCGCGGCAGCGCGCCGTGAGGTCTTCGGTGAGCTGCTCGAACTTGCTGCGTGAGAGCGTGATCGCGAGGTGCTTCGGGCCGGATGCGTCAGCGGTGATGAAGGGCAGGTTGACCTCGGTCTCCTGACGCTGGGAGAGCTCGATCTTCGCCTTCTCGGCAGCCTCGGTAAGGCGCTGTAGGGCCTGGCGATCGCCGCGGAGATCGATGCCCTGGTCTCGCTTGAATTCGTCGGCGAGCCAGTCCACGATGCGGCGGTCGTAATCGTCACCGCCGAGGTGGGTGTCACCATTGGTGGACTTCACCTCGAATACGCCTTCCCCGACTTCGAGGATCGACACGTCGAAGGTTCCACCGCCGAGGTCGAAGACGAGGATCTTCTCGTTTTCCTTCTTCTCGAGTCCGTACGCGAGTGCGGCCGCGGTGGGTTCGTTGATGATGCGGAGCACGTTCAGGCCGGCGATCTGACCGGCGTTCTTGGTCGCCTGGCGCTGGGCGTCGTTGAAGTACGCGGGCACGGTGATGACCGCGTCCGTGACCTTTTCGCCGAGATAGGCCTCGGCGTCGGTCTTGAGCTTCTGCAGGGTCATCGCGGAGATCTGCTCGGGCGTGTAGTGCTCGCCGTTGATCTCCACCTCGGCGCGGCCGTCCTTGCCGGCGACGACCTTGTACGGGACCTGCTTGGCCTCGTTGCTGACTTCGCTCAGCAGGCGGCCCATGAAGCGTTTGATCGAGTAGACGGTGTTTTCTGGGTTGACTGCGGCCTGACGCCGGGCCAGCTGGCCGACGAGGCGCTCGCCGGTGCGCGTGAACGCGACCACCGACGGTGTGGTGCGGCCGCCTTCGGCGTTGGCGATGACGACGGGCTCTCCGCCCTCCATCACTGCTACCACGCTGTTGGTGGTGCCGAGGTCGATGCCGACGGTTTTTGCCATTTTTGTGTCCTCCGGGACTGATAACAACTGATGGTCGATTGAGCATCTGAAAGACGCCCTTACCGAATACCTCGCGCCGCCAGCATGCTAAACGTACGGGATGGATGATTCTCGACCTGTCGAGGAGCAGCTGCTCGACCTTCGCCGCCGCGCCGATGAGGATTTCCTCCACCCGGATGCGGTCCGAGAGCCGGGGCGGCATCAGCTCGATCTCCCGGAGCTGGGTCTCCGGGTCAGCGTGACGCGGTCGCGCTACCCGAACCGACCCGACGGGGTCGATCAGTACGCGGTGACCCTGTCGCGACCGGACCTGGACCGGCGTCCCGGAGATGACGAGGTCGCACTGGTGCTCTCGTCGGCATTCGGCGATGCCGCCGCCCACGCGGTGGAGCGCTCGGCAGGCGCCGCCAGGATCCGGATGTTCCGCGTGCCCGCCGGCGGCGTGTAGCACGGGGACAGGTCAGCCCGTGTCAGCTCCTTCGTAACCGTCGGCGCCGATCAAGGGCACGAAACGGCAGGGCCCGAGCGACTCCGTCACCCAGCGGCCGTTGATCACCCGCAGGCGGGTGAGCTCCTCTCCGTTGGGGCCGTTACTGATCGGCACGACCAGGCGCCCTCCGGGCACGAGCTG
Organism: Candidatus Dormiibacterota bacterium; assembly: GCA_003135895.1. GTDB lineage: Bacteria > Chloroflexota > Dormibacteria > Aeolococcales > Aeolococcaceae > Palsa-851. The sequence continues at coordinate 7,620 of PNBE01000206.1, forward strand.
GCGGGCAAGCGCGACCGGGAGGCGTGGTGCCGCCGCTCCCACCGCAATGGCGTCGAAGGGGGCTCGTTCGGGGACCCCGAGCGTGCCGTCGCCTGCAATGACCTCGACGTCGTATCCCAGCCGGCGCAGGCGGTCGGCAGCCGTCTCGGCGAGGGAACCGACCCGCTCGATGCTGACCACGTGAGCACCGCAGGCAGCCATCACCGCCGCCTGGTAGCCGGAACCCGTGCCCACGTCGAGCGCCCGGTCGCCCCGGTGCAACTCGAGCGCCTCGACCACGACGGCGACCATGAGCGGCTGGCTGATGGTCTGCCCCGGCGCGTCGATGGGCAGCGCTCGATCTGCGTAGGCGCGCTCACGATCACCGTCGAGCACGAACTCCTCGCGTGGCACGCCTGCCATTGCCTGGAGCACGGCCGGCGATCGTATTCCGTGCTCGATCAGCGACGCCATCATGCGATCACGATCAGACGTAGCGGTTAGCCTCTGGGAGTGAGATCCAGATCAGGCGGTGGAGTGTCCGGAAGCTTCCAGACGATCCACTCTTTCTGCCAGCGACGGTGCAGGTCGTTTGCGGAGTCGACGGCCTCGTGATAGCGCTTCTCGAAGGTCCTGAAATCGTTGGCGTCGAGTGCGGCCATCAGCGGGTCGAGGTCGTCCAGCAACCATTCCTCGATGTCAGTCGTGTACTTCGGGCGGGTCACCTCACAGAGCCGCAGGAGCTTTCGCATCTCGCGGAGCTGCCAGCTCGCGAGTGGCCAGTTGGAGGCCTGGGCCGCGTAGAACGCCTTCCAGAAGCGCGCGCCGATCTCTGGCATCAAGCGGGCAAGGCCGGGCTGGAGCGCGGTGAGCTGTTCGAGTTCGAGCCGCTCGGGGTTCTTGGGCTGGGCGCTGATGTCGGTCATTTCAGGTTCAAGTCTACGGACGCGCTGCATCCGGGAACCGCCAGGCCCTCGAGCGCGTGTCAGTGCCATGAGTACTGAGTTGCATCGCCCGCGCTGGTCGCGACCGCTCGCCGGCATCGCGTCTGTCGCCGTCCTCGGGGCCGGGCTCGGTGCGTTCTTCGGGATCCGGGCCGTCCAGGGAGCCGGCTCGGCGACATCGTCCGGGCAGCCGTCCGCGCGCAGCGGGGCAGCGATGGCGTTCGATGCTGCCAGTGGTTCGGTGATCCTCTTCGGTGGTCAGAACAGGGCCCGCAGCCTCAATGACACCTGGACGTGGGACGGCTCGGCCTGGACCCAGGCGCACCCGGCAACCTCGCCGCCGGCGCTGGACAACGTCCAGATGACCTATGACCCCGTGAACCACGATCTGGTTCTGGTTGGCAGTCAGCAGGTTGCGGGCTCGAACCACGGGCCGGTCGCCTGCTCGGGAGGCTCCGGATCGTCGTCGGGATCCTCCTCGGGTTCTTCGGGGTCGACAACCACCATCATCCCGCCGGGACATCCGATTCCCGCAATCGCACCGGCGCCGAGCACCACGCCGGTTCCCAGCCCCGCAGCGACTCCCGGGCGGACAACCCCGATCGTGGGCCCGGAGTGCGGAACCATCGCGTCCCCGAGCACGGTCACATGGCTGTGGAACGGCAGCGACTGGTCGAAGGCCTCGGGCACGACGCCGTTCGTCGTCTTCGGGAGCAGCACCCTGGCCACCGATCCGGTGTCCGGACGGGTTGTGCTCCTCACGCGCGGTCCGTTCGCGGAGCCCGCCCTCGGCGTGGCCCAGCCCGCGATCGCATGCCCGATGCAGACCGGCGGCGCCGCCGACGTACAGCCGAAGTGCCCAGGGTTCCCAACGGTCGCTCCGGCGTGGACCTGGAACGGGCACCAATGGAAGGCGATTGCATCCAGCGCGAGCACCTTTGACTTCACCGGGTCGGCGATCGTCAACGACGCGGTGACCGGCAAGCTGGCAAGCTTCGGCGGCGACTTCATTGCGCCGGCACCCGGGCCATTGCCCTGCCAGCGTTGCCTGGGCGGCGCTCCGGTGAAGCAATCGAGTTGCTGCACCGGGACCGAGAGTGTCTGGAACGGCTCCTCCTGGAAGCGGATCGCCACCTACAAGAACGGTCCGTCCACCTACGGCGTCACCTTCACGGGCGACCCGGCAACGCACAGCGATGTCCTTTTGACCGGTGACGGGCAGACCTGGCTCTGGACCGGAGTCTGGACGCGGGTGCATCCCGGCACGACGCCGCCGATCGTGAGCAGCGCCGCTTCAACGTACGACCCCGCGACGGGGCAGGTGGTGGTCTTCGGTGGGTTTGGCGTCACCGCTCGCGAAGCCGGGCTGTACGACCAGACATGGACGTGGAACGGCTCCGACTGGACGAAGCGCGGCGGCACCTCGGGCCCGGCCGTGACCATCCCCGCTCCCTCGCCGGTGAGCGTTCCCCCCGGGATGCCCTGCAAACCGATCGTGGAGCCTGGGCGGCCGCTCGGCGCCCCGGCGGTCCAGCCCAGCGCGGTCTGCAATGGCGGCACCGGCGGTGCTGCCGGGATCGTTACGGGCAGCGGGGTCGCCGCGCCCTGAGCCGCCACAATGGCAGCCCATGGCAGATCTCGATGACGTTCGCATCGAAACCCTCGAAGACCACCAGGATGCTCAGGTCCGAGCAATGCTCGTCGATCTCGCAGTTGCCGAGCAGCGTCACTACGATCACCCCGAGGAGAGCTCGGAGCGGCTGAGCGAGCGGCTCAGCACGTCCCCTCGATTCTCTGGCGAGAACCACATCCTTGTGGCCAGAACCTCCGACGGGGAGCCGATCGGGCTCTGCTGGGTCGTGCTGTTCGACCCGGGGACGGGTCTCGAGGCGGAGATCGCGGAGCTCTACGTCCGGCCGCACGGCCGGGGCCAGGGGGTCGCCCACCGCCTCATGGCGGACGCGATGCAGCTGATCCGCAGCCGCGAGGTCACTTTCGCCTGTGTCTGGACTCGCGGCGACAACCACGCAGCGCTGGCTGCATACATCGCGGCAGGATTCGCGCCGACCGAGCAGACGGTGCTGACGTGGCTCCCGCTCGAATAAGNNACCCTCGCCCGATTGGGTCTGAGCGACGCGGAGAAAAACCGTCTGCTCGGCGAGCTGGAAGCGATTCTCGATCACATCGCCCGCCTGCAAAAGGTCGACACGTCGACGCTCGCGGAGACGGCGCAGGTCGGTGACCTCGTCAATGTGATGCGTCCGGACGAGCCGGAGGAGCCGATCGGCGCGGCAGCAGCGCTGCGCAACGCGCCGGTGACCGACGGGAACTACTTCGTGGTTGGAGCGATCCAGGGCGTCGAACTTGACGCCTAGGACCATCACGGAGCTGGCCGCGGCGCTCCGCGACGGCAGCACCACTCCACGCGCCCTGCTGGACGACGCTTTCGCGCACGTCGACCGGACCGAGAAGGAACTGAACGCGTATCTCACGGTCACGCGCGAGCTTGCGGAGTTGCAGGCCGACGCCGCGATGCGCACCCTCGCGGATCACCCCGATACGGCGTCGCCGCTCTGCGGCATCCCGATGGCGCTCAAGGATGTGCTCTGCGTCGACGGCATCGAGACCACCGCGGGTTCGAAGATGCTGCGTGGCTTCAAGCCGCCGTACACGGGAACGGCCGTACAGCGCCTGTTCGACGCGGGTGCTGTGTGCATCGGCAAGACCAACTGCGATGAGTTCGCCATGGGATCATCGACCGAGAACTCCGCCTATGGACCGGTCAGCAACCCGTGGGACATCGAACGCGTGCCTGGCGGAAGCAGCGGTGGCAGCGCCGCTACTGTGGCCGCGGGCTCCGTTCCGTACTCGCTCGGTACCGATACGGGGGGGTCGATCCGGCAGCCCGCCGCGCTGTGCGGGGTGGTCGGGTTCAAGCCGACGTACGGACGCATTTCCCGTTATGGGCTCATTGCTTTCGCATCGTCGCTCGATCAGATCGGTCCATTCACCCGCACCGTCGAGGACTGCGCGCTGGTGTATGCGGCAATCGCCGGGCACGATCCGCGTGACAGCACCTCGGACCCGCGCGCCGTCGACGACCCGCTTGCGGCGCTGCACACCGGCGTGGCGGGGATGCGACTGGGGATTCCGCGCGAGTACCTCGGCGAGGGCACCGAGCCCGGTGTTCGCGCCGCGGTCGAGGCGGCGTTTCGCGTGCTCGAGGCACAGGGAGCGACCCTCCGGGAAGTCTCACTGCCGAGCACTGACGTCGCGCTCAGCGTCTATTACATCATCGCTCCGGCGGAGTGCTCCTCCAACCTCGCACGCTACGATGGTGTGCGGTTCGGCAATCGCGTGGAGCGGCCGTCGCTCACCGAGATGTACCTGCAGACGCGTGGCGCGGGCTTCGGCAACGAGGTCAAACGCCGGGTCATGCTCGGCACCTACGCGCTCTCGAGCGGCTATTACGACGCGTACTACCGCCAGGCGCAGAAGGTGAGAACGCTGGTCAGCCAGGAGTTCGAGGCAGTCTTCACAGAGGTGGACGCGATCGTGTGCCCCACCTCGCCAAGCGTGGCCTTCACCATGGGATCGCGCGACGACCCGCTGTCCATGTACATGTGCGACGTGGTGACCTTGCCGGCGAACCTCGCCGGCGTCCCCGGAATCTCGGTGCCGTGCGGCTTCGTCGACGGACTCCCGGTCGGGCTGCAGGTGATCGCGCCGCGATTCGAGGATGCGCGCGTTCTCAGGGTGGCGCACGCGTACGAGCAGGCGACCGACTTCCACACGGTGCGCTCGCCGTACGCGCGCGAGGCCGCGTGACCGAGGCAGCCACCATCCCGGCGGCGGCACTCGGTCGCTACGAGGTGGTGATCGGGCTCGAGGTGCACGCGCAACTGCTGACCCGCAGCAAGATGTTCTGCTGGTGCCCGGCTGACTACACGAGCGCCGCCCCGAATGAGAACACCTGCCCAGTGTGCCTCGGGCTACCCGGTGTTCTGCCGAACATCAATCAGCAGGCTGTTGAGTACACGCTTCGCACCGCGCTCGCGCTGCACTGCGACATACCCGCCTTCACCAAGTTCGATCGAAAGAACTACTTCTACCCGGATCTCCCCAAGGGCTACCAGATCAGCCA
>PNBE01000122.1 GCA_003135895.1 Candidatus Dormiibacterota bacterium
GAGGAGACCGTCGGCGCGATGGCGGAGTTGGTCTCCGCGGGCTTGGTCCGCTACCTCGGGCTCTCCGAAGCCGCGCCGGACACCATCCGGCGCGCGCACGCCACCTACCCCATCACCGCACTCCAGACCGAGTACTCGATGTTCAGCCGCGAGCCGGAGGACGCGATCATCCCGACGACACGCGAGCTCGGCATCGGCTTCGTGGCCTATAGCCCACTCGGCCGCGGCATGCTCACCGGACAGTTCCAGCGCCTCGAGGACCTCCCTGCCGACGACTGGCGGCGCAGTGTGCCGCGCTGGCAGGAGGAGAACTTTGACCACAACGTCAGGCTGGTCGGTCACCTCGAGGAGATCGCGCGACGCCACGACATCAGCACCGCCCAACTGGCGCTGGCGTGGGTGCTCCACCAGGGCAAGGACATCGTTCCGATCCCAGGGACACGCAAGCGCGAGAACCTCGAAGCCAATGCCGCCTCCGTCGACGTGACTCTGAGCGCCGACGATCTCCGGGAGATCGATGCGGCGGCATCTCCGGAAAGGGTTGCCGGGGCTCGTGGTGCGGACGCGTACATGGCACGGGTCAACGCCTGAGGCTTCCTGCGGTCGTGTGGCGCTGGCTGAAACGCTGTTTGTTGCACACAACTGCGAGGCCGCCCGAGGGGGTGGCGTGACTAGGCTGTCACGGCTTGGCATGCATTCGCACATACCATCTGGGTATGGCCGACTTGACCCGAGCGCTCGGTGCGCTCTCCTTGCGTGGGACTGAGTTCGGTCGCCGCCTGCTCGAGGGCGACGAGGACGGACAGGGGATGGTCGAGTACGCGCTCATCCTGGTCCTGATCGCGATCGTCGTGATCGTGATCCTGCAGGTCGTGGGCAAGCAGGTGAACAACGTGTTCTCGAACGTCAGCAACGGGTTGTCCCACTAGCGCGACGCCGGCCGGGTCCGGTCGGGGCCGCCAGAGCCGCACCAGATACGGCGCGCGAGTGCTTCTGGTTAGTCTGAGTCGGTCGTCTGTATTCGTGAAAGGAGCCTCACATGACCGTCGAAAGCAGCGCCAGCGCAACGTGGGAAGGCAGCCTGGTCACCGGCAAGGGCACGGTTCGCCCGGCCAGCGGCGCGTTTCCTGAGCTCGCGCTGACCTGGAACAATCGGGCTGAGTCGCGAGCCAGCGGCACGAGCCCCGAGGAGCTCATTGCCGCCGCACACTCGAGTTGCCTGTCGATGGCGCTCGCCCACGGGCTCGCCGGCGCCGGGCACCCACCGGAACGCCTCGACACGACCGCCAAGGTGACCTTCGGGCCCGCCGAGGGGATCTCCGCGATCCATCTGATCGTGAAAGGGAAGGTTCCGGGCATCGATGCCGCGGTCTTCACGGCGGCGGTCGAGGATGCCAAGGCGAACTGCCCGGTGTCCAAGGCTCTCGCGGCGGTGCCGATAACCGCCGAGGCAACGCTGGAGCTGTAGCACATGCGGCCGCTCTGGTCGTGCGAGGACTGATGCCTCGCGTCAACGGCCAGCGGCCTCACCTTCAAGTAACCACCACCCTCGAGACACTTCTCGGATCTCCTGGCGCACCCGCCGGAATACTCGAGCACGCCGGCCCTGTCGCAAGCGCCACGGTGCGGCGGATTGCCCGCGACGTGAGCGTCACGCGGGTCCTCCTGGATCCAGCCTCAACCGTAGCGGATGTCGGCCGCGCTCGCCGCCTGCCGTCCGGAGCTACTCGCCGCGCGCTTCGAGCTCGCGACGGCGGCTACACGTGGCCTGGTTGCGATCGTCCGGCGTCGTGGACGGCCGCGCACCAAGTCATCCACTGGCCGGACGGTCTAACCGAGCTGGACAATCTGGTCTCGTTGTGCCGGACGCACCACCGCCGTGTGCACGAGCAGGGGTGGCGCATCCATATCGCTGACGGCGCTGCCATCGTCGAGTCGCCACCCTGAAACGGCTCGCCTGGACGCTATGGCATAGGTCCGCCCCGAGTTGTAGCGGACATCGTCCGGCTAGTACCCGGGCGCCCACGACACATCCGGGACGGCCCCGCGGTGTCAACATCGGGCGCCGGACTCTAGTCACCGGCGCAGTCACGGCAGGCGACCAAGACCTCGCTCGGCCAGCTTGTCGGTGTCGACGTAATGGATGTCTTCGTCGGGTATGGCTCGCTACCGGGGCCCCTTATCGCTTTTAGCGCGCTGAGCTTCAAAGGGTCGGTGGATCCAAGGTCGTGAACGATTTCAGGAGGTCGCGGCGGGCCACGTTTCGTTGGTGGACCCAGACCGGCAAAGCAGTTCGCGCCTACTTCGCTCCGATCACGGGAGTCAGCAATCCACGCTCCTGCACCCAGAGCGCCAATTCAGCACGAGAATCGATGGTCAGTTTGTTGTAGATGTGCTGAACGTGGTTATCGATAGTGCGTTCCGAATTGAACAGCCGGCTTGCGATCTCCTTGTTGGTCTTGCCCTGCGCAACCAGGATGGCTACCTCGACCTCCTTCCGGGTCAACGGGTAGGCCCCAGCACGTCCTAGTTCTGCAACCGATGTGGGGGCGTGGATGGCTGCCGGCGGGCGCGCACGCAACAGTCGCGGCGACAGTTCACCAAACAGCATGACCAACCCGCCCGCCAGCAACGCAACCAACCAGGCCACGCCGAGCGCGAGGTTTGCCAACACCGTGGTCGCTGCGATTGCGGCAACGGCGACGTGGCGAAGCGCCGGCGGTGGCGACATCAGAAGTTGGAGATCGCGTCGTTGAGGAAATGGCTCGCCGCCCCAGGTTCGTAGAACGTCCCGCCGGCGAGGGTCGCGATCGCCCTGAGCAGGTCGCTGGCCGGGCCGACTGTGAACACCCGCACAAACGGCGCCTCACTGGTCAAAAATCCCGTGTCCGCACTTGCCGCCTGATTCCCGGGGGAGAGCTCGAGCACGACCACGGCATTGATCGCAGTCGGGTCGTAATTCGCGACCATCTGCGTCACCGCATCGTAGAGCGCGCCTTCAAGCTCGGAATGACCCTTCACCGGTTTAATGCGGGCCAGGGTCACACCCAGCGATCCCGAGTCCTCGGTGACGTCGCGCAAAACGGTGTGCGAGGCCGTCCCCTCTCCGGGGGAAGGGAAGGTCCAGACGCCAACCTTGTCCTGAGATGCGAAAGCCGAGGCGGCGCCGGCTAGGTCTCTGGTCGCATCGGTGAGTGCGCCGGGGGCGACTGCAGTATCGATCAGGAACAGCACTCGCGCAGCCTTACGCACCTGTTTCCAGCCCCGGAGCATGGCCTGTAGAACAGGGCCGGCAGGCGACTCCAACCGAACGAGAGCTGGGAGGTGTCCATCCGGGTACACCAATGAGGCGAGCGCCGGGGTGGCAACGTCACCGAACCTGAAATGACGCGCCTCGATGCTGGTCACCTGTCGTTCAATGAAGTCCTCGAAATCGAGCGCTGCCGCCTTCTGTCCGTCGCTTGACCAGCCCAGGACGACATAGGGATGGTCGGCAACAGGAGTTCCCCCCGACGGATAGATGGCGACTAGCTTGACCCGCGGGGGGGAGTACTGAATGCCGCCCACGAGACCGGCGTTGTAATCGGCCAGCTCCTGCTCCTCCACGGCGATGGCTGAGATATAGCCCAGCGGGGCGTCCAGTCCTTGAAGGTCGGTGTAGCGAAGGTGCTGCAGAAAATCGGTAGCTGTCTCACCGTAGTGAACGACGCTTGCCTCGATCGCGCGGATGAAAGCCTTGACCGGAGCCGACGAGACCGTGTCGACGCTGAGGGCACCGTCACCGGGGGCAGCGTAATAAGCACCGATCAGGGCATGCAGTCCGGACGTGGAGATCGTCGGGTTGGTCTTGCCCAGCTTGAACTTGCCCCACTTTGGCTTACCGTAGACCGCCCAGCCACGCGGGTCCTGTGCCAGCTTGAGAATCTGCGACCACCCGATCGGCGTTGTGGTGTAGCGCAGTGCCATTGCCATCGGCTCCGGCATCCCGATCACAAGCGGTGACTGGAAGAGGCTGATGATGCTCACCGGCAGCAGTCGTGCAGCCACCGCGGGCGCTTGCGCCTTGAGCAGGTTGACCCAGGCCGAGCTGGCGGGTGACCATACCTCCGGTCGCGTCGACCCGGTCCAACCGTTCGCCAGGGCGAGCTCGGCGTCACCTGAGTCGACCTTTTCGACGCTCACGCTCACGCACTGTCCGTCGACGCGCGGCCGCCCAGCGTCATAAGAAACGGCGAAGCCCTGCAACATGCTCGCCTTCTCCTGGGATGAGGCGATCAGGACTTGCTCGCACGGACCGGCCGTGCCGGCGAACCTGGTCGCGGCGGCGAGGCCGCCGGTGACAACGACAGCAAATGCCAGCGTCCCGGCGAGCTGCCCTCGGGTCGATGCCCAGCCCTTCACAAGCTCGCAGTCTACAGCCGGTCAATCACCGAAATGAGTACCAAAAATGAGTACTCACATGAGCCTTTCGCCGGATTGCGGCATCAACCCGCGCGTTTAGCTTCTGAATCGAAGCAGTTGATGTCGCACAGGCGAGGAGGCGTAACGTGGACCACCCGATATGGCCCATTCAGGTGGGCCGGTCAACAGCGGTTCCTGGAGCGTCCGCCGGCGGAGCCGGGGAATGGTCAGCGTCGCCCGGCCCATGGGCTCCTCCACCGCCTCCGTTCCCGGCGACCCCACCGGCGCGGCGGAGCCGTCGTCGTTGGTGGCTCTTCGGCTGTGGAGGGTGCGGCGCGATCGCGTTGATCATCGTCCTCGTGGTCGTGGCTATCTTTGCCACCAGCTTCAGCAGCAGTCCGCTGCGGCACTTCCCAGCGGAAGCCGGCGCGGCATCGGTGAGCGACAACTTTGAGGTCAGTGGAGGGGGGCAGAGCGCAGAGACACTCGTCATCGACGACCCTCGTTCGCTGATCGACGTCGAGACGTTCTACCAGAGTGCGCTGGCCACCAACGGATGGACGGTGCAGGCGTCCGACCCTGCTCAGGCGGTGAGCGGCGACACCTGGCAGTTCAGCAGGAAAGGGTCATCTGCACAGTTCGAGGTGACCTTTGTGGCCGCAGGCGCGACCACGGAGATCACCGTCCAGTACGTGACCGGCGGCGCGGCGCCGTCTCCCGTACCACCGGCACTGGGCGTGGATTCGTCCGTCACCCCGCTGCTGCTGAACGCCACCGACGCTTCGAGTGCTGTACACGGCGCGGTGCCGGTCAGCAGCTTCACCGACGCGGAGATGGGCGGTCTGGCGGGTACAGATATGCGCACCTATATCGCAAATGACGGCACGGTGAGTCTCGTTATCGCGGTGGTGGTCGACAGCGGCGGTGCAGCTGCCGCCACTGATTACCCGACATTTGTGAGTGCCTCCTGCCCGCCAGGGGGACAGAGCACGTCGACTCACCCAACCGTTGGGACGGCCGACAAGGCCGACGAGTTCGAGTGTGTCACGGGTGTGGGGACGCAGGTCGCGTTCCTTCAAGGCGGCATCCTGTGCGGCGTCTCGGCGGCTTCCGCGAGCGTGGCGGAGGCCATAGCAACGGCAGAATCCGCGAGGATCGCGCAAATCACGGGTACGTAGTTCGTCAGTGGCCGCCGAAGGGAGGGGAAGCGTGAGTCCAGACGAACCACAACGCAAGTGTCTCGAGCACCATCCACGCCACTCCGAGCACCCACACCCAGAGCCGCAGACTCGGGACGTTCATGGCGTGCGATCTCCCGTGCCCTCTCTCATAACAGCGAAGACGCTGGCAAGCATGCAGACGAGCGCCAGCCCGATCCCTTGGCTGAGCGCTAGCGAATCGTCGGCGACAGCTGGTCCGGTCCACATTTGAATGATCGCCACTCCACCTGATCGGCAATCTGGCCTAGTGAGGTGAGTCAAGCGGCTCTGAGGGCGGCCAGGCATCGGCGAAACTGCTTACCCGGTACTCATTTATCGGTGCTCATTTCTGGGGCGAGTCCACGTTTCCACTTGCACGATGTCGTCGTGACAATCAAGCGGGTGGGGGTGGCTCAGGCCCACCCAGTCGCGCCGGTGATGGAGGGGCGGAGCGGTGACGCATCCGGCTGCGACGACGAATTGAGCACTTATATGAGCATCGCCTAAGCCTTTTCCCGGATTTCTCCGCCGTGTCTCCCGTCGGATGCTTGCGCCATCTGAAGGACAACAGGAGGCAACCCATGGCGATCGAGAGTCGAGCTGCTGATTTGCTCTCTTCGGTAGAGCTGAGTCCACTTGAGGCCGCCTACCTTGCCGAGGGAGTCCCCAGGGCGGTTGGCGCCTCCCTCGCCGGACTGGCGCACATGGGTTTGATCATGGTGCGAAGCGACCGCACGGTGGTTGCTTTGAAGCCGCCGCCGAGCGTTCTGCAGGATCCGATTCAGCAGTCGGTGGTCCGCTGCGTGTCAGGGTCGGAGCGCCCCAGCTCAGTCGAGGACATTCGAAAATATGCCGAGGCCGCTACGCACCCAGTGCGTGATGCTCTCCGAGCTTCGGGCTTGCTCCTGAGCGAGCGGGATCTCTGGACCGGCGGATTGGCGATCGGCGGCGGACTTATAACCGCCTGCATCCTAGTACTGAGTGCGACGACCGGTGGCATCTCGTCGAACTCAGTGTCTTGGGGATTGGTCGTCGCGCTCGTCGCGACCTACAACCTCATCAAACGCCGACGCCGCACCCCACGTGGCAACGCACTTCTGACGCAGCTGCAGGAGGAGCACGTGGCACTCAAAGAAAGCGCGGAGCACGCACCGGCTGTGCTGACGCCGACGGATCTGGCGCTGGCGGTGGCCATCTATGGGCCGGCGATCCTCGAAGGCGGTCCGCTCAACGACGTTGGCCGCGCACTCAAGCGTGAGAGAAACAACCGCGGGGCCTGCGGTGGATGTGGCGGGTGTGGTGGGTGCGGCGGGTGTGGCGGATGCGGGTGCGGATGATGCCGTCGCTGGGTCTCGGAATCGGCTGGCGACCTGAACTGGCGCTCGCAATCGAGCGGCGCGAGGCGCTCGGCTTTGTCGAAGTAACGGCGGAGAACATCCGGCTCGACGACATCCCGCCGGCGCTCACGCGGCTGGTCACCCGGGGGGTCCCAGTCATCGTGCACGGCCTCAGCCTTTCGCTTGGAGGCGCCGAGCGGCCAGATGCGCGGCGGCTCGACCACCTGGTCCGCGTGGCCCAGCGATTAGGCGCCACGCTCGTCAGCGAGCATCTCGCATTCGTGCGCGCGGAGGGCGTGGAAGCGGGTCATCTGCTTCCGGTCCCGCGAACTCGCGAGGCCCTGGAGGTCATCGTCGACAACGTGGCCTTGGCCAAGAGAATGCTGCCGTTCCCGCTCGCGTTGGAAAACATCGCCACGCTGGTGGAGTGGCCTGGAGCGGCGATGGATGAAGCCTCGTTCCTGGCCGAGCTCCTCGAGCGAACGGATACGGCGCTGCTCTTCGATGTTTCCAACATGTACGCGAACGCGCGCAACGGCGGGTGGGATCCGGTGGCGGCCCTGGGCCGGCTGCCGCTCGCCCGCTTGGCCTATGTTCACGTGGCCGGCGGCACCGTCCGCGAAGATCTGTATCACGACACTCACGCGCACCCCGTGGGAGCGGGCCCGCTGGCATTACTTGAAGAACTCTGTTCGCGGATTGTGCCGCCCGGGGTGATGCTGGAACGTGACGACGGCTTTCCGCGAGGGTCAGAGCTGGAGGCTGAGATGGAAGCCATTCGGATGGCCGTCGAGCGCGGAGCCGCGCGGCGCCTCGGCAACCCGAACTGACCATGGACACGGCGCGCCAGCGTTTAGGCTCAATGCAAGCGGATTTCCTCCGCTCGCTCTCGGCCGGCGGGCCCTACTCCGCCGGCTCGGATCTCCGCGGGATGAGGGCAACATCCCAACAGCTCCAGGCAAAACGCGTGCGTACCATGGCGAGAGCCTGGCCGGAACTGGCAACCCACCTCGGGAACAGCCTCGCCGAGCGAGCGACCGACGTGCTGGCTGGCACACCACTTTCTGCCGGTGACCATGCGCTGCAGGACGGGCTGATCGTGGCGGGTCATCTCGAGGCAGCGGGGCCTATTCCCGACAGCCTGAGGCTGCGGATGCTCGGCGTGAGACTGCGTTACCACAGGAAACGAGGCCTGCTGGTTCGGCGGCCGCGCCCGGCATTGGGATTCGCCTACCTTCGTCAGTCGGGACGCTTGGTCAGCGCGCTCCGAATCCCTGGATTACCGTTGTTGAGTATCTCCATCGGGGTTGGGTGGCCACCTCGGAGTGCCAAGTCTCCGCGTCACGTAGCATGACGGGATGGGAAGTGGAAGCGACGCGAGTCGGTTCGTCGAAGCGGAGATCGAATCTCAACGGCTGATGTTCCGCGAACTGACGGTCGACTCGATGCGAGCGATCGTCGACGGCGATGCCGCTGCAGCCGCGCCCGCGAGCCCAGATTACCCACCCGCGGGGAGCCTCGTCGGCCTGCGCATTCGACTCGAGAAGGCCGCTCTCAGACGCGTGACAGGACCGTGGTTTCAGATCGTGCGGCGGGTCGACGGCGTTGCCATCGGCGACCTCAATTTCCACGATCCACCGAACGAGGTCGGCGAGGTAGTGGCTGGCATGAACCTTGTGCCCAGTTCGCAGGGTTGCGGACTCGCCACTGAGGCCCTCGCCACGGCATGCGCGTGGGCGCTGGCGCAGCCGGGGGTGCGCTCAGTGCGTGGTGACATCCGCGAGAGTAACCTCGCCTCGCGGCGCATGGCCGAGAAAGTAGGGATGCGCTTGGTCGGCGTCGTCGGCGGCGAGTGTCACTACCGCATCCCGTAGCGTCCGAATGCACTTACCCGACATGATCTGCAAGGCCGCCGAGGTCAGCAGCTTGACGCGTCCACATCGCAATCTCGAGCGCTTCTAGCGCCAGTTCCGCCCGCAAGGAGTTCGACACTCGCCAGGCAAACAATCTAGCGACTAAAGAAGTCCCCGACGAAGCGTACCTTAAGCAAGGCCCAGAATGGTCGGCCCGCTTCCGTGGGGGCGTCCACCTCACCAACCCCACGGCGCCCCCGGCACGCGGCGAACACGATGCGCCTAGGGCACCCAGCCTGATTTCACCCGTTACTCCTCTCAACATACATTTGTGGATTGATGGGCACCATCTCACTCATTGGGCTGATGGAGGCACCACGGAACTGAGCAACCTCGTTCATCGCTAATACAACCGCCTCGAAGGTTGCCGAGTGAGGCGCAACCGCGGTCGCTCCGGTCACATACCCGGGCGCCTCGTCCGTCGCGTCATGCAGGTCGCCTGTCACGACCTCGATTCCGGGCCACTCCACCACAGCGGGTGTGGACGCTGGCTCCATCACGGTCTTGACGTTTTCGATCGTGACCCGGTCTGGCCCGACGACCTTGAGCGTGTTCGAACCATCAGTGAGCTGCGCCACCGGCTCCTGCCATGCGAGCGTGGCAGCGCATCTATGGGCCGCTCACGCGCCGCACCGTCACCTCTCGCAGCTCAGAAGGTTGCAAAGAATCCGCAGCTCCTTCACATGGGCGCACTAGCATCTTCTGGATGAGATTGACCGTGACGAGTGCTATCGGCGTGTTGGCGGTGGCGGTAGGGATCGTCGTTGGTTTCTGCACAGCGCAATTGAGGTCGTACAATCCTCTGTGCCCTCCATTTCAGTCGTGTCCATCTCACTTTGTGGGGACTGATTCACTGACATTCACGGGTTGGCAATGCGCCATGTTTGGCGCCGGCGCAGCCGCTGTACTACTCGTCGTGTCCTTGGCGCTGGCGCGATTGCGTCCCCAGGGCTGAGGGAACCGTCCTCAGCCCGCTCAAGGTCGTCCGTGGTTCCCCAGATACGCGAACGTGCCGGCTGGATCACCTCGTCTGTAGATTGACGCGTACCACTCGCACTAGGGACGCGGCGGTGACACCGACGTGGACAACCTGGTCCATCGTTATACAACCCCCTCGTCGAGGCGGCTGAGCCGCCCGCGCACCGCACGGGAGGCCCCGAGCGAGGGAACCTCCCAGGTGTGTGCGCTGTGCTGAGGGCGTTGCTTACGCGCTGGCCTTGAGCCCGAGATTGCGATGCAGGCTCATCGGGTTGGGCCGGTTGGGCCCGAGCACCCCGCCGAGGCTGAAAGCGCAGATGTAGTGGTCGAACGACCCCACATAGACCACCCCGTTGGCCGGAAGGAAGAAGACGAAGAGGAAGACGACGGATAAGACGATGGGGCGGACGAGGACGAGGATGATGACGACGAGGATGACGATGATGACGAAGACGATGATGGTGATGGTGATGGTGTGGACAGCAGGCAGCTCCCGACCTGCGATGCGATGACCTTGGGCGTTATCCAGGTGCCAATCTGAAACCCGGTCCGCGGCTTTCCGGGCCGAATCAGGTTGGCTCGGGCAGCCGAAGCCTGATACCCGACGCGTCGGCGAGTCCCGGGTCCATATACGCATCGAGCCGTCGGAACTGCTCATCAGTGGATTCGAACTTCGTCCAGTCAATGGCCGCTGTCCACTTTTGAGCAAAGCGCAAGACGGCAATCAGCGATTCACCACGACCCTTACCATTGCTTACTCCGGCGAGCCCGGCCAGGTAGTTGTTGCGGTAGACGGTGGGAATGACGATCCGGACTTGGCCGGCGGCCGAGAGCACGCCGTTTGACACGATGCGAGCCAGACGACCGTTCCCGTCGTCGAACGGATGGCATTCGGTTATCAGCAACATCAATGCCACTGCTCGATGCATGGGATCTGTGACCGAGCTGAACACATCGAACCCTCGTCGCAGGGTGCCCACGACAAGGTCAGGCTCCACAAACGCATAGCCGCCGGCGTAGTTGCGCCGCTCCTTGAACTCCCCTGGTCGCTTCTCGGGTCGGGCAGCCAAGAGGACGCGATGCAGGTCGCGGAGCTGGTCCAAGAGTTCGTCGGCGCTCACTGGAGCAAGTGCACGGGAGGCTGGGTCCGAGATGATTCGGTACGTGGCCGCAACGTCGTGGGCATCCGCTGGTCGTTCAGGCGGGACGACACCGTCGATAGCAATCTGGCGGGCCTCGTCGACGCCGAACTCCGTTCCTTCGATGAAGTTTGAGAAGTACGCCTCGAAGAACGGTTCCCACGTCCACCGCTCAGTTGGACCGAGGGCGGGACGCGGCTCGGGTGCTGTATCGCCGAGCAGGTCGGCGAGGGCACGGAACATCGGCAAACGGTGCTCGTCGTACGGCTCACCGGCCAAGCGCGCGGCCAGGCGCTCGGACGTGGGCTTCGAGCCGGTGAAGGACCCCAAGACGGCCGCGAGGCGGCTTCGCACTGCCTCGACGGGACCCGACGGGAGCTGGCCTGCGATTGTGTCGAGCTGGCTCAGCACTTTCTGAATCGAGCCGGCACCCCCTTGGCGGGCCAGCTTGTCGATCTCGTCTTCCGCCGCTTCGGTACCCGCTTGGCGGCTCGGCCGCCCACGAGGTGGTCGTCCGGCGACGCTGACGTTCTCCACGAGTCGACGCGCCGGGCCCGAGATATGGAGTCCGTCGGGCATGGGCGTATCACCCGGCAGGGGACCAGGGCCGACCCGTGGTGAGACGGTGACCCCGGGTAGCTCCAGGTCGGAGCGCCGGGCGGGATCCGGGTGTGCGATGAAGATCCACCCCTCGAAAGGCATCCCGCCGGTCAGGGCGGTGCGATCGCTCAAAACTGCGCCCGGCCAGAACACGCTGATGATGGCGGTGCGGCGATAGGCGACGGCCTGCTCCGGGGCCAGGGTGGCACCGACGATGTAGACGTTGGGCGCCACCCGGAAGGCGCTGCCTGCCTTGGCCTGTCGAGACAGGCCGGCCTTCGTCTGCGGGGTGGCGACGACCAGCCGGCCGGCCGGGTGGGGGCGCCCCCGAGCAACAGACGCACCGTTATCGAGCCGATCTGAGGCCGGTCCAGCAACTGGAGAAGGGTTTTCGGTCACTGAAAGCAACTGTAGGGCATAAATAGGGCCGTGTGTTGGACCGGTAAGCAACCAGCAACCGTAAATCGGCCTCGGAGCGACCCCTCCCAGCAACGTGGGGAGCTAAATCCCTAGTGATGCGGCGCCACCTAGCCCATGATCCCGCTCAGTTCCCCGGCGGGATGTACCACTGCAACCGTCAACCTCGTCCATCGCTAATGCGACCCCTGAGACCGCCGGTGAGCGGAGCTTCGGCCGACGGATAGTCCACCTCGCGGTCACGAACTCCCAGCGACCCGTCGGGCACAATCCACCCTGTGGATGCGTGGGCGGCACTGGCCGCGGCGAACAACGCCCGGTGGTGTGACGTGGTCTGCCGCTCCCACGGCGCAAAACCTCGTCTCGACGACACGATGTGGACCAGCGCGACGCGGACGCCACCCCTTTACCCAGACGCAGTAACGCTCATACGGTCCCCCTCACTGCCGGATCTGTTGGCCCGGATCGACGCGTCTCCAGGCTGCTCTATCAAGGACAGCTTTTCAAGCCTCGACTTCCACCTCTTCGGCTTTGCTGTGCTCTTTGAGGCCCAGTGGGTCGCACGAACGAGCCCGCGCTCACTGCCCCTGCACGTTGGCCCAACTTGGGATCTTGTCCGGGACGCCGCCTCGTTTGCCGAGTGGGAGCGAGCATGGCGTCAGAATGGCGGTCTCGAGGATCTCCTGCGCCCTGACCTCCTTGCGGTCGATACGGTTTCGGTGCTCGTCGCGCGCATGCAGGATCGGGTGGTCGCCGGTGGAATTCTCAACCGTGCCGCTGGTGTCGTGGGGATCTCCAACATGTTCTGGCGCTCGGGTACGCCGTCGGCAGCCTGGTCGGGGCTGCTCGGCTTCGCTGACGCGCTCCTTCCAGGCTCGACCTTCGTGGGGTACGAAAAGGCAGATGGGCTGCACGCTCTTGAGCAACATGGTTTCGAGCCCGCTGGACCACTCCGTGTCTGGATCACGGGTAGCGGACCTAAGCACGCAGCGGACATTTCGATCCCTTTGGAGTCCGACGGTCGCGAATAGGTTCCAGTTCGGTCGGGCTTCCATAGAGCGGGAGGCGAATGCAGTAGTGCGCGAGGTTGCGGGAGCCGAAGCTCTCGGCAGAACCCACATTTGTGGATTGACAGGCCATCACGTGGTCCACTGGAGCCACGGTGGCAACACAGGCCTGGAGAACCTCATNNATACAACCCCCTCCAAGGGAGATCAGCGTCAGCTGTGGGCGGTCCACACGCCTGACCGACCCGCGCGTCGGGTGGGTGCAGTGTGCGTCCGTTCGTTGCTGCCGACGTTCACCCGTCAACCCCCGCGTTCTCCTCAGCGCGCCACGCCGACGACGTGTCCGATCGCCGTGGGGTCCTCGGCCAGCCGGAGCATGAAGTGCGCCACGTCGGCACGGCTGACCGAGACGCCGCGCGCGAGGTTCTGCCCGTATGCCGTCCGGTACGTTGCGGTAAGGGGCCCATTGGTGAGCCGCGGTGGCCGCACCACCCTCCAGTCCAACCCGCTCTCGCGGACGGCGTCCTCCATCAGGGCGAGGTCCGTGTACACGCAGCGAAGTGCCGTCTTCACGGCGGGCCCCATGATGTACCGCATCAGCGGTCCGTCGCCCGGGTCGTGCTTCGGCGGGCGAGGCGACGGTGCCGACCGGGGCGGCGCTCACCCCGACGAGGCGTCGGGCACCCTCGGCCCGCATCGCGACAACGATGGCCTGAGTGCCGCGCGACGCGACCCCGGCCTCCGAGCGTCTGTGGGCGCCGAGCCCGGAAAGCACGGCGTCGGCTCCAGCGACCGCCCGGCGCAGCGCCACTGGGTCCGGCAACCGAATCCGTAACCTCCCGCTGCTCGAAGGGCTCGCTCCGGGCTGAACTGCACCCTCCATTCCAAGTCCCGGGAAGGTGGCACGCAGGTCAGACACTGGGACTAATCGGGCTTCTTCGACCGACAGACTACCAACCCCAGCACGCCGCAGCGTGCTCGACCTGATGAATGTGACCGTCAAACCGGGGCACGACCAGAGCGCCGCGTGTGAGCGCCTAACACGAGGTGTTTTGTCACCCGTGAACATGTCTAAAGACCCTGGCAATACGCGTTTCTCGGGGCCAAGGTGGAACTGAACTAGTCGAACGCGTAAAGCCATGAAGGAGGTTCTCAAATGGCAATCATATTCGAGCAAAAGGAGTTCGATGCGGCTGTATGGGAGGTGGAGCCCGGAGCGCATGAGCCGGCGGCGGTCATACCCTCAGACGCCAACGTCGGAGCTGACGTGCTCAGCTTCATCGCCGTGGGCGCCATGCTCTTGGGTCTTGGCGTGATGAACACGGGATGGATCACGATCGGCACAGTTGGCGTGATCTTCCCGGTCTTCATCGCTGCCGGGATCGCCTTGGCACTGCTGGCCATCCACGCCGTCGTCGAAAAGAGGTTGGCGTTGGCCGGCGGACTGGGATTCACGGCGGCCGTTGGTATCACCTACGTGCTGCTCGGCGCTCCGACTCTCTCCGCGCTCGGCAATCAGGACGTGACGCAAGCGCTCGGAATGACCTTCATGGTCTGGGCAATCGTCGGCGCCGTCATCGCGGCTTCGCTGCTGGCTCGCCACTTCTTCATGTCAGTGGTGTTCGTCATCACTGACGTGGCCCTTTGGATTGTGATGGTCTCGTACCTCTCGCCGAGCACCTTGTCGGTGCACATGGCGGGGTACCTCACTGTCGTCGCAGCGGCGCTTGCGTTTCTGGTCGGCTTGGTCGGCATCGTCTGGCCCGCTGGTCTCCGCTGGACTCAAGGGGTCGTACGCATCAGCTGATCGTCTCGTCACAGGGTGAACAGGGGAGGGAGGCGCCAACGCCTCCCCTGTGTGCCAGCGTCGGTCGAGGCAGCCGCGTTCGGGGGGCCCAGCCGGGAGGGACCGTTGGGTTGGGATTCGATGCCAGACGACCCTGCTACGGAGCGGACTGAGAGGAGGTCCTCATGACCGGAGGTACAGCAATGAACGTGTCCGCCCTTGCTCAGTACAAGCCGAAGCGGATGTCGGATGGTTGACAACGCATGGCTCCACATGGAGATGCCCACCAACCTGATTATGGTTGGGAGCCTCGTCTTCTTCGATGCGGCG
>PNBE01000005.1 GCA_003135895.1 Candidatus Dormiibacterota bacterium
GCCGCTGATTTCGAGTCGCCAAGTGGCCGAGTCGAGGTTTGGGATCTGGAAGTGGTTGCGAATGTAGAACCGGGCATTCGGCATGACCACACCTCCCATAAGCGTAGGAAGTGGTGTCTCGCAGTTGAGCGGGTGGGCTCGGTGTACGAGGAGGCCGGCGTCGAGAGCCTCCTCGCAGGCCTCCTCAGGATCGAGTGCCCGCACCGCAGGGTCGAGCGCAGGCGCGATCCCTTCACATCCGCCCCCCGCCACCACCTGCGCGCACGTCGATGCCGACTCCACGCTGACGGTACCAGCCGCCTCGAACGGCCGAAGGAACTCATGCAGGACATCTTCGCTATCAGCTTCGGCGATGATCAGCAGCGTGTGGGCGGCGAGCACGGCATCGCCGCGGATGCGCACACCGTGGCGACGTGCGTTGGTCTTGCTGAGATGGTTGAGCAAGCCGGCACCCGTTTCGAAGTCGGCGGCCGGGCAGCGGTTGGCCGAGTGCTGGTGGCGCACAACAAACAGACTCATCGCGTTGCCCACGCTTGGTAGCCGTCAATGAGGTCGGCCACATCGTCGAAACCTGGGTTGCCTAGGAGGCTGGTAGCCATCTTGCTCAGCATAGCTCCGTTGGCTACGACGCCAGTGAGGGACCGTACACAGGCAACTCTGTCACTGCACAAAGTGATGAGCGCCCGCAAAGCGACTCGTTATACAGCCGGGGCGAAGGATCGTCGCGCACCCCGGCGTGGCACGTTGTTACCGGAGGCCGGCAATACTGAGACAGCCGCTTTCCGGGGCGGCCTTATCTCAGGCGCAGCTGGTCCCGCCATGTCACCAAAAGTGCCACTCCCGCCACGACAGCGCTGATCCCCGCGTCCAAGAAAACATTCATGAGAACCGAACCTGTGGTCATCTCGCTGCTCCTTTCTCCTGCTTCCGTTGCCGACCTATGTGACTCACCGCTCATCGAACAGTGAATCCGGCGCGAAGCATGTGCCCGTGGAATCGAGAATTCAGTCGCCAGGCTGACAGTTCGACTGTCGACTTCGCGACGAGCCGAGGCCTAGGTATTGGCCGGCCAGAGCTCCGAACCCGTGGGCCAACATCACTTGGACACCAGGTTGCTCCCGACGGGGCGCCGCGGACAGTTTGCGAGGAACTGGCGAGTCACGGAGTTAGTCGATGATCATGATCCGGAGTGCTGGGTTGCAATCAGTGCTCTTGAATTCGAAAGCGCGAGATCTGGAGGGCATGCGTAGAACAGATACCTTCTCATCAGCTCATCTGGGCGCGCAGTCCTGACAACGCAAGATCGCACAGCCCGCGCTGGATTCAGGTTGCTTGTGACTCCCTCTCCGCGACACTACGTTCCTGGTCGACTTGAGCCGACAGGACACCTCCGATGCGTGAACCATGACATTTCCGTCAATCCCGAACGGTGGTCCAGGTGGGCATCGGGTGACAGAACGCTCGGCTGCAGCGGCGAAATCTCACCCGACAGCGCCATGCCAGCTATTCGAGGAAGTCGATCAACCGCTTGCTGCGAGACGGGTGACGCAGCTTGCGCAGCGCCTTGCTCTCGACCTGACGAATGCGTTCGCGAGTGACACCGAATCGCTTGCCCACCTCCTCCAACGTCCGCTGATTGCTATCGATGAGACCGAAGCGGAGTTGCAGCACACGCCGCTCGCGCGGCGTCAACGAGTCGAGGATGTTCTCGACCTCGGTGCGCAGCATGGTCAGTGACGCCGCCTCCGACGGCGCGATCGCATCCTTGTCCTCGATGAAGTCGCCGAGCTCGGCATCGTCCTCTTCCCCAATCGGGCTATTCAGGGAAAGGGGCTCCCTGGAGATCCTGACCACCTCGCGCACCCTTGGCGGCATGATGCCCATCTCCTCCGCGATCTCCTCGTCGTCGGGCTCGCGGCCCAGCTCCTGAAACAGACGCCTCGAGACACGGACGAGCTTGGTGATGACCTCCCCTATGTGCACGGGGATGCGGATGGTGCGGGACTGGTCGTCCAGAGCTCGCCTGATTGCCTGGCGGATCCACCAGGTCGCGTAGGTCGAGAACTTGTAGCCCCTTCGGTAGTCGAACTTCACAACGGCGCGCATCAAGCCGGTGTTGCCTTCCTGGATGAGGTCGAGGAAGGGCATGCCGTGGCCGATGTACCTCTTGGCAATGGACACGACCAAGCGGAGGTTGGCCTCGGTGAGCTTGTCGCGCGCAGCTTCGTCGCCGAGCTCGATCAGCTGGGCGTACTCGACCTCCTGTTCCTTGCGCAGGAGGACGATCCGCCCGATCTCCTTGAGGTACATCCCGATCGGGTCATCGAGGGAGGCGGTGTCGACTCCCTGAGTGTCGACCACTTCGTCGTCCTGCTCGTCGTCTTCTTCGAGGTCGCCATCGCTGTCGCTGACCTCGATGCCGATCTGCCGGAACACCTGGAAGACGCGCTCCAGTTGATCGGGCTCGGCATCGATGACGGGAAGGCCCTGCAAGACGTCGTCGGGGGTCAGCCGCCCCTGCTCCTTGCCCCGGATGATGAGGAGCTCAGCAGCGTGGACGACCTCGTCGTCTGATCTCCGGGACGCCACTACCGCCTGCGCGTTCACTCTCGTGGCCTCCATGCCTGCCTTGCGTTGCCGCGAAGGGATAGCGGGCCGAGGAGCCTAGCCTGCCTGTGGCGCTGCGTCGCTGACTTTGTCCCGCTTCTTACCAAATCGCCGGCCGGTGATCGCGACTTGGTAGTAGATCAGGCCGCCGATCACCAAATAGCCGACGAGGCCGACGACGACGATCGGGCCGACCCAGGCGGTGTTGGAGGTCGAGGTCAGGAAGNNCACCGACTGCCAGCAGCAGGGTCGCCACCCGGTAGGCCTGGAAGCTTTCGTCGGTGTCGTAGAGCAGCTTAACGTAGAGGCTCGCGAACAGCAGCAACGCCGCCAGCGGGGCCGTGAGCGGAAGCGGGACCGTGTTCAACAGGTCGGGGAACAGGAAGATCGTGCTCAGCGCCAAGGTGATCAGCATCACCGCGTCGCGCACCAGGACGTAGCCCAGCCACCACACGTCAGCGCCGAAGCGCAAGGTCAGCTTTCTGACGGTGCGCAGGATGTGGGGCCGGGCAAGGTGGAAGATCACGGTCAGCGCCCACAACCCGGGCATGAAGGCCGCGATCGTGGAGACCACCCACCGCGAGCCGCCCTGGAGGATCGCCTGGTTGATGGCCTGGGTCACATCATTTGGGGTCACCTCACGCTCCTTCTCGATCGGGCTCCAATCTCGCCGCGGTGGGCTCGCCTCGCCCATGTTGCACAGGCACGCGAAGGTCGTACCAGAGCGCGACCAGGCCCATGAGCGCAATCGCTGCCACCGAGATCCAGCACAGCGCCACCGCCAGACCTGGGTCGGTGTTGGTGGCCAGGGCCTTGGCGATGCCAGCCCAGCCCGGTCCCCAGACGCCCGACGTCAGCTGCACTCCCAGCAGGGTCGGCACGAGGTAGAGGGCGCTGCCGATGCCGAGCAGCGTGGACACGAGCTTGAAGGCACGTGGATCGTCGTCCGCATCCGCCACCAGCTTCACCAGCAGCACCCCGAAGAGCGCGGCTGTGGCCAGCGAGCCACCGATGGGCAGCGAGTCGGCGACGACGATGTCAGGGTACAGATACATGAAGCTCATGATCGCGACGACCGCGAGCAGGAGGTCGCGGATTCCGATGTAGAGCACCCACCAAATGTCAGCGCCCAAGCGCAGCGAAAACTTCTGCGTCGTCCGCACCATGTATGGCCTCGCCAAGTGGAGGGCCAAGAGGACCAGCCAGAGCAGCGGCAACAGCGCCGCCATGGTCCCCTCCAGGAACCCCTCTCCCCCTTGCAGGATAGCGTTGATGATCGCGTGGGTGAGTTGCTGCACGGTCATACCGGCACCCCCCTCTTGACCGTGACTGACGGACAGGATGTGTTCACGTCGCAGCGTAGGCAGCGCTGCGCCTCCCGCTGGGCGGTCACCTCGGCGAAGCCCAGCGAGACCTCCCGATTGCGATCCTCGCGCTCCCCCGGGCGACGTGCCGCCAGCGGGCTGTCGGCGCGATCGCGGTTGCCGAGGTCGACAACCACCTCGTCGGTCTCCAAGAGCGCCGGCCGCCGCCGCCAGGGCGGCGTGTAACGGGCGGCCGGGAGGCGGCGGAAGTAGCGGTCGATGGCCCAGGCCGCCTGCTGACCCTGGGCCACTCCCTCAATGACGCTCTTCGGCCCGGTCGCGATGTCGCCAGCGGCAAAGATGCCGGGCTGGGCGGTCATCAGAGTCTCAGGGTCGGTGAGCAGGCCGCCCCAATCGGCGACCTGGATGCTGGAGCCCTCGGGCAGGATGGACGGGTCCGGCGCCTCGCCGATGGCGATCAACAGCGTTCGTGCGGGGATGTCGAACGCGCTTCCCGGCACGGGCGCGACCTTGTTCCGCCCGTTCCCGTCGCGACCGGTCACGGCCAGCCGCTGGCAGCGGACGTGGGTCATCCTGCCCTGCCGGCCGAGGATCTCGATGGGGACAACGAGTGGCTCGATCTCGACCTGCTCATGCTCGGCGGCCCGGAGCTCCTCGTCTTGGGCCGGCATGTCCTCCCGCGTGCGTCGGTAGAGAACGCGCACGCGGCTGGCACCCGCCCGCCAGGCGGACCGCGCGGCGTCCATTGCCGTTGAGCCGCCACCAACGACGAGCGCATCACCCGTGAGCTGGACGTTCTCACCGAGGTTGACGCGCTTGAGAAAGACCGTCGCCGGCCAGACGCCGTGCAGCTCTTCCCCGGCAACGCCGAGCGGCTGGCTCTTGGACGCGCCCGTGGCCAGCAGGATCGCATCGAACCCCTCACGCTTGAGGCCCTCAAAGGTGATGTCCCGACCGAGCGGGGTGTTGAGCCGTAGCTCGACGCCAAGCCCGAGGATGCGATCGATCTCCGCCTGGAGCACCTGCTGCGGGAGGCGGTAGTCGGGGATGCCGATGGCCATCATGCCGCCGGGGATTGGCATCGCCTCGAAGATGGTCACCGAGTAGCCGCCTCGGACGAGCAGGTAGGCCGCACTGAGGCCGGTCGGGCCGGCCCCGATGATCGCCACCCGCTCCGACCTGCGCTGGGCGGGCGGAGGCGCGCTCGGGTAGCCGGCCATCCCGTGATCTGCGGCAAAGCGCTTGAGCTCGCGGATCGCGATCGGCGCATCGACCACTGCCCGCCGGCAGTCGACCTCGCAGGGAGCCGTGCAAACGCGGCCGCAGACCGAGGGGAACGGATTGTATTCGGCCGCGACCTTGAGGGCCTCCTCATACCTTCCCGCCCCGATCAGGGCGACATAGAGGCCCGCATCGGTTCCGACCGGGCAGGCTTCCTGGCAGGGGGCGAACAGACGGTCCGAGCCGTCCCCGTCGCTGTACCAGGTGCGCCACACCTGCCAGCTCTCGGGTCGCTTGGTCGCGCGCCAGCGCGCCAGGCCGCCCCAGGGGTCCGAATGGACCTCCTTCAGCGACTCCATCGTATACGGGGCGAGCGGCGCCCACCCCGTCCTCGGCCCCGGATCGTGATGGATCGGCCCCTGCGCCGGCGCCAGCGCGACCGGACCCTCCACGGCCGTGACCTGAATAACGTTCGTGGGGCACTCGACCGCGCACAGCTGACACCCGATGCACTCTTTGGCCTGGATCGGGAACTCCATCATCCACCGCTTCTGGACCGAGCGTGAGAGACCTTCCGCGCCGGTCTCGATTGGGGGCGCCAGAGTCCGCGTCATGTCGAGTGCCTGCACCGGACAGACATCCATGCAGATACCGCAGTTGAGGCAGTTGGAACGCTCGACCTCGAACTTGTAGGCCACAGCTCTCAGCCCTCCGCGGGCCATGAACGGACTTGGACGATGTGGCCCCTACGTTAGTGACGGTGCTCCCAGCCGCCTAGGGTCTAAAGACCCTGGCGGAGGGGACAATCCCCGGCTTTACTTGTACGCAGAATCCTGGATGTGCACACCCATCCGCGAGCTGGATGCTCGACGTAGGGTGGGGCCGTCCCTAAGCCGGGAGGCTAGCTGAGCAGATGGTCCCGGAGCCGGCCCGCGGCATGCTGGACCCAATGATTCGCGTCCTGGTGGTAGACGACCACCCACTGGTCCGCGAAGGCATCCGCTTCTGCCTCCAGAGCCAGCCCGACCTGGAGGTGGCCGGGGAGGCCGAAGGCTGCGATCAGGCATTGGCGCTGCTTGACCAGGAGCGGGTGGACGTCGCGCTGCTGGACATGCGGATGCGCGGAATCGGCGGCGTCGGGGCCACCCGGATGATTCGGGCCGCACATCCGACGGTCCGGGTGCTGATCCTGACCGCCTATCCCGAGTACGCTTCCGAAGCCTTCCAGGCGGGCGCCTCCGGCTACATGCTGAAGATGGCCCGCAGCCAGGGCCTGCTGGCGGCCATACGGAGTGTGTATTGGGGCGCGACGGTCATCCAGGAGTCGCTGATGGAGAGCCTTGGCCTGACAGCCGCGAAGCCACCGGCAGAGGACGCCGGCCCACTCAGCCCTCGCGAGCTCGACGTGCTGCGCCTGCTGGCGCGCGGACTCACCAACCGCGCCATCGCTCGTGAACTGCGGATTGGTCCTCGGACCGCCGACCAGCACGTGCATAGCATCTTCATCAAGACCGGCGTCAAATCGCGGACGGCTGCTGTGCGCTATGCGCTGGAGCGCAACCTCGCCACGGGCGAGAGGGAATCCACCTGACGCGCGTTCCGCGCGCTCGGGGCGTTGAGGTGGGCAGGCACGCAGTCACTCGAACCCGGATGGGAGGCGCTAGTAACCGGGAGTGGTCGTGAACGGCGTCGCGCACCTCGTCGGTGTCACACGTGATGCTTGGCAGAGGCCCCGGACGTCACAGAGCCCCCTCGACGTCCGCGCTTCTCAGGGGTTTTCAGGGGGCTACGGACACGTCACCCCGACCACGAAGCCCGAGGCGGCCGCACAGATCACCCACGCGCGTTCAGCCCATATCACCACTGACTTGCTGATCGTCGGTGACAAGGTGCAGGAGCAGGTCGCCCGCTTCTCGAAGGTCAGCACCAAGGTTCTGGCTGGGACCGCCTGACCGCTCGCGTGCCTTGGCGCTGAAGGCGGGGATGCCGGCCTTCAGCGGCGTCCGGGTTCTGGCATCGCTTGGACCGCCGCGACCAACCGTTCCGATGCGCGCCTCAGGAAGGGCGGCAGAGTCTCCAGGATTTCCAGGCAGTGGTCTGGTCGATCCCTTCCTGGTGGGTCATCGGCTCACGGCCAGATCATCTCCAGGCACTCGCACGAAACCGACCTCGCGCTGCGGCGGCGATGATCGCAACGCAGGTCGACTCAGGGAACGCCGTCGCATTGAGGGTGAGGTGGAAAACAGTCGGGTCATCCCACCGGCGCCGGTAGAAGTGGCGGACGTAGACCTCCCGAGCGTGATCGGTCTCCCGGACGCGCCGGCGCGCTTCCACCTCGGTGAGACCGTCTGCGTCCATCAGCCGAGCGATGCGTTCCTGCTCGGGACCGGTGAGGCGCACGGAAAGAACGTCCGGGCGCTCCCCGAGGACGAACGCTCCTGCCCGGCCGATGACGACGGCACCCCGTCCCGCTGCGACCTCCTGGATCACCTGCTCGGTCTTGTCGCGGAACTCATCCTCACCGATGGTTGGCCAGGGCGTGCCCAGACCGCCGGCCGCGACCAGCGGCACGGCGTAGCGCACGAAGAGTCCGCCGAGCCCTCCGGCGAGGTGCTCGTCGTGGGCTAGGGCCTCGGCTATGGGCACAGCGAGATCGCGAGCGACCCGTGCGGGAATGGCCCGATCGAGCACCGGGACGTCGAGCACGTCGCTCAGGGCCCGGCCGATGGCGCTCGCCCTCAGCCCATGTGGTGAGGAGATGACGATCGTCCCCATGGCTCAGCTAGCACGAAGGAAATCGAGGGCTCGCGTCCATCCACCGCGAGAAGGGTCCTTGCGGTAGGTGGGCCGCCAACGGTTGAAGAGTGCGTGCGGTGCTCCGGGGTGGTCATGGGGCGGAAACCGCCTCCTCGCATGCTCCGTCACTTCACAAAACGCGGGCGCGCCAACGAGGACGCCGGGTGGTTTCCGCCATAGAGGCCGAGGAACGCTGGGTCGATCTTGCCAACGTCTTCCAGAGGTGGGCTTTCGCCGTAGAAGATGACGCAGCGCCAGACCTGCGAGGCCAGTGAGGACAAGCCGCTCCGACAGGCCTGCGCCCATGCAGAAACCAAGGCTGCTCACCCGATCCCGGTCGACACGCCGATTGCGGAGCAATGACTCCCGCGGGGACGGCTTCTCCCCGTCGCGTGTGATCGGCTGCTGAGGCTCATCCATCGGCGACGGTGTCTGCCAGGCTGTCGGCGAGGCGGCGCATAAACGAGCGAATGGTCGCCTCGGCCACCCGATGCAGGAGTGAACGGCCAAGCCGCTGGCCGATCGCTCCGAATGGAGGTTCGTAGCGTCCGCGCAGGGTCAAGTACGTGATCCGCGGGCTCAGGGCGCTGACCTCGAGGTCAGCGTTCAATACGGGAAAGATGCCCTGCGAGCCTGTCGCCCGCCACGTGAGCGGAACGATCGTTGCCTCCCCACGGACGATGGGCTGATCGGGTTGGAGAGTGACGGTCTTGCTCAGCATCGGCAGTGATCCGATCGGGCCGACCCGGAGGCGGAGCGACTCGCCTTCGTGGGCGGCGCCTGCTGCAAATCCAGAGAGCCACTCGCGGCGGTCGGCGATGATGCGCGCACACACCCACTCCGCGGGAACGGGCACGAACGCGTAGTCGTGCAAGAGCACGGTGTCACCCGTGAGTCAATGAATTTCGCCATCATCCCGGAGGTGCAGACATCGGACTAGGGCACAAAGTCACCACTCGCCAGCGTTTCAGGGTCGGAATCGGCCGGGCCACCGCACAGAACCGAAGTCGGGTGGATCAGTCTCCAAGTTCGTCGGCGACGTTGGCTGGTGTCCCAAAGTGGCGGCGTCCGCAGGTGACCCGTCAGCCGAGGAGTTGCGATGCGACTCAGGTGAACGCTTCGCGATTCTGGTGTGAAAGTTGTACGCCATGGTGCGCGAGAGGTCTGTAACTCGACGGCCGGACTTCCCCAAGTATCCGGCCGCGCGCAGTGAGCTGACCATGATCACCTGTGATCCGTGGTGGCAGGACTCCAACCGCTTCGTGTGGCGCGCGGAGCTGATAGGCGCACCTCGGCGAGTCCGGGCGAGCGCCGGGGTACGGGGAGAGGTGCAGCGGGGTCACCGTACAGATGTTCCCACTGCCGGAGTGGCGTTGCAGCGCACGCGACTGAGACCACGGTTTGGGAGGCGGGTTGGGTTTCGACTCCCTCTCCCGGCACGGTGAAGCGCCTGCTCTGGTGACGCTTCTATTGTTTGTCAAGTCGCCGCGGCGAGTGCGGCGCGAGGGACGAGCTCGCGATAGATCTCGCGAGCGACGTAGCGCTTGAGGCACCTGATGATCTCAGGCTTGGACATGCCCTCTTGGGTGCGCCGGGCCATGTAGGTCTTGGTCGGCTGATGAGTGGTAACGGTGCCACGCCGCAGAGATTCGCGAATGCGCCCTCCGAGCGAAGTCGCTCCGGTGGTCGCCTGCAGCCACAAGCACGGCACCAGCCACATCGGTGCCAACACCTTTCAGCGCGCAGAGTGTCGGTGCAGGTGCAGCCACAAGCCAGTCCAGGTCACGGTCCAAGGTCGCCAGTTCGGCGCTGAGCCGTTGGTGGCGCTGCGCCAGGCACTTGAGGGCCAGCTTCACTGCCGGCCACGGGGGTGATCACCGGACCCGGACGCAGGCACGCTGCGGTGTCGACAGGGCGGTCGCGCGAGAGCGAGCGCACCTGCTCACGCTGGCCGTCGATGAGACCGAAACGGAGCTGCAGAACCCGACGTTCGCGCAGCCTCAAAGAGTCGAAGATGTTCTCGACTTCGGTGCGCAGCATCGCCAGTGACACCGCCTCGGACGGCGCGAGCGCTTCCCTGTCCGCGATGATGTCGCCAAGCTCGGCATCGTCCTCGTCCCCGATGGGGCTGCTGAGCGACAGCGGCTCCCGGGAGACCTTGAGCACATCCCGCACCCTTTCGGGCATGAGACCCATCTCCTCGGCAATCTCCTCGTCGTCAGGCTCTCGGCCCAACTCCTGAAACAGACGCCTCGAGACTCGGATGAGCCTGTTGATGACCTCCACCATGTGCACGGGGATGCGGATGGTCCGGGACTTGTCGGCCAGAGCCCGGGTCAACGCCTGGCGAATCCACCAGGTCGCGTAGGTCGAGAACTTGTAGCCCATGTGGTAGTCGAATCTCTCGACGGCGCGCATCAAGCCGGTGTTGCCCTCCTGGATGAGGTCGAGGAAGGGCAGCCCGCGGCCGATGTATTTCTTGGCGATGGACACAACCAAGCGCAGGTTGGCCTCGGTGAGCTTGTCGCGCGCCTCAGCGTCGCCCAGCTCGATGAGCCGGGCATACTCCACCTCCTCCTCCTTGCGCAGGAGGGCGATCTGAGCGATCTCCTTGAGGTACATCCGGACTGGGTCATCGAAGGAAAACGTATCGACCGCCTCAGGTTTGACCACCTCGTCGTCCGGCTCGTCGTTCCCTTCGCCATCGCTGTCGTTGACCTCGATGCCCATCTCCCGG
>PNBE01000197.1 GCA_003135895.1 Candidatus Dormiibacterota bacterium
CGGTTCAAGGTCTGCCGCTGCGACACCTGCCGGTGGGCCTTCTACGACCATTCCAAGAACGGCCGCAGCTGCTGGTGCTCGATGCGGGTCTGCGGCTCGCGCGAGAAGGCGAGGACCTACCGCGCCAGGCAGCGCGCGGGCGCGGGGCCATCCCAGCCCAACTGAGCGGCGCTACAGCTGGGCGACGATCTCCCTGGCTGCGCGGGCGCCCGTTGCCACGGCGCCGTCGAGGAACCCCTGGTTGTTGATCGACGTGTGCTCGCCGGCGAAGTGGACTCGTCCCTCGGCGGCAGCAGCGATCGGGCCGTAGGTGGCGTACTGGCCAACCTTGTAGAAGGAATACGCGCCCTTGACCCAGGGATCGCGAACCCAGTGATCCTCGTAAGCCGCGCCGGTGAACGCGGCGCGAGTGCCCGGGAAGATGGGATCGATCCGATCCAGGAACCACCGGACATCTTCGACTGGGGACGGCCCATGAGCCGCACCCGTCAGCGTGTTTCGACCGGCGTTGGCTCCGGGGAACGCCAGGAGCAGTGCGGGCGCACCGTATCGTCCAAGCGGCACCGAGTCGTCCCAGCACACGTCGAAGCTGTCGTGATCGGTGTACGCAACCCCGCTGAACCCATGCCGTGACCAGGTCTTCTCGGCCACCTCGATGTGGATCTTGGCGTTCGATCCCATCCCGAACGTATCGATCACGCGGAGCTTCTTCGCGCCGAAGCCGGCGCGACTGAGGTCGACCTCGCGCAGGAGCGTGAACGGCAGCGCGAGCGCGACATGATCGGCCACGACATCGGTCGTCCGCCCGTCCACGTCGAATGTCAGCGCGTACGATCCATCACTGTTCTCGCTGAGCGCGACCAGCCGGTGGCCGAGTTGCAACGCGCCCGCCGGCAGTTGCCCGGCCATCCCGTGAACCAGCTGATCGTTGCCCCCGACGATGTGCCATTTCTCGTCGTAGCCGGCCAGGGGGTCAAGCGACGTGCGCGGATTCACACCGGTGAGGCCGATCAGGTCGAGCGCTGATTGCTCGCCGGGATCGCCACCGTTTTCGGAAACCGTATTGGCCAGCATCAGTTGACCGAATCGCGAGGAGCTGCCGATCGGTGTCTCATCCAGCCACTCGGGCGCCGAGAGTCTGTCGAGACGTGCGAGCCCGGGTGCGGTGTTCGACTCCTTGACCGCGTTGTGGAATGCCTTGTAGCCAAAGGCCTCCCAGTCCATGCTCGCCTCCGCATACGTGTAATACCCGCCGTTGAACCAGTACACCTCCGGCAGTCCGCTCAGCTCGCCGCCGTTGTAGTCCTCGAGCTGCAGCCCGAGTTCCGCCGCCAGATCCAGTGCCGCGAACTGGTTCGAGTCGATGAAGGCGCCGCCGTGCTCGGTGATCAGCCCGTTGGAGAAGTAATCTCGCAGCGACCAGCAGCGGCCGCCGATGCGCTCGGGATGCCCTTCGTACAGCGTCGACATGATCTGATGCCGGGTCCAGAGCACGTGACAACAGCGCAGGCCTGCCAGCCCCGCCCCCACCACCGCGACACGTCGCTGATGCCGCGACGAGGCTGCACGAACTGATGCAAGGACTCGGGTGGCAGCCGGCCCGAATGCCAGACCGGCTCCCGCCACGGCGGCGCCGCCCAGAAACCGCCGGCGGGAGACGGAACGGCTCGCCGCTGTACGGCCGTCGAGCTCTTCGATCACCGCCTGCACGGGCAGTCCGCGCGTCTGCGCCGACGCATGAACGGCATAGAGGCGCCGAATGCCCGTGCTCAGCGGGGTACGAGCCGACTGTCGACCCAGTGCTGGGCCACCGTGTCGATCACTCACATCTCGTCCCCTGCCTCCACATGCGATCGCCGGCGCCGCCGCAGGATAGCCCTTACCCGGCTGGGCATTCAGACCTCGCGGCGATGAAGACTCCAGACCGCGATCGACAGGATCAGCACCACCCAGCAGACCGTCCACGCCAGGTATGCGGCGGACGGCGGCGACTGAACGAAGAACGGATTGCCTGCGCGTTCGGTGGTCGCTCCGAGCACGTCCCGGTAGAGGACGGGCTCGAGCTCGTAGACCGACCCGCGCCAGAGGGCGTCGGTCGGCAGCAGCAGCTGGCTGATGGTGCCGGCGTTCTTGATCGCGTGGCTACCGAAGACCTCGCCGATCGCGCCGGCGATACCGCCGATCCAGGCGAGGAAGAACAGGACCAGGCTGATGACGCCGGCGGTCATGCCGGAAAGCCGCGTGCTGATCAGCAGTGCCAGCGACATGATCACGATCCCCTCGCCACTCAAGTAGAGCGCGAGGCCAACCGGACCGGGAGGCTCGTAGCCGGTCGCCAGGCCCACGACCAGGAGCTCGAGAGTCGTGGTGGCGGCAACGTAGATGAGGATGAGGGCGGCGAGACCGAGCCACTTCCCGAGAATCACCTGGTACCTGCTGACCGGGCGCGCCAGCATGGAGAGCGCGACCCCTGACTCGAGCTCGCTGGAGATCGCTGGAGAAGCGACAACAACGGCGCTCAGCGCGAGCACCCCGCTGAACATGAACTCGACGAGCACCAGAACCTGCGACACAGCGAGTCGCAGCTCGCTGGCGGGAATCGGGCTGCCATCGGCGTTGGTCAGCGTGCTGAGGTGTTGAAATCCCCACCCCGTGAGCCCGATCACGATCACTGTGAGAATCGCAAGCGCGAGCAGCAGCTTTCGGCGCGCGGCTTCACGAATCGTCAGGCGCGCGATGGTCAGCGCCGCCATCGCGCCTCGTCGCCCTCGATGAGCGCCAGGAACCGCTCCTCGAGCGTCTGGCGAACCGGCTCGACGGCGTAGACCCTGGCACCGCTCGCCACCACCTCGGCAACCAGCTCGGGCACGGCGTCCGCGTCCACGCCGTTGACCACGAACCATCCCTCGTGCTCGGCGAGCGTGCCGCGGCGGGCGAGCGCGGCTCGCCCGGGGTCGGTCAACCCGGTGAGCCGCATGCGCACCCCGCCCCTGCCAAGGAGTTCGTCGAGCCGCCCGATGGCGAGCACCCGGCCGTCCGAGACCACAGCAGCGCGATCGCAGATCTGCTCGACCTCGCCAAGCAGGTGCGAGTTCAGAAACACGGCACAGCCGCGGTCGCGAAGGTTGCGGATGATCGTGCGCGTGTCGGCCCGACCCACCGGGTCGAGAGCCGACGTCGGCTCATCCAGAATCACCAGCTCGGGGTGCCCGAGCAGCGCAACGCCGAGGCCAAGACGCTGCTGCATGCCCTTGGAGAACGTTTCCACCTTCGCGTTGGCGTGCCCGGTGAGCCCGACCGTGGAGAGCGCCCCGGATATCTGCGCGGACCACTCGTCATGGGCGATTCCGGCCAGCCTGCAGTGGAGTCGCAGGACCTCGACGGCACTGAGCCAGCCCTGGTAGCGGAAGAGCTCCGGGAGATATCCCACGCGGCTTCGGGTTCCGCGATCGCCCGCGGGACGGCCGAGCACCCATGCCTCGCCGCCCGTCGGACGGCTGAGGCCGAGGAGGAGCTTCACCGCCGTGGTCTTGCCGCTGCCGTTGGGTCCCAGAAAGCCGAACACTTCGCCCCGCGGCACCACCATCGTCAGGCCCGAGAGCGCCACCGCCGCCCCGTAGTGCTTGGTGAGCTCGAGGGTCCGCACCGCCGCCTCGTCAGCCGACGCCGGCGGCGAGGCGGCGACCGCGGCGGCCATCAATGCGTCGAATCGGCGACGGCGAGCACCTGGGTCGAGGTCAGCGTTCCGGCAATCGCGTACACGACGCCATTGTGTTGCCACACGACGGCGCTGCCCACCCCGGTCGAGTCTCCGATGAGGAGTCCCCGCGAGCCGCCGATGGTCACCGGGGAGCCACTCGCGAGGTCCACGGGGATCGGCACTGGGATTGTCTGGGCCGGATCACCGATGGCACGGATCTCCGAGGCGACACCCGGCGGGATGCCGGGCACGGAGAGCAGGTAGTCCTCGAGCTGGCGCGCCGTCAGGCCGGTCGAGGTCACCGTCGGCGTCCGCGTCGCGATGACCGCGAATGCCTCGCCTGTGGGCACGCTCCCACCATGCAGGAGCGCCGTGGGATCGACACCGTAGGAGACCACCACCGCCGGCGCGATCGATACCGACAGCGTGCTGCCGTCCAGCCCCGCGGGCATCGGAGGCAGCACGCCACCGGCCCGCGCGGCCGCAGTTCGCGCAAGCGCCGCGTCGAAGGTGAACGTGACGACGCCTCCCGAGACGACGGCATACCTGGGCGTCGCCGGCGTCCCGGCCGGGAGATCCGCCACTGCGGGTGCGCCGAGACCGGCAGCCGCGGCAGCAGCGGCGGCGTCCGCCTCCGGCTCGAAGGTGATCGACGACCCGCCGGTGACCGTCCCGTAGCTGGCAAGGCCGGCCAGGGAGCGGACATCCGCTGCGGTGACCGGGACGGTCGCGACCTGCGACGGCTGGAACAGGCTGAGGAAGTCCTGCGCCCCACCGGTGGCCACGAGCAGCACGCTGGCCACGCTGGCGACGGCGAACCCGGCCATGACTCGGCTCGCTCGCGAGTTCGGGGACCTGACCGGTCTCGCCGACCGCGGAGCGCTCACCCCGTCCGGGGTTGCGGCCTCGGTGCGCGCCAGCCGGGCACGGGCCGCGGCCACGTCAACGACCGGGTCCCGCGAGACGAGCATCGCCTGCACGGCTCCCGCGTCCGCGCTCATTCGCTGTATCCGGCCGGCGCAGCGAGCACACGTGGCGACGTGGTCGCGACTCGCGGCGTCGGTGGCGATCGGCTCGTCGAGTGCGCGCCGCAGGGTGCCGTCAGACGGATGCATCACCAACCTCCTTGCGAAGGCGCGCCTCGGCGCGCCGAAGTCTCGTTCCCACAGCGTTCACCCCGATCCCGAGAGCCGACGCCATCTCGGCGTAGCTGAGGCCGCTGTAGCGCAGGGCGAGAAGGGTCGCCTGGCGCCGCGGGATCCGGGCGAGCGCCTCTCGGACGGCACGAGTCGTCTCGGCCGCCTCCACAGCGACCAGCGGGTCATCGATCAGGCGCGGCTCGGTCGCGTAGCGCTCCTCGCGCCCTGCGCGGCGCCGGTTGCTGCGGATCATATTGAGCGCGGTGTGAGCGGCCGCCGTCCGCGCCCAGGCGGGCGCCTTCGCGCCCGGGTTGTCGCCGAACCGCCTGTGGAGATCGAGGAAGACCTCCTGGGCAACGTCCTCCGGCGCGTTGGGATCGCCAAGCACGCGCCGGGCGATTGCCGCGACCCTGGTGTATTCCTCGTCGAACAACCTGTCGAAGCTGGTCGGCCGCACGCCAACCTCGGGCGTGGGACGGGAAACGCCCGTCAAGCGCTGACTTCCGAGAGCCTGAAGGGCGGAGGACTCGACCACATCATGTGAAGCACCGCGGCCCTCGGATTTGTGACACATGACCCCGACGGTCGCGCTGGCCGCGCCTGTGAGTACTCTTCGGCGTGATGTCCGAAGCCCTGGCTCTTCGCCTGCGACGCATCACGCCCGGACAGCTCCTGGTGGTCGCCGCATTCGTGGTGATCCTCTGCGTGCTCGTGCGCAGGGGCGGTGACCCGGACATCTTCTGGCACCTGGTCACCGGCCAGTGGATGGTCGATCACCACAGGATTGTCTCCCAGGATCTGTTCACCTTCACCGTGGCCGGCAAGCAATGGATCGATCCCGAATACACCACTGAGATCATCGCCTACCTTGTGTACAAGCTTGGTGGGCTCACGCTCGTGTCACTCGCCTTCGGCGCCGTGGCGTTCGTCGGGTTTTTCCTTATCTTGCAGCGCGTCAGGCTCGAGCGCACCAACATGGTGATCGCCGCGATCGTGATCGGCGTCGCCGCCCTTGGTGGAGCCGCGGTCTGGGGACCGCGTCCGCAGATGATCACCTTCACGCTCACCTGTCTCGAGTTGCTGTGGCTCGACCGGTATCTCCGAGGCACATCGCGCGCCATCTACTGGCTCCCGCTGGTGATGATCGCCTGGGCAAACCTCCACGGCGGGTTTCTCTTCGGTCTCGTACCGGTCGGTGTCGCAGCCTTCGTCGAAGCGGTGCACTGGGTGCGGCGAGTCGACGGTGACGAGCACAAACGCCGGACGCGGAACCTGGTGCTCGTGTTCATCGGGTGCGTCGTCGCGGCCCTGATCAATCCAAATGGCATCCACCTCTACAGCTACGTCATCCAACCGCAGTTCTCCGCCGTGCAGCAGAACTTCATCGCGGAGTGGCAATCGCCAAACTTTCACGTCCTCCAGGAGCGCGGCTTCGAGTTGATGCTGCTCCTCGTGCCGGTGGCGTTCGCGCTCCGCCGTCCGTCGTTGTGGGATGTGTGCCTGACGCTGGTGGTGTCCTACCTGGCGCTCTCGGCGGTGCGCCACGCCATCTTGTTCGTCGCAGCCGAAACCCCTTTACTCATATGGTCTCTCTCGGCGGGATGGGAGCGGATGGCGCTCGCGAGCCGGGTGCGCGCGTGGATGGCTCCGCGCGCCAGGGATCTGCTCGCCGGTGCGGTCGCTGTCCTCGTCATCGCGATCCTCGGCACCGGGTACTTCGTCCACTCGACCCTCTCCAACCAGACGCGCGCCACCGCTGCGAACTTCCCGGTCGAAGCGTCGGACTGGCTGGCGGCGCACCCGGCCGTCGGGACGCACATGTTCGATCAGTACGGCTGGGGCGGCTACCTCATCTCCCGGTTCTATCCCGAACCCAACCGGCGGGTGTTCTCGTTTGGCGAGGCGACGCTGCTGGGCACCAAGGTCATGCAGCAGGTGAGCGACGTCGAGACCGGCAATCCCGACTGGCAGCAGATCTTCGCGCAGTGGAACATCGACTATGTCATCGACGTGCCGGGAGCGCCGGCGGTGCTCGCGCTCGAAGTCGACTCGCAGTGGACCAAGGTGTACGACGACGGACTGGCGGTGATCATGGTCAAGAACACAGCGCTGACCGCAGCCGCCAAAGGGTAGGCGGCCGGCGCTCGGCGCTCTGGGAAGATGCGACCCGTGACCGACGCCCCACGTCATCCCGCCCTCCGCGACGCGGCTCCGGCCGTGTTCTGGCTCGACGATCCGCAGGCGCCGCCTGCACAACCGCCGCTCGTGAGCCAGACGGAGTGCGATCTCGCGATTGTCGGAGGCGGATTCACCGGCCTGTGGACGGCATTGCTCGCCAAGCAGAGGAACCCGGCGCTCGACGTCGTGGTCCTCGAGGCGCGGCGCTCGGCGGCGGCCGCATCGGGTCGCAACGGCGGGTTCTGCGACGCCAGCCTCACGCACGGTTTTGCCAATGGTCTCAGCAGGTTTGCCGCCGAGCTCCACACCCTGGAGCGCCTCGGGGTCGAGAACCTCGATGCCATCGAGTCGACCGTGCGCGACCACGAGATCGATTGCAATTTCGAGCGCACCGGTATGGTCGACGTGGCCACGGCGTCGTGGCAATACGCCGACCTCATCGAGGTCGCCGAGGCGATGCGGGCTCACGGCTATCGCGTCGACGTCCTCGATCTCGAAGCCATGCGCGCAGAGGTGGCATCGCCCTTGTACCAGGGCGGATTGTGGATTCACGATCGAACCGCGATCGTCAATCCGGCGAGGCTTGCGTGGGGCCTGCGTCGTGTCTGCCTCGACGCGGGTGTGCGCCTCCATGAGAACACCGCGGTGACGCGGCTCAGCGCCGAGACCGAGCGGATCCGCCTGACCACCGCCCACGGCAGCGTTGTGGCACGCCGCGTGGCGCTCGCCACCAACGCCGATCGCCCATTGCTGAAACGCCTGCGACCGTACATCCTCCCCGTCTACGACTACGTGCTCGTCACCGAGCCGCTCACTGCCGTGCAGCTCGCTTCGGTCGGCTGGTCGAATCGACAGGGCCTCGGTGACAGTGCGAACCAGTTCCACTACTACCGTCTGACGGCCGACTCGCGGATTCTGTGGGGCGGCTACGACGCGATCTATCACTTCGGCAATCGCGTCGACCCCAGGCTCGAGCAGCGAGCACGGACGTTCGACAAGCTCGCCGGCCATTTCTTTGCGACGTTCCCGCAGCTGTCCGGGGTGCGCTTCACCCACCGCTGGGGCGGCGCCATCGACACGTGCAGCCGCTTCTGCGCGTTCTGGGAGACCAGTCATGGAGGACGAGTGGCCTCTTCCCTCGGTTACACGGGGCTTGGCGTGGGAGCCTCACGTTTCGGCGCCCAGGTGATGCTCGATCTGCTCGAGGGCCGGCGGACCGAGCGCACGGCGCTGCGCATGGTCCGGACCCGTCCACTGCCGTTCCCGACGGAGCCGCTGCGCTTTGGCATCGTGCAACTGACCCGCTGGTCTTTGGATCGCGCCGATCACAACGGCGGGCGTCGCAACCTCTGGCTCAGAGCACTCGACCTCGCCGGGGTCGGCTTCGACTCCTGACACCTCACACGCGGATGGAGTCCCCAACAACTTCATGGCGTGTACTATCCGGGGCATGAAGGAACGTGTGATCGCATGACCGGCCGGGTCTTCGCCTCGATCGGGCACCTCTCGGTCCGCTTCCGGTGGCCCGTCGTGATCGGGTGGTTCTTGATCACGATCGTGTCCGTCAAGGTATTCCCGGGGCTGTCGGACGTGGCCAAGGACTCTCAGAGCAGCTTTCTGCCCGCAAGCTCGCCGTCGGTCCAGGCCGAAAACCTGGCGCAGCCTTTCCAGGACTCCAAGCACGGCGTCGCGACGCTCATCGCCGCGCGCAATGACGGCGTGCTCACGGCCTCGGATCTCCAGGAGATCAGCAGCATCGAGACCAGGATCCGCGGACTCCCCAAGGTCATTCGCGTGCAGGATTTCGGGTTGTCGCCCGACAAGCACGCGGAGCAGGCGCAGGTGGTCACCAACCTGCCGCCCTTCAGCGCGGGGAGCGACGCCGTATCCCTGGTGGCGGCCATCCGCGCGACGTTTCCCGGTGACGCATCGGGACTGCAGGTCCACCTCACGGGCACCATCCCGGGGTTCGTCGATCAGCAGAGCCAGTCGAAGAGCTCTCAGGGCGACGTGCAGCGCTTCTCGTTCCTCTTCATCATCGTGCTGCTGCTGCTCGCGTTCCGCGCGCTNNATCACGCAGTTCATCCTCATCGTCCTGGTGCTCGGTGCGGGAACCGACTACGGCCTGTTCCTCGTGTTCCGCGTGCGCGAGGAATTGAGAAGGGGCCTCGAACCCAAGGACGCGGTCCGGCGCGCGGTTGCGACTGTCGGCGAGTCGATCACCTTCAGCGCGCTCATCGTCATGGCCGCGCTGATGTCGCTGATCATCGCGCAGTTCAATTTCTACCAGGCACTCGGTCCCGCGCTGGCGATCGGCATCGCGCTGATGCTCATCGCGGGACTGACGCTGCTTCCCGCGCTGCTGGCGATTTTCGGTCGCGCGGTGTTCTGGCCCTCGAAAGCGCGGCTCGATGAGAACCCACGCGCGAACATCTACGGACGCATCGCCGGCGTCGTGGTTCGCCGTCCAGTGCCCGTTGCGGTCGCCGGCGCCATCATCTTCGGCGCGATCGCATTCGGACAGGTCGGCACGACCACCGCCGGGTTCGCCGATCAGTCAGCCCCGACCGGGACCGATTCCGCCGCCGGTGACGCCCTGGTCTCCGCGCACTACGGAAGCGCGAACCTGAATGCGACCGAGTTCCTCTTCAAGTTCGCGACGCCGATCTGGTCACACGCGGACGACCTCCAGACGATTCAGACAACGCTGCAGTCGGGCGGCGGATTCGCCACCGTCGAAGGACCGCTGTCATTCTCGGGCCAGGCGCTGACCCCCTCGCAGCTGATCGCGGTGCACGCGGGCGGCAACACCCTCGCGGCTGCTGCCCTTGCCCGGTTCGTCAGCCCCGACGGGCGCACCGTGCAGTACATCGGCGTCGAGCAGGGCGGTGCCGCGACACCCATCTCCCAGGTTCCGGCGTTGCGCACACTCGCGGACCGCGCCGGCGTGGGGGTGCACGCCGAGGCGCAGGGCGTCTTCGGCATTCAGCCGTTCGCGTACGACGTGAACAAGCTCTCGTCCTCCGACCTCTGGCACATCATTCCCGTGGTCGCAGTGCTCATCGCCATCCTGCTCGCGATCGTCATGCGCAGCCTGGTTGCGCCTCTTTACCTGGTCACCAGCGTGCTGCTCTCCTACCTCGCAGCGCTGGGGCTGACAGCGTTGATCTTCGTTCACTTCGGTGATCAGAGCGGCATCAACTTCGTGCTCCCATTCCTGATGTTCGTGTTCCTCATGGCGTTGGGATCCGACTACAACGTGCTCGTCATGACGCGAATACGCGAGGAGTCGCATCACCTTCGAACGCGCGACGCGGTACGCAAGGCGATCGGCGCCACGGGCACGACGGTCACAACCGCTGGGCTCATCCTCGGCGGGACCTTCGCGGTGCTCGCCTTCGCGGGCGGCGGCGCGTCGGGAGGATCGCAGATTCAGCAGATCGGCTATGGCGTCGCCTTCGGGGTGGTGATGGACACCTTCGTGGTGCGCACCATCCTCGTGCCCGCCATCGTGGTGCTGCTCGGAC
This sequence comes from Candidatus Dormiibacterota bacterium, assembly GCA_003135895.1. Classification (GTDB taxonomy): domain Bacteria; phylum Chloroflexota; class Dormibacteria; order Aeolococcales; family Aeolococcaceae; genus Palsa-851. Next base: position 10,545 of record PNBE01000197.1, read on the forward strand.
GCAGGAACTGGTGGCCGTCCGGGTTGTGGCGTCAGGGAGAGCCAGTCGAGGTGGCCGCCGTCACGCCACCGGCACCGGCGCCACCACTGCAGACAACCGCTTCTCGCTGAACACGCTCAGGAGCGTCTTCACCGTTTTTGAACATCGCCGGATCTAAGGCTGGTCCACCGGGGCCCCCTCATGGGTGGCTGCGAGCACGGCCACCACGATGACGATCAGCACGGTCATGCCGATGCTGACGCCTCCGGAGCCCCAGTTCAAACCGCCTCGAGCATGTGACACTCCGATCCAGTCCGCGTAGGAGGCGCCCAGCGGCCGGGTGATGATGTAAGCGAACCAGAACGCGAAGATCGCGTTCAGACCGAACCAGCGGTGAGCCACCGTCGGCACCGCGATCAGGACCGTGAAGAGCAGACCGGAGACGAAATACCCGAGGTGCAGGGTCGTGGCCGTCATGTCCCCGGCCGCCGTTCCCAGGGCGAACGTGGCCATGACCGTCAGCCAGTAGAACGTCTCGCGACGCCGCGTGTCGATGGTGTGGATGGAAAGCGTGTGCTCGCTCCGGTACCAGACCGTGAACACCGCCGCAAGAACGATTGCAAAGAAGATGGTCGATACGAGGTATGGAACCTTCAGCTCGATGTGCAGGACGTCGGCGGCCATGGTGCCGAAGATGGCGACCATCACCACGGCGAGCCAGTAGATCCAGGGTTGATAGCGTGACGCTGCGAACTGGAGCGCGAGCGCGACGACGAGACCGACAGCCGCGAGTCCAACCGCGAACACCGGGTTGATCTGGTGCACGAGCGTGTCCGACGTCGCCTCGCCCATACCGGTGGTCAGCACCTTGGCGATCCAGAAGCCGGCCGTGACCTCGGGCACCTTTCGTAGCAAGACGGCGTGCGTGAGCGGCAATCGGCGAAACTCCACAACGATGCTGGAGCTTAGTCACCTGACCAAGCGCTACGGCGCTCTCGAGGCGCTGCACGATCTCAGCTTCACTGTCAAGCCGGGCGAGATCTTCGGATTCGTCGGCGCAAATGGCGCCGGCAAAACCACCACCATGCGAGTGGTGCTCGGTGTCCTCGAGGCCGATTCCGGGAGCGTGATCTGGGACGGCTCGCCGATCACGTTCGCGGCCAGGCGGCGCATAGGCTACATCCCGGAGGATCGCGGGCTCTATCCGAAGATGACCGTGATCGCACAGCTCGAATACTTCGCACAGCTGCACGGGCTCAAGCGAAAAGCCGCGCGCGAGGCGTCCACCGCATTGCTCGAGCGGCTCGGACTCGCCGATCGCGCAAAGAGCCAGCTCCAGAGCCTCAGCCACGGCAATCAGCAACGCGTGCAACTCGCCGCGGCGCTGGTGTTCTCACCCGAGCTGCTTGTCCTCGACGAGCCGTTCGCGGGTCTCGACCCGGTGGCCGTCGATTCCATGACCGAGATCCTGCGATCGGAAGCCGATGCGGGGAAACCCGTGGTGCTCTCGAGCCACCAGCTCGACATCGTCGAACGGATCTGTGACCGCGTGGGGATCATCAACCACGGAAAGATGGTCGCCACCGGGACCGTGGACGAACTGACCGAGCGCGGACCGTTGCGCTTCTGGGTGGACGCCCCCGGCGCCGGTGCCGGCTGGTATGGCAGCCTCTCCGGGACGACTCTCGTCGAACAGGATGGCTCGCGCTGGTTGCTCCAGTTCGACGACGGCGCGGACGATCAGGCGGTTCTCCGCGCCGCGCTCGCCACCGGCCCCGTGCACGAGTTCCGGCGTGATCGACCGGCGTTGACCCAGTTGTTCCGCGACGTCATGACGGTGAAGACGATCGATGAATAGTCAGACGTTGATCCGGGTGATCGCAGCCCGTGAGTTCATGGCCCGCATTCGAACGCGGGTCTTCGCGATCACGACCGTGCTGACGATCATCGCGATTGGCGGCTACATCCTGCTGCAGGCGTATGTGTTGAACAAATCGACGACCACGTCACTTGATGTTGGGTTCGTCGGAGCAGCACAGTCGATCGCGGCGCCCGTACGTGCTGAGGCGGCTGCGGCTGGTGAGACCATCACTATCCACGCGTACACGTCGCTTGCAGCCGGAACAGCAGATCTTCAGAGCGGCACCCTCGACGCCCTGGTCAGCGGATCCGGAGCCCATACAACACTGACCGTGCAGTCGGCGGTCGATCCGACGCTGCAGACGGCGCTCAACGACCAGGCCCGCCAGCAGATCCTGACCAATTACCTGACACAGCACGGTCTTCCCCCGAGTGACGTCTTGGGCCAGCTCGCCTTCTCAGTGAGCGCCAATGTGCTCTCGCCCGTGAACGCAGCGCGCGTGGAGCAGATCGTCATCGGCCTGCTTGTCGCGGGAATCCTCTACGTCACCATGGTCATCTACGGACAGCTCGTCGCCGCGGCGGTGATCGAAGAGAAGTCGAACCGCATCGTTGAGATCCTGCTCGCGACGGTGCGGCCATGGCAGCTCATGCTGGGCAAGATCGCCGGCATCGGCCTGGTTGCGCTGATACAGGTCGTGCTCATCGCCGGCGTCGCCCTTGTGCTCGCCAGTGCCACCAAACTTGTGTCGATCCCGACACTCGGTGTCGACGTGGTCATCAGCGGCGTGGTGTGGTTCGTGCTGGGCTACNNCGCATCTATCGCAACTCGGTGCTTCGCGTCGGCGGTCGCGTCAAGCTGAGTGACGCCCTCGGCCTTGCTCCTTCAGGAAAGCCGGCCGTCTGACGGATCATCGCCCGGCAGTTCGCGCAGCGATATCGGAGCAACGGCAATCCGGTCCCGGCCCTCGCGTTTCGCCTGGTACATGGCAAGGTCCGCCGCGGCGACGACGTCGTCGAGTTCCGGACCGTGGTCGGGGAAGACCGCGACACCGATCGATGCTGTGACGCGCTCGATCTCCGATGTGGGTGCACGCAACTCGGCAATCGCCGTCTGAAACGCCTGAGCGACGCGCATCGCGCCCTCGACATTCGAATTGGTCAGCACGATCAGGAATTCCTCGCCGCCGTACCGGACCGCGTAGTCGCTGTCCCGGACCACGCGACGTATGGCTCTCGCGACGGCGCGTAGCACCGAGTCCCCCGCGGCATGACCGGCGCTGTCGTTCACCTGCTTGAAGTGGTCGAGGTCCAGGAGCAGGATGCCGACGCCGGCACCGGTGCGCAGGCTCTGGGACATCACCCGTGGACCCATGTCGCGCCACCAGCGGATGTTGAAGAGCCCGGTGAGCGCGTCGGTCAGGGCGCGCCGCTCCAGCTCGCCGTACATCTGCGCGTTGCTCCACGCCGCAGCCGTGATGAAACCGAGCAGCGTGCAGCGCTCCAAGTCCTCTTCGGTGAAGGCGTCGAGACTGTCGCGCCAGACATCGAGCATGCCGAGGCGCTGATCACCCGCGACCAGCGGTATCGCGAGCAGCGACTCGGGCTCGCGCAGCGTTCCCGGGATTGTCGACGCGGCCGGATGCGAGTCGGTGTCGGCGCAGCGGTATGGCTGGCCACGCCCAAACGCCCAGCCCGTGATCCCGTCGTTCAGCGAGACCTCCATGTCGATCAGCCCTTCGGTCCCAGCACCGGCGAGCACGCGCGGCCGGAAGCGGTGGCGCTCCCAATCCGCCTCGAAGAACGCCAGGCGATCAAATGCCATGACGCGGCCGAGGCGCTCAGCAGCGATCTCGAGAATGCGCTTCGGGTCGTGCTCCGCCTGGAGAGTGCGGGCGGCGTCGACCAGGAAACGGGCGAAGCTTCGGTCGTCGAGCGCGGCGACGCCCGCGACCGGCAGCGGGGTCATCTCGATCGGCGCCCGGAGCGTGTCGCCACGCTCGCGAAGGACGCGGACCTCGCGCCGCTGGAACCATGCGACCGGCACCACCTCGTCCATGGGTTCGGCGAGCTCGGGTTCGACGACGAGCGGATGCGCGAGGTGGGGGCCCACCCCGTACTGGACGCCGAGGTCGGCCACCGCCGACGCGGTCGCCTTGCTGTCGATGCCGCGAGCCACGATCCGGCCTCCGAGCCGGGCGACGAACACCACCGCGGCCGCAAGATGGGCTTTGGCCACCTCGTTCTCATGGAGTCGGGCCGGCACGGCTGGATCGAGAAATACGAAGTCGGGTCGGAGATCGGCGATCAGGCGACGATCCAGCGCCGGCGCGAGGACGCCGTCGACTGCCAGCAGGAACCCGCGGTCGCGAAGTTCCAGGAGCCGCCGTACCACGGCGTCGCCGAGGTCGGTCTCGACCTCGCTCTGGATCATCCAGGCGAGCTCCGCGGGATTCACGGCGTGCCGCCGGGCGAGCGCCGCGACGTCGAAGTCTGCTGCGGTCAGGATGTCTCGGTGCAGCGGGACGAGCAGCACTGCCGGCCCGGTGTGCTGGGAGAGCGTCAGTGCGGCCGCGATCACCGAGAGGGGCGCCAAGCCGGCCGGGCGTGGCAGCGCCTCATACCCCAGATCGACGCGATCGATGAGGTCGATCACCGGCTGCAACGCCACACCCGGGCCTCGCGCCTGTTCGGCACGGTCGGTGGCAGCGCTGCCCATAACTGCGGATTTCAAGCTGTCCCCCACATTGGTTCTCTGATCGGCACCATTCCCCCGTAGTCCAGTCACACCTTCGCACCGAGCGTCAGACGGATCTGTGTCGCTCGCATGCGGAGATCACCCCATTTCGCGCCTGACCCAGCGGAGCAGCCCCAACTCACGACCCGTTCCCACCTGGAGGAGGAGCGGGACGCCGCCGTCCAGCGTGCCGGCAGCGTCCACGGACTCGCTCCAATCTCACCTGGGGCGCTCGCGGTTCAGCGGCGACACCCCGTCAGGTTCGAACTTGACCTAGTGCACGTGCACCATCGCTTGCGGCGTCTCGTTCAACGTCGACGCCGATGCTGCGACCGTCGCGGTTCCCAACGAGAGACTCGCGACGATGATCACAACCCCCAGCCTGACCCAGCGGCTCAGCCTACCCATGACAATCCTCCTCGGGACGGTGCCCCCTTTGACGGTAGAGCGATTGTCTTAAGACCACTGCGACGTAGCGCCATCCCAAGCGGTGACGGGGTAGTAACGCGGCGCGCCGCAATCGCTGGCGGGACTCCAACCGCCGTGATCCCACATCGCAGACGCCCATTGATGTTGCCCTGCGACATGCTTGTCATGGGCTCAGCGGGTGGCGCGTCCGATCCTCGACGGAATGCAACAGGAGAAGGTGCAGGCCTACTCGTCGCGACGCGCGCTGCGCACGCTGTCGCAGCTGAGCCGCAACATCGCACGAGCGGAATCGAGGGACACGTTGCTCGAGCTCACCGGCGGGTGCCTTCGCGACCTCGGGTTCCGGAGTTACCTCGCCGAGCTCGAGGGCGATCGGATCAGGCTGCTTGGGGACCGGGTCGAGACTGAGTCGATCGCCCGGGTCGAGACCATCCTCGGCCGGCCCCTGAGCAGCCTGCACCTGCGCACCAGCGCGATCCCCTGTATCCACGCGGCCGCCACGCGGCGCTCGCCGGCCACCAGCGCAGACCTCGCGTCATCGTTCATGAGCCTTGTGCCACACCTTTCCGGAGGCGAGCGAACGGCATTGCGAGATGAGATCGGGCCGGGGCCGTTCACCGCTCTCCCCGTCGAGCGCGGCGACGATCTTCTTGCAGTACTGGTCGCGTGGCGTGCGGCGGGTAGGGAGGCGGCCGACGCGCTGCCCTTCCTGGAGGTTGTTGCGGCCCAGCTGGGCCCCGCGTGGCGGCGCCTCGGCGGTGCGCAGCTCTCCCCGCCGGCACACGAGGACGAGCACGGAACCACACCCGAGCTCATCCGAGCCCTGATCGACTCCGGCGGCATTCGCCCGGCGATGCAGCCGATCGTACGGCTCCTCGACGGCGTGACCCTGGGGTACGAATCGCTCTGCCGCATCAACCCAGGCGCCGGTCCACAGGTGCCGAGCGCGCTCTTCGACGCGGCGGGCAGTCTGATGGAAAAGGATCTCGATGAGGCGTGCATTCGCGCAGGGCTGTCCGGAAGCGTCCACACCCTGCCGGCAACCCTGTTCCTCAACGTGATGCTGCCGACCCTGACGCAGCCCGATGCGGCGCTGCGCCTGGCGAAGTTCGCCGAGGACGCGGGAGTGCTGCCGGAGCACATCGTCCTCGAGGTCAGCGAGCGCGTCCCGGTGCCCAACGTGGCGCGGCTGCGTCGGGTGGTTGCCGACCTGCGTTCACACGGGTTCCGCATCGCCATCGACGATGCCGGCGCAGGGCACGCGAGCATGCTCGTGATCGCGGAGGTGCGGCCGGATTTCATCAAGATCGATCGCGACCTGATTCACGGCGTGCACTCCAGCGACTCGCGGCGCGCACTCGTGGTGTCGCTGCTCTCGTTCGGCACGCACATCAACGCGCGCATCATCGCCGAGGGGATCGAAACCGAGGCTGACCTCACGAGCCTCATGGACCTTGGCGTGCAGTTCGGGCAGGGCAACGTGCTCAGCGAGCCGGTGATCCTCGGCGAGCCCGCAGTCGAGGGCGCGACGCTGGTTCAGCCCGCGTGGTTCGCGAGGCGTCGGGTCGAGTGCTTCCCCGCGTCAGTGGAGCCCGCGGCGTCGAGTGACGTATCGCCGCGCCGCCGTCCGCACCCGGCCTTGCCGGCCCCGGAGAGCCTCCCCCACGCCCTGAGCCGCGCGGCACTTGCGCTCCAGGCCGAGCACGATCCGCAGCGCATCCTCGCGGCCATCGCTGAGCAGTTGCAGCGCGTCGTCCCCGTCGACGACCTGTCGATCTATGAGGCGGATCACAATCACCATCGTTTTGTCGCCGCGTTCGCGACCGGGCGTCAGGCCGCCGAGATCATGGCCGACGTGTTCTCGCTGTCGGTCGGTGTCAACGGATGGGCGTTTGCCCTTGGGACGCCGCAGAACCTCGGCAACGCGGGCGCTCACCCTGCTGCTGCCGCGGTGCCGAACACCCCATTCGAGCACGAGTCGCTGCTGCTCATCCCGCTCATGGCCGGCGACCACAAGCTCGGCATGCTCAATTGCAGACGCATGGGCCTGAATCGTTTCACCGACGAGGATCTCGAGACGGCCACGCTGTTTGGGCACACCGCCGCGATGGCGTGGCACAACGCGCAACTGTACCAGGAGCTGGCGCGGCGCGCCTCGACCGACAGTCTCACGGGTCTGTACAACAGCCGGTGGCTGCGCGAGGCCGGTGAGCTCGAGATCGCCGACTGCCGGCGTCGTGGGATGCCGCTGAGCGTCGTGCTGGTCGATCTCGACCACTTCAAGACCATCAACGACAGTGGTGGTCACGCGGCCGGAGACGCCGTGCTTCAACGCGTTGCGGCCGAACTGCGGCGGATCACCCGCGCCGGCGATGCCGCCGTGCGACTCGGTGGTGAGGAGTTCATCCTCGTGCTCAGGGACGCCGAGTCGTCCGGTGCCGCTCGGGTCGCGGGTGATCTCCGTCGAGCCTTGCGCAACGTGCCGATCCCGGCGGCATGCACTGGCATCGACCATGTCACCGCGTCGATCGGGATCGCGAGTTTCCCCGAGCAGGGGTCGCGGCTCGAGGACCTCATCCGAGCCGCCGATGTCGCGATGTACCGGGCCAAGCGCGGGGGGCGCGACCAGGTGAAGCTCTCGCTTGTGAGCGTGGTTCCGGAGTCGGTGACCCGCGCAGCGATTGCCTGATCGCCGCGGCGCGGGTCGCCGTTTCCTAAGGGCTGGTTCCCCGCTGCGCGGTCTTCTCGATCCGGCGGGCCGGATGCGAGATCACGGTGTAAATGGCACCGAGGACGACGATGATCACCACGATGACGAGGGTGATCCAGTCGTAGTTGAACAGCAACCCTCGCGCGCTCGTGAGGCCGGACGGCACCAGGATGTTCCCGAGCATGAAGACGAGCCACAGGCACCCGAGGACCATGACCGGAAGCCCCCACGCACCGAGCCGGAAGGCTCCCCCGGCTCGCCAGCCCCGGAGACGAGCGATGAGTGCTGCGACAACGACCAGCAGGAACGATAGGTAGATCCCCGATACGGCGAATGAGACGAGCAGGAAGAGTGCATTCACCTTTGCCGGAATCGTGATGAAACCGATCACGATGGGCGACGAGGGCGTGAAGCGAGCGAGCACCGCGAACAATGCGGGGATGACCGTCGCAACCAGCAGCGCATTCACGGGGGTGCGAAAGCGCGGCGACACGCGCGACAGACTCTTGCTCGCAGGCAGCGCGTGGTCGCGGCTGTACGAATAGATGAGCCGGGCTGCGGCCGCTTGAATTGCGAGCCCGCAACTGAAGAAGGCGAAGCAGACCACGAACAGCGCGAGGTCCTGGATGACCTGGCTGGAGACGTTCGAGCTGATCAGGAACGGCACGCCTCCTGCCACCGTCTCGCTGAGTCCCTTGGCACCAGCCGGGATTGCGAGGAGCAACGCTCCGACAAGGATGAAGCTGGTCACGCCGGCGGTCAGCAGCGACGAGATGATCGCCCGTGGAACACGCTTCGATGCCTGCACCACTTCTTCAGCGACATCCCCGGCTGACTCGAACCCGTAGAAGATGTAGACGTGCGCCAGGATGGCGACAAAGGCTGCGCCGAGCCACCAGTTGCCACCGAAGTCGACGCCGAGCGGATTGGTCGCAGCGTTCTCGGCGCCCTGGCTGGTGAAGAGGTAGTCAAAGCCGTGATGAAAACCGGTGATCGCCAGCAGGATGGCGATACCGAAGGTGCCGATGATCTCGAAGTACACACCGATCTGTGAGATTCGCCCGAGGAGGTTCACGCCACCGATGTTGAAGGCGAGCTGCACGAGGATGAGCAGCACCGTGCAGATGAGGATCTGATTCGGGTCGCCGGGATTGATGGTGGTGTGGAAGATGTTGTTGATGAGCGGACCCGCGTAGATGATCAGCCCGGTGTCGACCGAGGCGACGGTCATGATCAGCGCCCACCCGTAGATCCACCCGACCCACCATCCATAGTTCGGCCCGATCAGATTCTTGCCCCACTGGAAGAGCGCGCCGGCGATCGGATAGTGGCTTCCGAGCTCGGCGAAGACGAGCGCCACGAACAGCTGGCCGAGAACCACGATCGGCAGCAACCAGATGTATCGCGGGCCGGCGGTTCCGACGCCGAGCACGAACAGCGAATAGATGCCGACGACCGGGGAGATGTAGCAGAAGGCGACGGCGAAGTTCTCGAACAGGTTGAGGACGCGCCGCAACTCCTGTCCGTACCCAAACCTCGCAAGTTGGGCGGCATCCGCGTCGCCGGCCTCTGGCGTCGAGACCACGGTTTCGCCACTCATCTGCGCACCTCCGTGCCATGACCGCCCCCGCAGGCGGGATGCGGCCGGAAGTATCGATCAGCGGCTATGGCGTCCGCAAGCATCATCGCCGGACTCAGTGTGTGGCGGCCGGCTCGGCTACCGTGACCGCGGCCATGAGCCTGCCTCTCTCCCCGCTGACGGCCATGGCGTCCGCCGTGACCCCGGGCATCGCCGATTTCACCGGCGGGTTCGCGGGCAGGAGGAGCAGCGCGCCCATCGTTGCCGTCGCCGTGGAGTCGGTTGGCCTGGTTGCCGTGCCGCTCGCGTTCCTGCTCCCCCCAACGGCTGGGATGTCCAGGCGGCGCTCCAGGCATTCGCCGGCGGCGCGATCGGCGGGCTCGGACCTGGTCGGGTTCTACCGCGCGATGTCGCTGAACCTGATCGGCGTGGTCGCTCCGATCACGCGTTCGGTCTGTTCTTCATCCTGTTCCACGACGCGAGCCACGCCGGGTCACCGCATTCGTGAGCGGACGGTTCGGCTCGGCAACGGCCGCCATCTGCACAGCCGTGGTGACCAGAACCTCCCTCGTCATCCGGCGGAGTGCCGTTCGCCTCATCGCCATCGGCGGTGTGTTCGACGGCACCGGGGTCGTGCTCTACCTGTACGCCACGCACACCGNNTGCTCTGCGCGCGCCCCTTCACCCACGAACGGATGACGCCGCTCCAGGCATTCGGCGCGGCCCTGGCGATCGTTGCAATCGCGATGATCGCAATTCCCTGAACGACGTCAGCGATCGATCAGATCACCCCAGCGCGCGCCGGATGAATGCAAGTTCCAGGAGCAGCAGATTCTCCTGCACCGTCTCATCGTTGGCCATGTGCGTCGCGCCGGTCAGCGGCAGCACGGTGTGCTCGCGTCCGGCTGCGAGCAGCGCGCCGGACAGGCGAAGTGTGTGGGCGACGACGACGTTGTCGTCGCTGAGACCGTGGATCAGCATGAGCGGACGGGTGAGACGCGGTGCGTCTTCGATCAGCGAGACGCGCGCATAGTTGGCGGGCTCGCGGTCCGGATGCCCGAGGTACCGCTCGGTGTAATGCGTGTCGTAGAGATGATCGTCGGTGACGGGAGCCCCGGCGATCGCCACATGAAAGACGTCGGGGCGCCGGAGCACCGCCAGCGCGGCGAGGAACCCGCCGAACGACCAACCACGAATCGCGACGCGCGACAGGTCGAGATCCGGCCACGCCGCCGCAGCCGCGACCAGCGCATCCACCTGGTCCTCGAGCACCGGTGCGGCGTAGTCGCCCCGGACCGACCGATCCCACTCGGGACCACGGCCGGGCGTGCCCCTGCCGTCGACCACGAGTACAGCGAAACCCTGGTCCGCGAACCACTGCGACTCCAGGTACGCGCCGGCTGCCGAGATCACTCTCTGGAAGCTGGGGCCGCCATAGGGGTCGAGCAGCACGGGTAGCTTGCCGCTGCCGGGCGCGTGCCCCTTCGGAAACAGAACGGCGGCGCTGAGCTCGCGATCACCGAGCGTCACCAGGCGCACGTTGAGCGAGATCGCCGGAGTCTCGGCGAGGGACTCGATGCGCCCAACTTGCCGGCCGTCGCTGTGGACCGACACGTGGACCCCAGGAGCCTCGAGGTTGCTGGAAGCGAGCACCGTCGTGCCGCCCGCCCGGCGAGCGCGCCACACGCCGGGTGCGACGCCTTCGGGAAGCATCTGGGTGACACCCTCCAACCGCGACCACGTGTACACGCCCACCTCCGCCGGCGTCGTCGAAGCCCGGAAGACAAGAACGTCGCCGTCGACGTCGAGGACATCGCGCACCTCGAGGTCCGGCCCGGTCACCGATTCGTCGCCGATGACGATCCGTTTTGCGCCATCACGATCGGCCGTCCAGACCAGCGTCCCATCCGGCAACCTCGCCGGGACGCCGTCGACGATATCGACCCATGCATCGTCGCTGTCCTCGCGAACTACCGAGGTCGCACCGCTCGTCAGATCGACGTCGAGAATCCGCATCGTGCGCTGATCACGGCTCTGCACGACAACCAGCAACCCGTGCTCGGACCAGTCCACCCTGGTCACGTACTCGAAGCTGACTCGGTCCCAGTGCACCTCCACGGACGGCGAGCCGTTGAGGTCGACGAGATGCAGGGTGACGTCGGCATTGTCGGTGCCGGCGGCCGGATAGGCGACCGCTACGGGACGGCGTTCGGGATTGGCGGGATCGGAGATGTACCAGCGCCGAACCCGGGTGACGTCGACACGCGCCACCAGCAGCCGGGACCCGCCGGGAGACCACCAGTACCCGCTCTGACGGCCCATCTCCTCGGCGGCGACGAACTCCGCGAGGCCATAGGTGACCTGGTCGTTCTCCGGGCTCAGCAAGACTTGCGCCCCACTGCCGTCCGTCCCCACCACATGCAGTGCCCCGGCCTCGACGTACGCGACACGTTTGCCGGTCGGATCGATGCGCGGATCGATGGCGCTGCCGCCGGCCGGCAGCTCGTTCGCTGCGCGCGAGAGGAGATCGACGGCATGGATTCGTCCCGTCAGGTCGAACACTGCGCGCGTCACATCGTGGTTGGTCGAAAAGCGCACGATCCCGCCGGATGACTCGCGCGCCCGCTCGCGACGCATCCGCTCCTCGGCAGGAACCTCATCGCCCTCGTCGTGTTCCAACGCCCCCGGGTCCACGACCAGCGTCTGCGTTCCACCTCGGACGTCGAATTGCCAGAGACACGTGGTTGGATCGGTACCGCCGCGCGTGCGCAGGAACAGCACACGTCCGCCGTCAGGCGCGATGACGAAATCTCGTGGGACGCCGAGACTGAAACGATGTGTCCGGGCCTGCTGTCGGGGAAAGCTCGTCTCTTTCACAATGAGATGGTCGCGCAGCGGCGCACAGCTCCGTTGCCCCGCCTAGCCGCCGTCCTCGGCGATCGTCAGCACGAGCGCACCCTGCACCCGGCCGTCGCGGAGCCTGGCGAGTGCCGTATTGGCCTCGTCGAGTGGCAATGTCTCGACCTCGGCGCGCACCGGAACCCGGTGTGCCAGGGCGAGGAATTCGATCCCGTCCCGGCGGGTCAGATTGGCGACCGACCTGACCACGCGCTCTCCCCATAACAGGTCGTACGAGAACGACGGAATGTCGCTCATGTGGATTCCTGCGCAGACGACGGTGCCGCCCTTGGCAACCGCACCCAGCGCGAGCGGGACCAGCGCACCGACCGGCGCGAAGATGATTGCGGCGTCGAGCTCCTCCGGCAAAGGCTGGTCGGTGTCGCCTGCCCACTCCGCCCCCAGGTGCAGCGCGAATTCCTGGCTCGCGGTATCGCCGGGTCGCGTGATCGCGAACACGCGCCGTCCTTGATAGCGCGCCACCTGCGCAATGATGTGGGCCGACGCGCCAAAACCGTACAGGCCCAGGCGCACACCGTCTCCCGCCGCGTTGAGTGCGCGGTATCCGATCAGCCCCGCGCAGAGCAGCGGCGCCGCATCGGTGTCACTGTACGAGGGATCGATTGGAAAGCAGAATCGGGCGTCCGCGACCGTGTATTCCGCGTAGCCACCATCGATGTCATAGCCGGTGAATCGAGCGCGGTCGCAGAGATTCTCGCGCCCTGTGGTGCAGTAGACGCACGCTCCGCACGTCCAGCCGAGCCAGGGGATACCCACGCGATCGCCGACCCGCACCGTTTCCATCGCCGGGCCGATCTCAACGACTTCCCCGATAACCTGGTGACCGGGAATGAGCGGGAGCTTTGGATGGGTCAGCTCGCCGTCGACGACGTGCAGGTCGGTCCGGCAGATGGCGCAGGCCCCGACCCTCACGAGGACCTGACCGTCACCCGGCGTTGGATCTGCCACGGTGCCGCTCCGCAGTGGGCGCCCGGGCGCATCGAAAATCATGGCCCTCATGCGAGACATGCTAGTGCGGGAACGTCATTCTCCGCCGGGGCACCCATCACACTTGGTAGACGCAGAGAAGGTCAGCGCCGGTCACCGCCGGCGGTGCCTGAACGATTCGGCCATCCGCTACCACGAAGAGGAGGTGGGCGCCCTGGGGCGGAGTGTCGTGAGGTCCAATGACGAGCACGTCACCGGGTCTGGCAGTATCCAGTTCCGCCAGCGTTGTTACAACGGTGATCCGGGCTCTACGAACAAATTCATTCTGCGGGGGTTTCGCCTCGACTGCGTACATCAGCTGCAGGGCCGGCTGATTGAGCGTTGCGGAGAGGAAAATGCGGTGCCCGCCTGACTCGGCGTCGGAGTACGCCAAGGCGAGCGCCGAGCCTTCGCCTGTCTCGAACGCAACTTCCGCGCGAGCAGGGTAACCGGTGAAGAAATCGACAAAGTACGGAGTTGCGCTGGCGAGCGCGATTGCGACGAGCGCTATGGCGATCACGCTGCGCGATTGCAGTAACGCCCAGATCCAGGAGGTGCCCTCCACCATCATGAGGATGAGAAAAGGGATCAATCCGGCGCCTCGGAGCGCGTGAGGTGCGACGAGTGTCAGGGCGGCGGGGATTGGGGCGACGACTGCACCAAGCAGCACGAACCGCGCGTACGGTTTCTGCCACCTCGACACGAGCCGAATCGCGCCGATGATCATGAGCGGGATCGTTGCGTCGAGCAGCACGCCGCCAAATCCAGTCGTCTGACGCAGATTCCCGTCACCGTGCAGCACCAGGAAGTTGGGGCTGAAGTAACTCCCATAGTTACCCAGAAACCTCACGGCTGCAGCCACGATCGACGGATGGTCGGCAAACAGGCCCACGCTCTGAAAACGCTCCAGCAGATCACCGGGGTTCTCGAACGACCAGATCGCGAGGATGATATAGCCGACGGCGACTGGAAAGAGGAACCGAAGGATCTTCTCTCGGCCCATATGAGCGAAGCTGACGAGGGCAGCTCCAGCGATCAGCACGGCAAGAAGGCGCCCCACCGAATACGCATAGATGGAAATCGCCAACGCCACGCCCGCACCGGTCCACCATCTTGCTGGCGCCCCGTCAACGTTCGCCTCGGCTATGCACCAGCAGCAACACATCACGCAGAGCACCATCAGGATGTTCCCCTCGAGCATCGTGTGGCTCTGCAAGAAGATCCAAGGCTGTAACGCTGTGAACGCGATAGTCGCCAGTGCAACAGGCCTGGAACGCGTCCGCAGAAGTGCGATTCGTCCGGCCACCAGAGCGATAGCGACTCCTGCCAGCACACTCGGCAACCGCACCACTGCGGCGCCACCCGCAAAGATCCACGTGAAGGGCGCTACCAGATACGTGGCGACCGGGCCTTTGTAGTCTCCGAAGTCCGCGAAGAACAACGGAAAATGGTTACCATATTGGTCCGTGCCGTAGTGCGCGATTGTCCACGCGTTGTAGCCAATGCTGGCTTCATCGGCGTACAGTCCCGGAGGGTCGCTCCCAAGTCGGTAGAGATATAGCGTCGCGATGAGAGCCGCCACGCCGAGGACAACGTAAGCGAATCGGTTGCGCCACCACCGTCGCCTCGTCACTACAGCGCCGTCTTCAGAAAAGCACGCATGGCGTGTATATTCACATGGGCCAAGAGCTGGCGACGCTCATCGACTTCCAGAATCCAATCATGTCGACATTGGGAATCGACACAGATCGATCGTGCTGCTTAGCATCCCCGAGCGAGTTGGACCCTCACCCGCGTGGCTAATGCGGAAGCCGGCGCAAACCGGTTGCACCGCCGGCTCTGG
>PNBE01000117.1 GCA_003135895.1 Candidatus Dormiibacterota bacterium
CGTCGACCGTCCTCGTGAAACAGCATTATCTTGCGGATGTGGCGGGCGGCCTTGTGCTCGCGGCAGTGACCTCGGCGATCGTCATGCGTGCCACCAGGGCCGCTTGATGCGCGCATTCCTCGCCTGAGGTACGATGCAGACGATCGATCAATACGACCACTGGAGGGCAACAGACNNGTCGTGCCCGGCGGCTCCGCCGCCTGATCGTCCGCTGAATCCGCGCCACACGCGGGTGCGGGACTGCAATCGGGGCTCCGGGCTCTCTCTGCAGCATGGAGTTCCCACTTGTCTCATGACCTTCCCCGTCTCACCGCGCTAGGGTGGAACGGCTCACTCGAAACAGCGTTCGCTGACGCGACGCACGACGGCCACCGCGGCCTCGTCATCCGCATCGACGGGCGTGTGGTCACGGTCCTGACGGATGCCGGCCAGCAGCGCGTGCCGCTGGCGGCGACGCTGTCGGGAGTCCCCGACGACGGTGGCGTCACCACCGGCGACTGGCTCGTCATCGAGAGCGGCGTTGCGGTGCAGCTCCTGCCGCGCCGCTCCGTGTTGATGCGTCGCGCGGCCGGCGTGGCGACGGCCGGCCAGGCGGTTGCGGCCAACATCGACCTGGTGTTCGTCACCGTCGCACTCGGCGTTCCACTCCGGCTCCGGCGCATTGAGCGCGCCCTCGCCATGGCGTGGTCGAGCGGCGCGGCACCCGTCGTGTTGCTCACCAAATCAGACCTGAGCGCCGACGTCGAGGAGGATCTGCGCACGGCTCGTTCGGTCGCGGCGGGTACCGAGGTTATCGCCGTCAACGCGTCCGGGGCTGGGCTTGTCCGCCTGCGCGAAATCCTGCTCGAAGGCCTGGTTGCCGTGCTGGTCGGACCCAGCGGCACCGGCAAGTCGACGCTCGTGAACCGGCTGTCCGGGAACGATGCGCTTGCCACCGGTGAGGTGCGCGCGGACGGCAAAGGTCGGCATACGACCACACGCCGCGAGCTGATCGAGCTTCCGGGTGGCGGGCTCATCATCGACACTCCAGGCACGCGGGAGCTCGGCTTGTGGGATGCCGGCGCCGGCATCGGCGAGGTGTTCGGTGACCTCACCGAGGTCGCCGCGCAGTGCCGGTTCCGGAATTGCAAGCACGAACAGGAACCGGGGTGCGCCGTGCGCGCGGCGGCGGCCGGTGACCCGACCGTCCTCGCGCGACTCGAGTCCAAACGGAAGCTCGAACGCGAGCAGGAGCGCCTGGACAATGCACGTGACCTGCGTGCGAAAGCTGAGCAACGCCGCGAGCTTCGCCGGCGGGCCCGGGCGATGCGCCAGCGGTCACCATGAGCCTGCCCGCGAGCACGTGGTCCTGAAGTAGACGCGCGTTCGCTCATCGACGCGCTGGCGGTGCCCCCGGCCTAGACGGACTTGGTCGCGCCACCTGGCTGAGCGGGCGGTGCCGTCCCGGAATGCCCGGGAAAACTGTGGGGCTCGAAACTCATGGTCCCGAGCACCCGCACGTCGTCGGCGTTGAGAGTCGTGAGGTTCAGCTGGGTTCCCTGGGCGACGATGTAGATACCGGTTTTGAGCGAGCTCCTGGTGGCCGACGCACCGCCGAGGCCGTGGTACGCAGTCGTGCTCGAGAGGGTGACGTACTCAAGCTGCCCGTCGCCGCTGACCAGCGTGACCGTGTTGCCGCTCATCGACTGCACACGTCCGGCAATGCTCGGCACCTCGATGGTGATCGAGGTTGCCGCGATCGGCGAGGTCGCTGTCGGAGCAGTCCCGGTGCGCTTGCCGCGTACCGCCACGACGTCGCCGACCTTGACGGCGCTGAAGTGCACGGCTTGCTCTTCACGGCTGTACGTCGTCGAAGAACCGGTTGTGACAGTCACGGTGCCCGCGAGCGTGCGCAGTGTCAGCGTCGATCCGCTGATCTTGGTGACCGTGCCCGTCTGCCCGCCGCAGAACCCTCCACCGAAGAAGGACTGCCCGGCGCCGGCGAACGGCGCCCCGCACTCGGAGCCGAAGCGGCCGTGCGGACGGAAAGACGGCTTGTGCGTCGAGGGCGAAGGACTCGGCTTGCTCGCCGCGGTTGTGGTGTTCGTCGATGCCGGCGAGGCAGCGTGGGTCACGATGAATCCCGTGGTGGCACCGACCACCGCGATCGTCAGTCCGATCCCGAACAACCGCATCCGGCCGGGCCGGGGGCTCGCTGGTTCAGCGGGCGGAGGAGGTGGCGGTGGTTCCGGGAAATCGGGGCTCATGCTCATTCAAGAGAATAGCGCGCCGACCTGTCTGAAAGGTTACGAACGCGTCATAAGGCCCAAACGTCAGGAAGGCCCACCGAAGCGCTGCTCCATCTCAGCAACCCAGGCGGTGAGCGTGCTCCGGTCGCCGATGCGAGGAAACAGCGGGTCGCCCGCCTGGATGCTGCGGCCGGGGCCGAGCCTGCGGAGTTCGTCGCTCGCCGGACCCGGCCACGAGCGCTCGCCGTCGTCGAGGCCGAGGGTCGCGGCGAGCCGGTCGCACCCGAAGGGGACGAACGGCGCTGAGACGATCGCCTCGATGCGCGCGACGTTGATGGCTGTCCGCAGGATGCACGCGACCCGAGCCATGTCCTTCTCGTGCCAGGGCGCGCAGCGGTCAAGGTATTGGTTCCCCAGCGTCCAGAGGCTCCGCAGCGCGAACGCGGCCGGCCGGAAGCGCATCGCGTCCATCTCGGCGGCGTAGGTCGCCAGGGCCCCGTCGAGCGACGCGGCCAACTCCGCCTCCTCGGGGCCCGGCTCACCCCCGTCCGGCACCGTCATCCCGAAGAGTTTTTCCGTGAGCTTGAGAGTTCGCTGCACGAAGTTGCCGAAGATTCCCGCCAGGTCCTTGTTGACGGTGAGCGCGAAGCTTTCCCACGTGAATTCCGTGTCGTCCGACTCCGGCGCCGAGGCGAGCAGCGCATACCGCCAGTAGTCGGCCGGCAGCAACTCGATGGCAGCGTCCATGAACACGCCGCGCTGCTGGCTCGTCGAGAACTTGCCGCCGTAGTAGGTGAGGTAGTTGAACCCCTTGATGTAGTCGACGAGCTTCCAGGGCTCAACCGACCCCATGATCGTGATCGGGAAATTGATGGTGTGAAACGGGATGTTGTCCTTGCCGAGAAACTGGGTGTAGCGGACGTCGGTGGCGTTGAACCACCAGGAGCGATAGTCCCGGGTCTCGGGATCGAGATCCGCCCATTCCTTGGTGGCGCCGATGTACTCGATGGGCGCGTCGAACCAGACATAGAAGACCTTGCCCTCGAATCCCGGCCATCCCACCGGGATGCCCCACTTGAGGTCGCGTGTGATGCTCCGATCCTCGAGCCCGACGTTGAGCCAGTTACGAGCGATCGACGTCACCAGGATCGGCCAGTCGGTGTGGGAGTCGATCCACTCGCGAATCCGGTCGGCCATGAGGGATTGGCGGATGAACAGGTGGCGCGTGGCGCGCACCTCCAGCCGCGTGCTGCCCGAGACCGCGGACCGCGGGTTGATCAGGTCCGACGGTTCGAGGAGCCGGGCGCAGTTCTCGCATTGATCGCCATTGGCGCGCTCGTAGCCGCAGTGCGGGCACGTCCCGATGATGTAGCGATCGGGCAGGAAGCGCTCGTCATCGAGTGAGTAGACCTGGTCGGTGACCCGCTCGTCCACCATCCCGTTGGCTCGGAGTTGCTCGGCGAAGTGCCCGGTCAGCTCGGCGTTCTGCGGCGACGAGCTGCGACCGAAATGGTCGAAGGACAATCCGAACCGCCGCGACAGGTCTGCCTGGATCTCATGCTGCTCCGCGCAGTAGTCGGCAACGCTGAGCCCGGCAGCAGCTGCCGCGAGCTCGGCGGGGGTGCCGTGCTCATCGGTCGCGCAGATGAAGAGGACCTCGTGGCCGCGAAGGCGCATGTGGCGCGCGTACACATCCGCGGGGAGCATCGAGCCGACCAGGTTGCCGAGGTGTTTGACGCCGTTGATGTATGGCAAGGCGCTCGTGATGAGATGGCGGCTCATTCGGCGCATCCTACAAGGGGTGGGAGCGGCGCTCCCCCTCTCGGAGCGTCGCCGGGACAGAGCGTAGTGGCATTCGAGACGTTTGNNGGCTGGTACCCTGCGGTGATGCGAGCACCGGGCTCCCGGTGAAGGGGCTCATCCTCAGTGGCGGCAAGGGG
Source organism: Candidatus Dormiibacterota bacterium (assembly GCA_003135895.1). Taxonomy (GTDB): domain Bacteria; phylum Chloroflexota; class Dormibacteria; order Aeolococcales; family Aeolococcaceae; genus Palsa-851. The sequence continues at coordinate 4,169 of PNBE01000117.1, forward strand.
ACGCGGCTGCGGCCGATCACCCACACCGGCGCGAAGCAACTCATCCCGGTCGCCAACCGGCCGATTCTTTTCTACGCAATCGACGCGCTGACCCAGGCTGGGATCCACGACATCGGGATCATCGTCGGGGACACGGCCGACGAAGTGCGCTCCGCCGTCGGCGACGGGTCGAAGTTCGGCGCAAGCATCACCTTCATCGCCCAGCAAGCACCGCTCGGGCTCGCCCACGCCGTCGGCATCGCTCGCGACTTCCTCGCCGGGGACAGCTTCGTCATGTATCTCGGCGACAACCTCATCGCCCAGGGGATCGGCACCCTCGTCGACGAGTTTCAACGCTCCAAGGCGGACACCATGATCCTGCTGGCGCGGGTTCCCGAGCCGCAGCGCTTTGGGGTCGCCGAGCTCGAGGACGGACGGGTCATCTCGCTCGTGGAGAAGCCGTCGGTGCCCCGCTCAGACCTTGCGCTGGTTGGGGTGTACCTCTTCTCCCCGCTGATCTTCGAGGCAATCGACGCCATCGAGCCGAGTGCGCGCGGCGAGCTTGAGATCACCGACGCGATCCAGCGGATGATCGACACCGGCAAACGTGTCATGCCGCACATCATCGAGGGATGGTGGAAGGACACCGGGCGTCTCGAGGACATCCTCGAAGCCAATCGCATGATCCTCGACACCCTCGAAGCCCGCTGCGAGGGTACCGTCGGTGAGGACGTGCGCCTGCATGGCAAGGTCGTGGTGGAGGAGGGGGCAACCCTGCGCAATTGCGTGGTTCGCGGGCCGGCGATCATCGGCAGCGGGACTGTCGTCGACAACGCCTACATCGGCCCGTTCACGTCCATCTACTTCGACTGCGTGGTGCGCAATGCGGAGATCGAGAACAGCATCGTGCTCGAGGGCACGCGAATCCACGACATCGCCGGAAAGATTGACGGCTCGCTGATCGGGAAGGAGTGTGAGGTCTGCAAATCGCCGGCGCGTCCGACCGCCGTGCGTCTGATGCTCGGCGACCACTCGCGAGTCGAGCTCTGACGGGCGTCAACATCGCCGGCGGGTCTGCGATCGATCCGTCCCACGGGGCGCTGCGCTGAGGTACCTCGTGCTCGGTACGCCCGGGCAGCTCGGCGGTGACCTCGTCGACGAAGGCATCCGTCAGGGACACGAGATGGTCGGCCTGACCCAGGCCGAGTGCGACGTCACCGACGGCGCCGCTGTCGAGCGTGCAGTCGGTGAGATCCGACCGCAGGCGGTCATCAACGCTGCCGCGTGGACGAGGGTCGACGCCGCCGAGGAGCACGAGGCGGCGGCCGAGGCCGTGAACGCCACCGGCGCCGGCCTCGTGGCTGCCGCCTGCGCTGCGGCCGGCATTCGATGCTGCTACGTGAGCACCGATTACGTGTTCGACGGGACCGCGACGTCGCCCATCCCCGAGAACACGATGGCGGCTCCGCGATCGGCATACGGGCGCACCAAATGGCACGGCGAGGTCGCCGTGCGGGAGCGCAGTCCGGACCACGTCATCGTGCGCACCAGCTGGCTCTACGGCCGCCAGGGCCCCAACTTCGTGCTCACCATGCTGCGCCTGGCATCTGAACGCCCGGAGCTGCGCGTGGTGGCGGACCAGCACGGCGCGCCGACGTGGACGGGACATCTCGCGCCGGCGATGCTCCGGCTGCTCGACGTCGGACCACCGGGGACGTACCACCTCACCAACAGTGGCGTCACCACCTGGTACGACTTCGCGGACGCGATCATCAGGGCTCGGGGGGTCCCGGTCGAGGTGGTGCCGATTACGAGCGCGGAGTACCCGACGCCCGCCGTCCGCCCGGCGTACTCGGTGCTTGACAACCGCGCGTGGCGCGACCTCGGCGAGCCGCCGTTGCCCGACTGGCAAGCGGGGTTGGACGCCTACCTGGCGAGCCTCGACTCGGCCGGACCGCCCTGAATCAGTCCTCGGGTCGGGTCTGCGTGCGCTTGTCGGCGCTCGCGTACAGCAGGGCGCCGAAGAGGCCGAGGTTCTTCAGGAAGTGGACGAGCTGGGGGCGCCGATCCTCCGGCTTCTCGGCTTTCCAAAATGGGTGGCCGACGATCGTGGCGGGAATCAACGTCAGTGCGAGGATGCGAGCGGACATCTTCGGCAGGATGCCGAGCGCGAACGTCGAACCGGCGACCAGCATGGTTGCGCCCTGCGCTTTGGCGATCATCGGCTCCTCAGGGAGCATCGGCAGCGCGCCCGCCGCGAGCTTTGCGTAGCGCTCCGAGTTGTTCAACATCCCGTAGCCGGAGTACACGAAGATCCCGGCAAGAAGAAAGCGTCCGGCGGTTCTGGTCAGCCTTCGCATGGTTCAAGACTCTAGGCCAGATGTACCCGCCAGCCGATCCCTCGCGGGTCGGTTCAGAATTGCGCTCCTCGCGTCCACCGTCCAGGGGAGTCTTCTCATGGCTGAGAGCGTCTACCGCGTCACCGAACTCGTTGGCACCAGTGCCGAATCCTGGGAGAAGGCGGCCCAGCTTGCGATCGAGACCGCATCCTCATCACTGCGCGACCTGCGCGTCGCGGAGGTGGTCAAGCTCGACATGACCGTCGAGAACGGCAAGGTCACGCGCTTCCGCACCCGCCTCAACGTCTCCTTCAAATACGAGAACGAGTAGCGGCACTCGCGCGGCTTTTGGAGGATAGTTCGCGCGATGCCGATCGATCGCCCGCCGATGGTCGTGCCGTCGGCGTTCACCACCCGGGGCCACCGCCTGGCATACACCGAGTTCGGTGTGGGCAAACGCTGGGTCCTGCTCATGCCGGGCCTGCTCATCCCTGCCCTGATGCAGGAGCCCCTCGCGATGGCGCTGGCGGCGAGCGGCGCACACGTGCTGGTGCTCGACCCGCTCGGACACGGTCGCTCCGACCGGCCCAACAGCATGGCCGAGTACTCGATCAAGTCCTTTGCGCGCGACGCCATCGCGCTCCTGGACCATCTCGACATCGACGAAGCCGTGGTCGGGGGCACATCGCTGGGAGCGAACGTGACCCTCGAGATAGCCCACGTGGCGCCCCAGCGGGTGCGCGGCATGATCATCGAGATGCCGGTGCTGGAGAACGCGCTGGTTGCATCGGTGATCGCCTTCGGTCCGCTGCTCGTGGCCCTGCACTTCGGCGAGCGCCTGATGCGACCGGTCGCGGCAGGGCTGCGCAGGCTCCCGCGGCGCCTGGTCCCGTTCTGGGGCAACGTCGCGCTCGACGTGGTCCGCCAGGACCCCGGACCGAGCGCCGCGCTGCTTCAGGGGCTGTTCTTCGGCCACATCGCGCCATACAGCGCGCAGCGACGTGAGCTGACCATGCCGGCGCTGGTGATCGGTCATCGCACCGACCCGGTGCATCCCTTCTCGGATGCGGGCGTGCTCACCGGTGAACTCCCCAGCGCCCGCCTGGTCGAGGCTTCGAACATCCTCGAGTTGCGCCGCCGTCCTGCGCGGCTCACCGCGGAGATCGCGGGATTCGTCGCGCAGTGCTGGTCGCCGCGGGCAGTCGTGAAGCCTCGCCGGCAGCGCCGTCGCACCGCCTGACGATAGGCTGGACTCCGACATGCCACAGACCGCTGCCCCACGCCCCCGTGTCCTGAGCGGCATTCAGCCCGACTTCAGCCTCCACCTCGGCAACTATCTCGGCGCGCTGCGCAACTGGGCTCGCGACCAGGATCGGTTCGAGAATTTCTTCTGCATCGTCGACCTCCATGCCCTGACCCAGCACCCGGATCCCGAGCGCCTGCGCTCGCTGACCCTGGAACTGGCAGCGATGTACATGGCGTGCGGACTCGACCCCAATCGCTGCGAGATCTTCGTGCAGTCGCACGTTCCCGCGCACACGCAGCTCTGCTGGATTCTCGAGACGCTCACCCCGATGGGCTGGCTGGAGCGGATGACCCAGTTCAAGGCGCGAAGCCAGGCGCAGGGAAGCGAACGGATCAACACCGGGGTGTTCGCCTACCCGGTCCTCCAGGCGGCGGACATCCTCCTGTACGACGCCGACGTCGTCCCTGTCGGTGAGGATCAGCGCCAGCACATCGAGCTCTGCCGCGACCTCGCCAACCGGCTCAACTCGCAACGTGGCGACGTGCTCAAGGTGCCCGCGGCGTTGATCAGCCAGGTTGGTGCTCGCGTGATGGGTCTCGACACGCCTGACGAGAAGATGAGCAAAAGCCTCGCCGTGGACCGCCCCGGGCATGCGGTGCTGCTGCTCGATCCTCCAGACGTGGTGCGACGCAAGGTCGCCCGCGCGACCACCGATACCGAACCCGCTGTGCACAAGCCACTCGGCGCAGGTGTCGCCAACCTGCTCGAGATCTACGCGGCGCTCCACGAGATCAGCGTCGACGCGGCGTTGGAGGCATTCGAGGGCAAGAGTTACAGCATCCTGAAAGGAGCGGTCGCCGATGCCATCGTCGACGCGCTCCGCCCGATTCAGGCTCGCTACGCCGACCTTCGCGGCGATGAGGAGGGTCTCCGCCGTGTCCTCGCGGAGTCTGCGGCTCGTGTCCACCTGGTGGCGGACGCGACCCTGCAGCGCGTGCAGAAGGCGGTCGGCCTCCGCTGATCCGTCTAGGAGAGCGCCGCGTCGACCTCCTCGAGCATGGCGTGCACCTCGGGTTTCGCGAAGTGGATGCGTGCGGGTTCGAGCAGGTCGATGAGTCGCGCCGCGAGGGCGGCCTTGGCGTCCATCGGGTGCAGCGATCCTGCGATGTAGGCGGCGCTCACCTCATCGTGTGTGTCGAAGGTGACCCGTCCGCCGTTGGCGTCGGATCGGTCAACGACAAAGGGACCACCGGCGATCCCGAAGACGATCTTCTCGATCCAGTCCAGGATGGGATTGAAGGTGACCTCGCCGGGGGGACAGAACGCCTTCCTGACCTTCCCCATGATCTCGTCAGGACTGTCATGAACGAACACCGCCGAGCCGGGGTCACTCTTGCTCATCTTCATGGCGGCGAAGACGTCGCGCGCCGACTCCGGTGGCACCGGCCACACCGGAGGGCGGCGCAGACCGAGCAGGAGGGGATGATGCAGGGCGACCGGCTTCATTGGTGTGCCGTTCAGGCCGCGCAGCGTATGGATGCGCATCTGCAAAGCCACGTCCCGCGCAATCACGTGGGCTTTGCGCTGATCCATCCCCGCGTGCGCGATGTGTACGCCGAGCGTGAAGATGTCCGCCGCCTGCATGGCGGGGTAGATGAGCTTGGCGAAGTCGACGCTTTCGCGTTCCTGCCGGCCGAGGATGCTGATGCTGCGTTGCATTCTGGCGAGGGTCGTGTTCTTGCTCACCTCGATCACGGTCGCCCAGTACTCGTCGTCGCTCCGGTACAGGTCCGACGCGAGCACGAACTCGACGGCTCCCGGGTTGGCATCGACACAGAGCAGGGAGGCGCGGAAGGCTTCCGTGAAGTAACCGGTCGCGATGCGGCGGATCAGGTCGCGGTCGCCACCCAGCTTGTCGTTGATCCAGGTGTGCCAATCGGCCAGGAGGACGGAACAGTGCACACCTGCCGCGATGAGGTCGCGCACCTTGGCCATGCTCATCAGCCCGGTGCCGAGGTGCGCCTTTCCCGAGATCTCGAATCCGATGTAATGGCGCAGCTCAATGCCGGCATCCATCAGAGGCGGCAATTCGTCAGCGCCGATGACCTCGGCGGTCTTGCGCTCGACGAGCGCCATACGTTCAGCGGTGGTCACGTCCGCTGAGTGTGCCAGACCCGCCTCAGGCGGTGAGGTCAGTCGTCGTGGGTGTCGTCGTATGCGACGCGGTGGGGCGCGACCTTGTCGAGGAGATCGGCTTCCCAGTCGAGCAGAGCGTCGTGCAGCCGCGCGGTGTTGCGCGCCTGCCAGAGTGCCGCGGGAGCGGGAACGGGGAGGACCACTTCGAGCTCGGCGAGCTGACGCCACATATCCGGGGGTACCTGACGATCACGCTGCAGATTGTGGTGCTCGACGCTGTCAAGGACCCGTTCGAGCCGCTGAATGTGCTCGATGCGGAGCTTGCGGCGGGCTTTTGCGTCTTCGGCGCGGGCCTTTGCCGCGTCCATGTCAGTGATTGCGCTTTGGAAGCTCATGTCGGTTGTCGTCTCTCGTGAATGCCTTCGCTGTTCAGGTTATCCAGCCTGTCATACAAGTAAACGGAGCAGGGTTACGTTCGGATTACGGCCTGAACAGCCTTAAGGTTCCGGATTCGACATTTCATCGATCTTTTCGCCCTCGATGTGGCGATGGCGCAGCGGCCCTTGCAGGATCGTGACAGCGCCCGGGCCGACCACTTCCCAGCGGCCGTCGCGCAGCACGGCGGCGGTGCGCTCGTCGATGCCGATGACCTGCGCCTCCTGGCCGAGGCCCTCCTGGGCCCATGGGATCCAGGCGTCGCCCAGTACGTCGAAGTGGGGGAGGATCGCGCAGCCCGGGACCAGGCCCAGGGCATCGACCGAGCGCTCCGCGACCTCGCCCGGCCAGCTCGTCTGGACCAGGCACCACTCGCAGAGCGCCATGGCGCCGGCCGACGATCCGGCGAGCGCCGCGCCGGCCCGCCAGGCTGCGGCGATCGCATGCCAGACGGGGCTCGCTCGCAGGACCTCAACAACCCACCCCGGATCACCCCCGGCGATGTAGACGAGACCGGCTCCCGCGGCCGCCGCCGCGACCTCCGGCGAGCTGGCGTCGTGCTTGGTACGGATGCGCAGCTCGCGCACCTCGAGCCCCAGACCGGCGAACCAGTGGCGGGCCGCTTCGACCGCACCGGACGCGAAGTCCTGTGCAGCTGTCGCGACCACGTAGGCCGGTCGCCCGGCGCATGCGTCGCGAAGAATCTCGTCCTGGTGCTCGTTGCCGGGGTTGAACTCGTCGCCGCCGACGAGCGCGAGGGGACCGTACATTTCGTGAGAGTCTCCACCCTTCCGGGAAAAGAGGCGCGCCCAGTGCTTGCCCCTACACTCTGACGGCCCTCATGATTGACCCAGAGAAGTACGCGTCCGCGACGGTTGTCGCCCGTCGCGACCCGGCACCAGACCTCTGGATCCTGCGCATCCGGACCGACATCGAACTGCCGTACCGCCCCGGCCAGTACGTCACCCTGGGACTGCGATCGAACGGGCGGGTGATCGAACGGCCCTACTCAATCTGCTCGTCGCCGCTCGAGAATGAGATCGAACTGTTCATTGAACGCGTGCCGGACGGCGAGCTCTCCGACCCGCTGTTTGCTCTCGGAGTGGGCGCCGACCTCATCGTCCGCAAGCGAACCAAGGGGCTGTTCCTCCGCGACGCACCGCTCCTGGATGAACCGCACCTCTTCGTCGCCACGGTGACCGGAATCGCCCCATTCGTCAGCCTGCTGCGAACCCTCGCTTCACGGGCGAGGGCCGGCGATTGGACGCCCGTCCCGGTGGTAACGCTCCAGGGCGCGGCGCGATCCGTCGAGCTCGGGTATGCCGACGAGCTCGAGGGCCTCGCGCAGGAGTTCGACTGGTTCACGTACGTCCCGACCGTCAGCCGGCCGTGGGAGGACCCCGAGTGGCGCGGCGAGTGGGGGAGAGTTGAGGACGTCGTGCGCAAGTACGCTGACGCTGCGGGAATGCGCCCCGGGAATGGCGGCGTGTTCCTCTGCGGGCACCCCGGGATGATCAGCGGAACTCGGGCGATCATGCGCCGCGCCGGCTTCGACAACAAGGCAATCCGCGAAGAGCAGTACTGGCCGGATTGATGATTGCCTCGATCGACTGGGTGACCCTGCATCAGAAGCTCGGGTTCATTCTCGTGGTGGCGGCGGTGCTGGGGGCGCTGGTGGCGTTGATCTCCCTGGTCACGCCCCTGGTCGGGTCCGTTCTCAAGATCTACCTGCGGCTCCTGCTCCTCGCCGTCGTGGTGCAGGTGGTTCTCGGCGGGGTGATGTACCTGATGGGCAACCGCCCCGCCCACGCACTGCATTACCTCTACGGGGCCGGAATGGCGGTCACGCTCGGCGTGACATTCGCTGTGGGACGGCGTACCCCATGGCCACTCTCGAAGCTCCCCCTGGTCATCGGCGCGATCGCNNGCGGTCGTCTTCGCGGTGCTCGCGCTCACATCCGGCTGATCCTCGACTAGACGGCTACTGGGGAGGCCCGGCCAGCGCGGGCGCCACCTGAGGCGACGGCTCGAGCACGATGACGTTGAAACGAGCCCGCACCCGGATCAGCCCGGCAAGCACCGGAGCGCCGAGGAGGGTGACCGCGAGCACGTTGCCCACCGCTCGGAAGCCGTCGTACACGAGCGATGTCGCCACGTAGAACCGACCGAACCGCGCGAGAGCGGCAGTCAACGACAATCCGGGCTGCCATCCGAAGCCCGGCGCTCCCCGGTAGAAGGTGGTCCAATCCCACACGTCGAGGAGAGCGCCGTAGGCGAAGCCGGTGACCGCGCCGACCGACGCGAGGACCACGATGTCCCGCCACGTCACCGGTCCGGAACGGCGCATCCCGGCCAGTCCCGCGACCAACCCGACGAAGCCGCAGCCCATCATCTCGTAGGGAAGCCACGGCCCGATCCCACCGGTCGCGACCNNGCGGCGAGGATCAGAAAGAACATCGGGCTGAATCCACCGAGCCCGGTGACCAGGACGAGCCGCAGCCCGGCGTCGATGGCTGCGATCGCCGCCAGGAGTGCAAACCGCCGCGCATCGAGGCGACGCGTCGATGCTTCTACAAACAGCAGCACAGCGACGATGCCGAGACTCAGCGCCAGCGACGTCGCCACGGGGGGTGTGTCCGCGCCCACGAATGGCCAGAGGAACAACGCCAATCCCGCGATCGATATCGCGCCGACCCTCATGCCACGGCCACCGAAGCGAGCGCGCGCGCGGCCCCGGCGCCCACCGCTATGGTGCGATCCGCCAGAGCGGCCACAAGGTGCTTGTCGTGTGTGGCAATAACGATCGAGGTTCCGGCGGCGCGCATCCGGAGCACGGCGCGGCAGAGCGCATCACGAGCTGCGTCGTCCATGCCGCGGGTCGGTTCATCGAGGACTGCGATCGTCGGTTCACCCGCGAGGACCGCGGCGATCGCGGCGCGCTGACGTTCTCCGGTGCTCAGATCACGAGGGTCTCGCGCCGCGAGATGGGCAAGCCCGAGCTCGGCGATCAGCATCGCGGCATCACCGCTCGGCGGGTCGCCGCGCACCGTCCACGCCACCTCCGCGCTGACCGTTGCACGGTGCAGCAGCGCCATCGGATTCTGCGGCAGGAATGCGACCCTTCCCGGTTCGCGGAGGACCTGTCCCGACAGGGGCGCGAGCAGCCCGGCGATGGTCCGCAGCAGCGTGGTCTTGCCCCCGCCGTTGGGGCCGACCAGTGCGACGATCTCGCCGGCTCGACCTTCAAGGTCGATCCCTTCGAGGATGGGCGTGCGCGTCGGGCCGCTCGAGACGCCGCTCAATCGCCAGGCGATCGTCGACGGCGCACCATGCGCCACTGAAGGGGACACCCGCATCCCGGCGACCCGGCTGGGTTGCAGGGGTGCCGCATCGACGATCCGCCCGCCCTTCACGGTGAGCGTCCGTGCATCCAGGAGACCAAGTTGGTCGAGGCGATGCTCGGCGACCACAACCGCGGTTCCGTTGGTGGCGAGCGCCCCGAGGATGGCGACCACCGAGCGAGCGCCATCCTCGTCGAGCTGCGAGAGCGGCTCGTCCAGCACGAGCACGCGCGGTCGCATCGCGAGCACACCGGCAAGCGCGAGGCGCTGCCGTTCGCCGCCGGAGAGCGAGGCCACCGCCCTGCCCCGCAGGTGGGCGATGCCGGTGCGCTCGAGCGCCTCGCCGACCCGCGCCCCCATCGCCGGCGGAGCCATCGCGATGTTCTCGAGCCCAAAGGCGACATCGCGCTCGACGGTCGGGTAGACCGATTGCAGCTCGGGATCCTGGAAGACAAACCCGACCTCGCCGGCGAGCACTCGCGTCGCCGTGGTGATCACGTCATGACCCCGCACCACGGCCCGCCCACCCACCGTGCCGCCGTGGAAATGCGGGACCAGGCCGTTGAACACGCGCAGCAGCGAGGATTTCCCGGATCCCGAGCCGCCCCTGACCACTGTCAGGCCCTCGTCGATGCGCAGGTCAGCGATGTCGAGCGCATCTTCAGTGCCGAAGGGATATCGATACCTGAAGCCGGTGAGCGAGGCGACCGGCATCGCGTTCATCGCCGCCACACCAGCGCCGGGATCGCGAGCGCGAGGCAGCACGCGACCCCAGCCACGCTGACTGGCGGCAGCGAGACGTCGGGGAACGGGTACCAGTCACCGATGACACCGGCAACCCGAAGCGCCACAAACGCGATCGCGGCCGCCGGCGCAACCACGCACACGGCCACATCCGCCCTGCCCCAGACAACGTCGGCATAGTGGGTGCGCGGCCCGGCCCCGTAGCCGCGCGCCTCCATCGCTTCGGCAAGCGTGATCGAACCCTCGAGAGCGGTGAGCACGACCGGCACCGCCAGGTCGGGCCACTCCCGAACGCGGCGTGGACGCCATCCGCGCATTCGTTGCGCGTCGCGGATCTCGGTCGCGCTGCGCGCGATGCCGGGGATGAGGTTGAGCGCGGTACCGATCGCCGCTCCGGTGCGCGCCAGGCCGCTCGGCAGGGCGTCGACCAGCGAATTGGGCAGCAGCACCAGGGAAAGCGGAGCCGCGGCGAGCACGGCGGCCGCGATCCCCACCCCGGTCGACGCCCCGAAGAGCACTGCCTCGATCGTCAGCGGTCCGCCGAGGACGGGGATCCCGGCCGGGAGGGCCAGGAACGCGTGGGCGCCAGTGTGGCTCGCGAGCGTCGTGACCGTGATGGCGATGAGCGCAGCGACCACGAGTGCGATCCCCATCCCGCGGAGCGAGACGTCAGGCCGGCGCAGGGCGACGAGGACGTTGAGCGCGCAGAGCAGCACCAGCACCCGGTACACGGGGTTCCCCGAGGCGAGCGCGATGGTGATGCCCGAGATCGACCAGGCGGCGAGCGCGCGGGGGTTCACTGGCGGCGCCTTCGCAGTGCCTGGGTGCCGAGCAGGCCCACCAATGCTCCGGCGCCGATGGCCGCGAGCAGGACCCCAAGGTTGACCCCGGGCCGAGCGCTCGCGGGACTCAGTGATCCTGCTGATGCGGGGGTTGCACCCGGAGCGACCAGCCCGAGCACCCCCTCCGTCGGCGTGCTGGTCGGAAGCGGCGCGGCCGGCCTCGAGGTGGACGTGACCGCTGACGGCGTGGATGTGGCGTTCGGTCGGGGAGACGCTCGGACCGCCGGCGTCGGTGTCGCAGCCGGAGGCGGCGTCAGCACCGGACACGTGCCTGCGGGCGACGGTGGCGGTGGGTCTGCACCGGTTTGCGGGTCGAACCGGAACCCGATGTCGTCCCCGTTGGCAACGGTCACGCTCGAAGCGCCGAGGGCCGAGGTGACCCAGGCACCGCCGGCATGCGACACGAACAGCACCCAGTACGACCCAGCACCGGTGAAGCAGCTGGGAGGATAGGTGGCAGGCTCGTTGTCGATCTGGCAGATCGCTGCTCCGAGACCCCCTCCATACGACGAGATACCCACCTCGAGCCCGCTGCCCTGCAACGCGCTGAGCGCTGTGGCAGTCGGCGTGTCGAACCCGACGCAACGACGGACCACCTGCCCGTCCGCGTGCTCGACGACCAGCCCGACCCGGTGCGAGGAAGCCGCCTGCACGCAGAGCGGCGCGGCGGGTCCATCGCGGGTCACGCTCGAGGCTGCGCCGGCACCGACCGCCAGCAGCGGCAGCGCGAGGGCGACGCGCATCAGGCGACGGATCATGCGAGCGTCAGGCTCCGCGCCTGCGCCGGGCACCGAGGGCCACGCCGGCCGCGACGATGGCCGCCAGCAGCGCCGCGAGCAGGTAGATCGCGGCCGCCGGCAATCCGCTCGCGGACGCCGGTGACGCGGCCACCGGAGGCGGCGCGCTACCGGTTGGGCTCGGCGCAGCGGGTGTCGCGGTCGCCTCTGCACTGGGCGAAGGCGTTGGCGTCGCGGTGATTCCCAGCACGGATCCAGACGATGTGGGCGACGGAGACCCCGCCCCGCCGGACACCGGACCGGGCGTCTTTGCGGGTCTGGGTGTCGATGTCGGGGTGGCCGTCGGCACCGGCGTCGGCGTCGGGGACGGCCCGCTCAACGTCGACCCCGCCTGGAAGCAACGGGGGCTTCCACAATTCAATGGGTAGGCGGCTCGCTCGAGGGCGGGAGGGACCTCGGCGGTGGTGAAGGGGTCGGGTGCGGTATTGCCAGGGAAGGTGAAGCCGCCGTCGCCGTTCTGGGTGGCGAGCAGCCGGGCCAGGGGAGCCTGCCCGCCGGGCGCCCAGGCGGGTGCCGCCGGGTTCTGGCCGGTGGCGAGCAGCGCCTGGACGACGAGCGCGGTGGAATCGGGATCGGTGCCGAACCCGGCCTGGTAGGGGAAGCCACCGTCACTGTCCTGCTGGGTGTGCAGCCAGGCCAGTGCGGAGCGATCCCGGCTGTGCATCCCGGCGGCGTCGAGGGCCATCAGCACCATGGCCGTGGAGTTGGTGTCGCTGGTGTCGAAGTTGGTGGGGCCGTTGGGATCGTCCTTGATGAGCAGGAAGTCCCAGCCCCCATCGCTGTCCTGGGCGGCGACCAGGTGACCGAGCGCCGCCACCGGGACCGGCTGATGGGCGGCGACCAGTCCCTGGATGGCGAGGGACTGGGTGAACGCCTCGCCGTCGCCGAAGACCCCGGTGCCCGCGGCGTAGAAGCCGTCGAGGGTGGTGAGCAGGTCGACGCCGCCGAAGGAGGCGGGGTTGAGCCCGGCCGCGGCGACTGCCTGGAGGAGCTCGCCGCAGGCGCCCGCGGTGGCGCAGGCCGCGGCGGCATGGGCGGCGAGATAGGTCATGACCGACGGCCCGGAGCCATGGCGGAGCGCGTTGGGGTCATAGCCGGCCGCGGCCGCCCCGATCGCGTACTCCTCGCTGACGCTGTCGGTGCTCGCCCCCACCGGGATCGATCCGTCACTCCCCGACTGCTGCCCCTGCAGGTA
>PNBE01000077.1:0-222 GCA_003135895.1 Candidatus Dormiibacterota bacterium
CAGCTGGGCGGCGCAGCTGATGCACGAATCCGGGTTCACGGTCTGCGCCGTCTCGGACGTCACCGGGGGCGTCTCTTCGCCGGGTGGGCTCGACATTCCCGCGCTGCTCGCGTACCGGCAGCAACACGGCGGCGTCCAGGGATTTCCCGGAGCCGAACCGGTCACCAACACCGAGCTGTTGGAGCTCGAGGTCGACCTGCTCGTCCCCGCGGCCATGGAGAA
>PNBE01000077.1:264-61531 GCA_003135895.1 Candidatus Dormiibacterota bacterium
GAAGAGGACGAGATCAACGTCCGGCTCAAGAAGATCCTTCAAAGGGCGTTCACCCAGATGTGCGATCAGGCCGACCGCCACCACGTGTCGCTCCGACTCGGCGCCTATCTCGTCGCGGTCAAGCGCGTCGCCGACGCCACGGCTGTGCGAGGCATCTACCCGTAGCGGCGTTCCCGCCCCCAGCCTGGTCATGAAGCTCGTCGATCGGCTGCGCGCGCTGCCGTTGCCGGTGGGGACGATCCCGGTCGCGGTCGGGCTCGGACTGGCCGGGCTGATGCAGTACGGGTTCCTGGTCGTCGCTGCGCGCGCTCTCGGCACGGCTCGCTTCGCGCCGCTCTCCGTGTTCTGGGCACTGCTCTTCGTGTGCGGTCCGGGCTTCTTCCTTCCCCTGGAGCAAGAGACGGGCCGGGCCATCGCGGCACGACGTGTGCGCGGCGAGGGTGGGCGTCCTGTCTTCGAGCGCGCGGCACTGCTCGGGAGTGTCCTGGCAGTGGTGCTGATCGTGGTCACGCTGATCGCCGCCAGTCCCATCGACCAGCACGTGTTCAAGGGCGATCCGGCGCTCCTCGCCGGGCTCGTCGGCGGGTTCGCCGCCTATCTCTGCGAATTCCTCGCCCGCGGGGCGCTCGCCGGCAACGCCCGCTTCGGCGCCTACGGCATCCTGCTCGGGGGTGAGGGTGCGCTCCGGGTTGTCTTCGCCGGCTTCCTGGCGGTGATCGGGGTCAAGACGGCCGGTCCGTATGGGATCTCGCTCATCGTCGCGTCGTTCGCGGCGATCGCGCTCGCAACCGTTGGACGGCGCGGGCTGCTACGGCCGGGTCCCCCGGCTCCGTGGGGCGAGATCACCCACGCGCTTGGCTTCCTGCTCATCGCCTCGGTGTTCACGCAGCTGCTGCTCAGCGTCGGAGCGGTGGCCGTTCAACTGCTCGCAACCCCGGCGGAGCAGACGGCTGCGGGACGGTTCCAGCTGAGCCGCATCGTCGCCTACGTTCCGATCTTCCTGTTCCAGGCGGTCCAGTCAGCGCTCCTGCCCAAGCTCTCGACGCTGGCAACGGGCGGACGCCATCAGGAGTTCCAGGCGCTCCTGACCCGGCTCCTGCTCCTCATGGCCGGCCTGGGAGCCATCGCCATCGCGGGCTTCACGCTGCTGGGGCCGACCGTGACCAGGATCCTGTTCGGTCACGGATTCGAACTCAGCAACCTCGACTTCGCGCTGCTGTCGGCAAGCGCGATCGGCTTCATCTTCACGCAGATCTTCGGGTACGTCCTGATCTCGCTCTCCGGATACAGCCGTGTCGCGCTCGGGTGGACGTCAGGGGCCGTCGTGTTCTTCGTGGTGACCGCCATCGGCTCGTCGCTCTTCCTGCGGGTCGAACTCGGACTCCTCTGCGGCGCCATCGCCTCGACCGCGGTGATGGCGGCCCTGCTGCTCCCCCTGTTGCGGGAGCGCGGCACTCTCGAAACGGAGCTGCAAATTTCCGATCTGGGGGGCCCTCCCGGCTGAGACTGCGCCAATGGGTGCACGTGCCCGCATCGCGCTGATCGGCGCTGGAGCGATGGGGGCCAACCACGCGCGTGTCATCGCGGAGTCCGAAGGCGCAGACCTCGCGGTCATCATCGACACCGATCCCGAGCGGGTGCGACCGCTCGCCGAACGGCTGGGCTGCGCCTTTGCCGAGGATCTCGATGCGGCCGCCGGGTGCGATGCGGTCGTGATCGCCACCCCGACGGCGTTTCATGCGGAGGCAGCACGGGGGTTGCTCGAGCTCGGTAAGCCGCTGCTGGTTGAAAAGCCGGTGACACCCGACCTCGAGACCAGCCGCGCGCTGGTCGCCTGCGCCGAGCGGCGCGCTGTGCCTCTGATGTGCGGCTTCGTGGAGCGGTTCAACCCCGTCGTGGCCACGATGCGGAGCCTGCTCGACGAGGAGCCGGTCCACATCGTCGGCCTCCGCCACTCTCCGGAGACGCCCCGGAGCACCCTGAGCGTCGTCTTCGATCTGCTCATTCACGAGATCGACCTCGCCCTGTGCTACATGGGATCGGCACGGCCAACACGCGTGTGCGGCGCCACCAGCACGGCCGGCCACACCCCAGTCGTCGAGGTCGCGGACTGCCTGCTCCAGTTCCCCGGAGGCGCGATCGCGACACTCTCGGCCAGCCGGGCGAGCCAGCGAAAGGTCCGATCGCAGCTGGTCGCCACCTCGACTGCGCTGTACGACGTCGACCTGCTCCGCCAGGACCTGACCGTCTACCGCCATCGCGCTCACGCGCAGGGGGTGGGAGCCGGTCAGGCTGCCGGGTATCGCGCCGAGACGGTGATTGACATCCCCTTCGTCCGCCACACCGGTGAGCCGCTGGCGCTGCAGTTCGCGCATTTCCTCGACCTCGTGTCCGGTCGTACGGACGCCTGCACCGAACGCAACTCGATTCTCCCCGCTCACGAGGTCGCGGCCGCCATCGAGGCATGCGCATGAGCGAACCGAGCGTCAGCTACGTGATCCCGGTCCACAACCAGATCGCCGATCTTCGGAGGACGGTGCGACTGCTGGTTGCGCGTCTCGGCCATCTTCCCGGCTCGGAGATCATCCTCGTCGAGAACGGGTCGACCGACGGGTCAGGCCCCCTCTGCCTCTCGCTGGCTGCGGCCATGGGCAGTGAGGACGTTGCAGTTCGGGTGACCACCTCGGCGAAGGGCCTCGGGTTCGCCTGGCGCCGGGGCATGGCGCTGGCCCGGGGCGACTCGTTCGTCCTCACCGCGGCCGACCTGCCCTTCGGATTCACCGACCTCGACGGGTATCTGGGTCTCAGCCCGCGACCGCAACTGGTGATGGGCTCCAAGAGCCACCGCGAGTCGCAGATCGAGACGCCGATGGTCCGGCGCGCGATGTCGGCTGGATTCGGGATCCTCCGCGCCCGCCTCATCGGGTTGGACCTCGATACCCAGGGGTCTGTGCTCATCCAGCGATCGCTGGCCCAGCTCCTGCTGCCGCGCCTGCGCGCCGGCGACTACCTGATCGGAGCCGAGATCAACATGTGGGCGGTCCACGAGGGCGTGACACCTCTCGAGATCCCGGTCGTGTACACGGCATCGGGCAGGTCCACCGTCTCCCCGCTTCGCGACTCCGTGTCGATGGCGGCGGGCCTGCTGGCGCTGCGCCGTCGCCTTGCCGACGAACAGCGGCCATCGGCGCGCACGAGTGCGAGCGAGGCGCCTCCGTCGTGACCCTCAGCGACACTTCGACAGCTCCTCGCATCCGGATCTCCGCACCGCTGCTCGGCCGCGAGGTCGAGGCACTGGTGCTCTCGGTGCTGCGCAGCGGTCACCTTGCGCAGGGACCGATGGTCGAGCGCTTCGAAGCGTTGTGCACGGCGATGGCGGGCACCGCGCACGCGGTCGCGGTGGCCAACGGCACCGTTGCGCTCGACGCGGCGCTCGCCGTGCTCGAGATCGGCCCGGGTCAGGAGGTGATCACGTCCCCGTTCACCTTTGCGGCCACCATCAATGCGATCCTGCGCAGTGGGGCGTCGGTCCGTTTCGCGGACATCCGCGACGACTTCACCATCGATCCCACGTCGGTCGCCGCACTCATCGGGCCGTCGACAGCCGCGATCGTGCCAGTTCATCTCTACGGGCTCCCCTGTGACATGCGCCCGCTCATGTCCCTTGCCGCGACGCACGGGCTCTCTGTGGTCGAGGATGCCGCCCAGGCGCATGCCGCCGAGGTGGACGGCCGCCGCACGGGGAGCTTCGGGCTCGGCTGTTTCTCCTTCTACGCAACCAAGAACATCACCAGCGGTGAGGGCGGGTGCGTCACCACCGACGACTCGATGCTCGCCGAGCGGCTCCGCGTCATGCGCAACCAGGGGATGCGCACCCGCTACGATTATGCCATGATCGGCCAGAACTGGCGGATGACCGATGTGGCTGCGGCGATCGCCATTCCTCAGATGGAGCACCTCGACGAGATCGTCCGGACGCGGCGGCACAACGCCGAGGTGCTCACCTCACTGCTCGCGGGCAACCCGGCGATCACAACACCGCGCGTGCCCGCCGGTCGTGGTCACGTGTGGCACCAGTTCACGGTCCTGCTCGACCCCGGAGTCGACCGTGACCGTGTGGCCGCGTCGATGTCGTCAGCAGGCGTCGATACCGGCGTGTACTACCCCGGCCTCGTCTGGGACCACGATGCCTATCGAAACCATCCCAACGTGCACCGTGACGACACGCCGCTCGCGCGCGAGTGCACATCACGTTGCCTCTCGCTGCCCGTCCATCCGGGGCTGACAGCGCGCAACCTCGAGCGCGTGGCCGAGAGCCTCGGCCGCGCCGTGCTCGGGTCCTGACCGCGGCCCCGCGTCAGCCGGCCGTCGACTCGATTGCGGACACCAGCTCGTCGCCCTGATCGGTCGGCCCCACCAGCGCCAGGCGCACGTCGGGGATACCCGCGGCGATCTCCTCGGCGATCGATTGCACTTCGGCGGCGGTCACGTTCATGATCGCATCGGCACGTTCGTCCGGGGTCTCGAGCGCGAGTCCGGCGCGCCAGCGACTCCCGTAAAAACGCGCGCTCGCGATGGCCGTCTCCGTCGAGCGCAGCAGCCTACCGATCATCGCCGATTTCGCGGCGGCAAGCTCGGCGGCGGCGACCCGTTTCGAGGCGATCTTGCGGAACTCCTTGAACGAGAGGCTCGTGGCCTTGCGCGCATCCTTGGGACGCGTCGCCGTCGCGATCGCGAAGAGCCCGGTGTCGTCGAACCCCGCGTGGTGCGCGTAGATGCTGTAGCAGAGGCCGTTGCGCTCCCGGACCGTCTGGAACAGGCGCGACGACATGCCACCACCGAGCACGTGAGTCATGACCGAAAGCTGGGTGCGCCGGGGGTCGGTCGACGGGATCCCGGGGACCGCGAACACCATGTGCACCTGCGGCTCTTCCTGGGCGGTCACCGGACGGACGTTGGCCGTGTAGCGATCGCCGAGCCCCCACTTGGCCTTCTTGCGCGGGCGCGGCTTCCCGTGGGGGATGTCCGCGAGCAGCTCGAGTGCCTGGTCATGGGTCATGGTCGCGCCGCCGGCGATGACCAGACACATCGATTTCGGTGCGTAGAACGCGCGGTGATACTCGGTGAGCTGCTCGCGCGTGGCCTTCTCGATGACCGCGGGAAACCCCGCCGCCGACCAGGACATCGGCTGATTCCCACCGAAGGCCACGGTGCCGAGCCGGTCCCAGATCCAGCCGTCGGGATCGGCGAGACGCATCGACAGCTCCTGGAGCACGACGTTGCGCTCCCGCTCGACCTCCTCCGCCGCGAAGAGTGGCCGGCTGAGCATGTCGCAGATGACGTCCGCGAGCTCGAGCATCGCAGTCGCGGGACCCTCCGCGAAGTACGCGACTTCCTCGGTGTCGGTGTAGGCGTTGGTGTTGGCGCCAAGCCGATCGATCTCGCGCGAGATGATCTTGGTGGTGGGACGGCGTTCGGTGCCCTTGAAGAACATGTGCTCGAGGTAATGCGCGAGCCCCGATGTCTCCGCCGACTCGTCACGTGAGCCGGCCCGGACGATGAGGAAGACACCGGAGTTGCGGCTGCTCGAAGGTGCATTGAGCAGGGTGACACCGTTGTCGAGAACCGTCAGCTCGGGTCGATACGGGATGTTCACGGCCATGGTTATGTGGTCCCCGACTCCCAGGAGGCAAGGTATTTCTGCTGCTCATCGGTGAGCGTGTCGATGCTGATACCCATTGCCTGCAGCTTGAGGCGGGCGACCTCGCGGTCGATCTCCTGAGGCACATCGTGGACGGCGAGCGCCAGGTCCTTGTGGTGCTTGGCGATGTGCTCCGCGCACAGCGCCTGATTGGCGAAGCTCATGTCCATCACCGCCGCCGGGTGGCCCTCGGCCGCGCCCAGGTTGACCAATCGGCCCTCGGCGAGCACATGGATCGTCCGCCCGTCACGCAGCCGGTGTGACTGCACGAAGGTGCGCGGCGCGGTGACCTCGACCGACAGATCGTCAATCGCGGCGAGGTTGATCTCGTCGTTGAAGTGCCCGCTGTTGGCGATGATCGCGCCGTCCTTGAAGCGCTCGATGGCGCCCCGGTCGATCACGTTGATGTCGCCGGTCACGGTGATCACAATGTCGGCATTGGGCGCCGCCTCGGCGAGCGGCATCACGCGGTAGCCGTCCATCACCGCTTCGAGCGCGCGGGTCGGATCAACCTCGGTGACGATCACATGTGCGCCGAGCCCGGTTGCGCGACTCGCGAGCCCACGGCCGCACCATCCATAGCCACAGACGACGAATGTCTTGCCCGCGAGCAGCACGTTGGTCGCTCTGATCAACCCGTCGATGGTGCTCTGCCCGGTGCCGTACCGGTTGTCGAAAAGGTGTTTGGTCAGGGCCTCGTTCACCGCGATGATCGGGAAGCGCAACGCGCCGTCACGCGCCATGGCCCGAAGCCTGATCACCCCCGTGGTCGTCTCCTCGGTGCCGGCGATCACGTCCTCGAGCAGTTCGCGACGGCCCTTGTGGAGCTCGGCGACCAGGTCGGCTCCGTCGTCCATCGTGACCTGCGGCCGGGCGTCGAGCACCGACTGGATGTGGGCGTAATAGCGAGCGGAGTCCTCCCCTTTGACCGCGAATGTGGGGATCCCGTGCTGGCGCGCGAGTGCGGCCGCGACGGCGTCCTGCGTGGAGAGCGGATTGCTTGCGCAGAGGCTGACGTGGGCGCCGCCCGCCTTGAGCGTGATCGCGAGGTTGGCGGTCTCACTGGTGACGTGCAGGCACGCGCCGAGACGCAGACCCTCGAGCGGGCGCTCACGAGCGAAGCGCTCACGGATGATGCGAAGGACGGGCATCTCCCGCGCCGCCCAATCGATGAGGCGCTGCCCCTCGCCGGCCAGGCTCGGGTCGGCGACATCGGACTCCGCCACGTTCACAACGTTGGTCACGCGATTCCTCCATCTGTCTTCGTCTGCAGCAGCGCCGTGTACGGGCGCCCGCCGAGCGCTGCCGACCCCCCGAGTGCGCTCAGTTCAATCAGGAAAGCAAATCCCACGATGTCGCCGCCAAGCCGATCCACGAGGGCGGCGGCGGCACCGGCGGTGCCACCGGTTGCGAGCAGGTCATCAATGATGAGCACACGCTGGCCCGGCTGGATCGCGTCCGCGTGCATCTCGACCACAGCCTCGCCGTACTCAAGGGTGTACGACTGGGAGATCCGCGTCGAGGGCAACCGTCCCTCCTTGCGGACCAGAGCAAAACCCGTGCCAAGGCGGTCGGCGACCGCACCGCCGAGGATGAATCCGCGCGATTCGATCCCCGCGACAATCTCCACACCGGCATCGCGATACGGTTCGGCCAGCGCTGACACCGCCTCGGCGAATGCGGTGGGATCGCCCAGCAATAGCGTGATGTCCTTGAAGACGATGCCCGGCCGCGGGAAATCCGGCACATCACGGATCAGCGAGCGCAGCCGTTCCACCACATCCCGCTCTTGAATCGTCACCGGAGCCAGTCTATCCGACAGACTCTGTGACCGTGCCCTCCCCAGCGAGCCCACCGATATGAGGGTGGTCATGGATGGGCGGCCGCTCCAGGGAGCGTCCTCGGTGCGGGGGATCGGGAGCTACGAGCGCGGCCTGCTGTCGGGCTTCGCCGAGCTCGCGGAACCGCCTCAGGTGAGCCTGCTGCTCTCAGCGCACCAGGAGCCCCCGGCCGAGGTCAGCCTTGCTCTCCGGCCGTCGACACGCCGCATCCGGGTCGTCCATCCCACGCTCCAGCCCATCGCCGACACGCTCCTCGTGGCGAACGCTCTTCGAAGCTCGAAAGCCGATCTGTACCACGCTATCGAGTTCGGCCAGCCGCTGCGAACGCGACTCCCGGTGCTGGTGACGGTCCACGATCTGATCCCATTCGTGATGCCTCGCGATTACCCGTGGGTGCGGCGGGCGCGCGTACTGGGGTTGCGCCTCCTTCGTCGCGCCGACGCGGTGATAGCCGTGTCCGACGCCACCCGCTTCGACGTGCTCCGCTTCACCACGACCGACCCCAGGCGTATCACGGTCATCCCGGAGGGAATCTCCCCCGCGTTCCGGCCCGTCTCGGCCGAGGCCGTGGATCGCCTTCGCGAGAAGTTGCGGCTGGACCGCCCGTTCCTGCTGGCTGTCGGCACCTTCGACCCTCGCAAGCGCATCGAGTTGCTCGCGGACGTTGTCCGTCGCGTTCGCCGCGACCACGACGTCGCCCTGGTCATCGCAGGCGATCAGGGCACATTCATCGGCGCCGTGACCGACGCACTCTCGCGCGCCGGCCTCGATCAGCACAGTCGCGTGATTGGACATGTCACCAACGACGACCTTGTCGCCCTGTACACGGCCGCCGAAGTGTTCGTGTTCACGTCCGCATATGAGGGTTTTGGACTGCCGCCGCTCGAGGCGATGGCCTGCGGCACACCCGCGGTCGTCTTCGACAACTCATCACTTCCCGAAGTGAGCGGCCCGGCTGCGTTGATGGTTCCCGATGGTGATGCGGCTGCCATGGCGGCGGCGATCAATCGTGTGCTCGATGACCCCGATGAGCGCACGCGCCGGCGCGCCGACGGGCTCGCGTGGGCAGCGAGCTTCACCTGGCGTCGAGCCGCCGAGCTGACGTACGAGCTGTACCGGACGGTGCTCGGGCGCTGACCGCGCCAGGAATCACCCCTTTTCCGTGACGTGATATTCGAGGTACGCGCCGAACATGAGCCGGGTCTGGGCCTCGAGCGCGGGGATCACGCTGAGCGCCAGCCCCACGACCGGGTACGTGAGCAGTTGCAACTCTGCCCACCGTCGCCGCCACCAGGGCCACTCCTTGGGCTTGGGGGAGATCCGATAATCGACCTGCACGAGCAGGAGCGTGTTCAGCAGCGTGATGGTGAGGATGCTCGCGCTGAGGCTGCCGAGGAAGGCCGAGGTTGACGAGAGGCTGTAGTCCAGGTCGATCAACGCGGGGATCGCGCCGCCGAAGAACAGGAGCAACGGCAAGGTTGCCCAGGTGAGGTGGTTGAAGACGAGGTTCGCAACGCGGCGCGCGAGCAGACGCCGCGGGATCTCCGGATGACTCTGCATTCGTGAGGTGACGTAAGGGATATCGGTTGCTCCCCAGGCCCATCGCTTGATCTGGTTGTACTGCGATGCGTGCGTGGCCGCGTACCCCCCTGCGCGTGGTGCGTCACCGTAGACCGGGAGGAACGCGGGTCTTGTATTCAGCTTTCCACCGGTGTGGAAGAACGCCTTCCAGAAGAACCGCGAGTCCTCGGGAATCACGTCGGAATCCCAGTAGCCGACGCCGGCCAGCAGGTCGAGCGACATGGAGTACGAGGAGAACATGACCAGGCGGTGCGGGTTCTGGTGGAGGAACATCTGCCACTGTGTCGCGGCCGTCGCCATCACGCGCACAGCGGTGGGCACGCGCCAGATGTTGTTGAGGAATACCGGGACCGGTTGCCAGATCGACAGGAGGCGATCGTCTGCGCTGCAGAACTGCAACGTGACATACGCGAAATACTGCGGATGCAGTCGGAAGTCCGAGTCGAGGTCGGTGACCATGGTCCGCGAGGGATCAAGACACAGATCGTCGCACGCCGCCTTGAGTACCGGGCCGCCGTAGGCCATCGCCGCGGATTTGCCCACCACGATGCCGGGAAGCAACGGGTCCTTGATGTGCAGGAACAACCGAAACGATTCGGCGAACTCCTCGCGCAGCCGTGCCACGTTCTCGATGCCCCCGGTGTCGGTCTCGCGAGTGATGATCGCGCAGACTCGAAGGTGCGCCGGGTAGTTCTGTGCCGCAAGCGCGGCAACCGTCGCGTGCAGGATCTTAAACGACTCGGTATAGGTTGGAATCAGCACGCACTGCACCACCTCGGACGGCGCCGGCGCCCCCTCAGGAAGCGACGCCTCGAAGTCCTGACAACGCTGCCACCAGTCGACGACCTCGGTCGATTCGAGTTTCTTCAACGTCCGCCGGACACCCCGGACCGTCAGTGTTGTCCTCACCAGCCAGTACGCGTCAAGGAGGACAGCCCCCACACCGAGGATCCACAGCATGCTGGGGTCATTGAGCCTGATCGCGAACGCGGCAACCACCGGGACCAGCAAAGCGGACCATGTGAGTGCGCCCGGTAGGATTTCAAGGAGCCGCTGCTGGGTATGTTGCGACAGCGGGATCGCTCTGGATCGCGCGATCATCTGCACCCCAGTCTACCGATCCGTCACATACGAGCCTGAATGCCCCAAAAACCAACCGACCCCCCCGTCGACGCCGACCAGGGAGAAGCAGAGACTCCGGCAGCCGAGGTGATCGAGGTTGACGCGGTCGAACTCGATGACACCGAGGAGATCGAGATCGAGATCGGGGTCGTCGTCGAGACCGACGACGATGACGATGACGAGGACGAGGAGGAGGAGGTCGTCGCCGTCGTCGTTGCAGCCCCGGTGGTGGTCGCGCCCGCACCGCATCCTTCACCGACGCCCGGCAGACCGCCCGGCGCTCGCGAAGAGCCCCCGCCACCCTTTGGGGTCGGCGAGCGCGTGATCCTCACGTCGAACACGCGACCGCGCACCGGAACCTCGATCGGGGACTACCCGGTCGGCTCGAGGGGAATCGTCGAGACGGTATTGAGCCAGACCGCCATCGTCCGCTTCGACAGGCATTCGGACACCAAGGAAGTGGTGGCCTTCACCTGCCTCGAGACCGCGGAGACCCCGGAGCGTCACGCCGAGCTCACCCTGCTCATGGTCGAGCCCGTTCGGGTGGGAGACCGAGGTCCACGGCCGCCCGCCAACGGCACGGTCCCGCCGCAGGCTGCTGAGCCGAAGCCGGTTGAAGCTGCCGTCGCGCCCGCCCCGCCCAAGGCCGTCGCGGTGCCCGCGAAGCGCGCGGAGCCCCGTCCCGCGGCTGCGGACTCCACGCCACCTCACCCGACCGTGGTCAAGCCGTCCGCGGCCACGGCCTCTCGCACCACGAAGGCCGCCCCCTCGGCGCCGCCGATGAAGGCCACGCCCGCCGCCAAGGCAGCACCGGCTCCCAAGGCGAAGTCCGTGGCGACGACCGCGCCCGCCGCTAAAGCTGCGAAAGCCGCGCCGGCGGCCAAAGTCAGGCCCGCCGCCAAGCCGAAGCCCACCGTCAAGGCCAGGCCCGCCCCCAAAGCCAAGAACGCTGCCAAGGTGAAGCCTCCGGGCGCTGTCAAACCGAAGCCCGCAGCGAGGAGCGCAGCGGTAAGAACCGCTGCGCGATCTTCGGCACCGGCCTCGAAGTCCGGCGCCAAAGGCGTGGCAAAGCCGACCCCAAAGGCCAAGGCTGCGGCGCCGAAGAAGCCCGTCGCCAAGGCGGCACCAGCGAAGTCCGCGCGGTCAGCCGCCGCCAAGCGAGCCTCCGCCACCCCGGCGAAGTCCGCCCGCTCCAAGCCCGCCGCCGGGCGGCGAGGGCGCTGACCGGTTCCGGATCACCCGACCCGGGGCGTTGCCTCGGGCTCTTCGAGTGAGGCGTAGACCCCACGGTAAGCAGGGGGGAGCAGCTCGGCGATTCGCACTCCGATGAGATCGGCGACCGCCTGGTCATCGCGCCGTTCTCCGGGCACCCGGTCCGGGAGCTTGAAGACCGGACCCAGTTGCAGCCGGATGGGCACGCGCTTGGGAAACTTGCGGCCACGGGGGAGCGCCGCCTCCGTGCCCCAGACCCCGACCGGCAGGATCGATGCGCCCGAACGGCGCGCGAGGAACCCGACGCCGGCTTCGGCGCGCCGCATTCCGGGAGTTGCTGAACGGGTGCCCTCCAGGAAGATGAGCAGGCGACCACGGCGCGAGAGCACATCGAGCGACGTCCGAAGGGCCCGGCGATCGGCCGCGCCTCGATCGATCGGAAAGCAGTTACAGCCCGCGAGGATCCAGGCGATGATCGGGTTGTTGAAGAGTTCGCGCTTGGACAGGCAGTAGAGTACCCCAGGCCCGAAGCCTCCGAAGATCCACGGATCGATGTTGCTGAGGTGGTTGCAGACGACCAGCAGGGGCCCCTCAGAGGGCATCGACTTGATGGGATCGAGCTGGAGCCCGCGCCCGAAGAATCCCCGCAGCGAGGCCCTGCAGATGAGCGAGACCGCGCGGTAGCGCCAGCTTCTGACGCCGTCGTCGCGGACGGGAAACCGCCCGGGGAACCCGGGAATCTCTTCAGTCACGGGTGCCGATGGTAGGGCGTGGCGCATAGGCGGCAATACAATCCTGGCTCCGGCCCCCTTAGCTCATCGGTAGAGCAGCCGGCTTTTAACCGGTTGAGGGAGGTTCGATTCCTCCAGGGGGCAGTCCTTGCAGGGGGCAGTTCTTGCGTGGGGCACTTCTGCGGAAGGGCATCGCCGCGCTCGACCGGGTTCAGGCAGCGCTGATCTCGATGTCGAGCAGTCCCTGCGCCCGACGCAGCGAGGCTTCGACTCCTCGAGGCGTCTCTCCGCGAGCGAAGATGAATCCGAGATAGCGATCCCCCTCGGGCAGCGGCCTCACCCTCTCGCCGATGGGTATGGACATGGCCACGCCTGTGATCCCCGCGACCGACTCCGCCTCCTCGACACCGCGGACCCCGCGCAGGATCCCCGCGGCCGGCATGGGCAGCATGAACACACCGCACGCTTTGTCGACCATGTGCACCGCGCCCAGCGGCAGTCCGCACGCCTCACGCAGGATGACGTTCTCGAGGGTCCGGACCTCGCTCGGCGCATCAGCGCACGAAAGACGGATCACCTGCGAGCACAGGCCACCGATCGAGCGCGCCGCCACCTCGATGACCACGGGGACATCGCCGTCCATCCTGACCTCAGCGTGGACGGGTCCGTGGCGCAGACCGAGGGCCGACACGGCAGCGCGCACCGCATCGAGCACAGCGCCTTGCATCGCGGCGTCGAGGCGCGACGGCGTCACGTAGATGGTCTCCTCAAAAAACGGACCGACCAGTGGATCGGGCTTGTCGAAAAGGGCGATGACCGCGAGAGACCCTTCCTGCACAAGGCCTTCGAGAGCAACCTCGGCACCCTCGACGTAGCTCTCGATGATCAGCGGTGGGAGCACGCCGTCGCCACATATCTCGCGCATCAACGCGCCCACTCGCCGCGCGGCGACACCCGATTCGGCGCGGTCGTCGGCGCGAATCACGCCTCGACTCGCGGCCAGATCGACGGGCTTGATGACACACGGGAGGCCGCTGATGCCGATGGCTGCATCGAGCGCTTCGTCGCCGGCGGTGATATCGAGCTCCGCGAAGCTGGGCTGACGCAAACCGGCTTTGGCAAGACGTGCGCGCAGTTGGCGTTTATCACGTGTCGCGCGGACGGCAGACACCGGATTCCGGTGCGGCGTGCCCAGCCGTTCGGCGACAGTGGCCGCGGTCACCACCGAGCCTTCGTCGACGCCGACAACCGCGTCGACCGGCCACCTCGCCGCGAACTCCATGGCACGATCCGCCGACTCCACAGGTTGGCGAAGATCGAGTGTCAGCACGCGTCCTTCCATGAGCGTCGCGAGGGTCGGCGCCTCGTTGGACGCGACGACGACCTGGAGGCCGAGGTCGTCCGCCGCCTTGAGAAATGCCGTTGCGCGATACGTCTCGGTTGGCAGGATCAGCATCACCCTTGGCATGTGTTCAGCCTACGCTCGCGATTCGCGCCGACGTACCATGATGCGAGACCGTGAAGGAACCGAGAATCTCAATCACCGACTTCGCTTTGAGCCGCGTCGAGCAGGTTCGGGCCAATCGCAAACAGCCGGACGCGGGCGTGCGAATCGCCATCACGGGCAGGCACGATGGTGCATTCAACTACGACCTGTCACTGGTCAATCCGGGCGACGAACACGACGGCGATCTGGTCGTGAGCGGACCGGCTGGTGTGCGCTTCACGATGCCGCTCGCGTCGGCGCCATACCTCGACGGCATCACCGTCGATGCCGACCGGGCGCGGGGCGCATTGACCATCGACAATCCGAATCCGCTCTGGTTCGACGACCTCGCTCGCGACGTGCAGCGACTTCTGGACGAGGAGATCAACCCGTCGGTTGCCACCCACGGTGGGTTTATCGATCTGCTCGACGTCAGCGATGGAGTCGCGTTCATCCACATGGGAGGTGGCTGCCAGGGCTGTGGCATGGCCGAGGTGACCCTGGGGCAGGGAGTGCGCGTCGCGATCCTCGAGCGTTTCCCACAGATCACCGAGGTCCGCGACACGACGGATCACGGGCAGGGCGCGAATCCCTACTACCAGGCTGCCAAGAAGTAGCCTGAGCCGGGATTATGGCTGGGCCACGCCGGTGTCAAGCCAGTAGTCAACCCAGCTTTCCCGTGTGGCACCGACATGGTCGTAGACCGCCTGCGCGGCCAGGTTGTCAACCGCCGTCTGCCAGACCATTCGAATCGCGCCATGGTCGCGGCAGCGCTCGAGACAGGCGCTGATGAGCGCGGATCCCACTCCCCGGCCACGAAACGCCGGAGTCACAAACAGGTCGTTCATGACGCCGATGCGGCCGGCACTCGTCGTCTCCCAACTCCAGAACAGCGTGGCGAAGCCAAGATCCTCGGCGCCGTCGCGGGCGATCAATTGCACCCCCTCGCGGGCCGGATCCGCCATCAGCGCGCGAGCCATGGCCAGGAGTGAAGCGTCGGATGGCCGGACGCGGTAGAAGTCGCAATAACCCCGCATCAGCGGCAGCAGCCGCTCGACCTCGGCATCGGTTGTGACAGGACCCACCTCCACCCGACCTCGCTCCGGCATGCCTGGTCTCCTCGTTGTGGGCTGATCCTGCTCACCAGCCTGTCCGTCTTTTTTGCGGCCTGAGGTCATTGTCGTTCCACAGTCGCAACCGGAATTCAACACGAGATCGGCAAAGCTGCTCGCGTGAGTTCCGCGGCCCCTCGCGAGAGGCGGGCACTCCCGACATTCCTCAGGGCGACGGGGCGAGCCCCGCATGCGCTCTGGGTTGTGTACGCGGTCATGTCCATATTGCTGGCCGCGTATGTCGTGTCACTCCTCGTGCGCTCCCCGGGTGATCGCTGGCCGTGGATCGACGGCTGGGGCGTCGCAGCCTACGAGGTCGTCGTTGCCGGCCTGCTCCTGGCCCGCGGGTTCACCAAGCTCCCGGGTCGGGTGATCCCAATTGTCCTGGGCAGTGGCGTTTCCGCGTGGGCACTGGGCGACGTGGTTCTCACCTGGCAATCCTGGGGCGGCGCAACCCTGCCCAACCCGTCGCTCGCCGATGCCTTTTACGTCTGCTTCTATCCGCTGGCCTACACAGCGGTCGCGCTCATGCTCCGCAAGGAGATCAAGCGACTCCTCCCGGCGACCTGGCTGGATGGAGCGATCGCCGGCCTCGGCGCAGCCGCCGTCTGCGCAGCCTTCGCCTTCGACGCGGTCTTCAGGACCCTCGGTGGCGACGCCGCCCATCTCACCCCGTTCGGCGTGGCTGTGGATCTGATCTACCCGATCGGTGACGTCCTCCTCCTCGCCCTGGTGGTGGGGGGCACTGCCGTCCTCCCGGGACGGCGCGTGCCCTGGCTGCTCTTCGCCGCGGCGTGCGCGTTGAACGGGGTCGGAGACACCTTCAACCTCTTCGGATCGACGTCACAGGTCGGGGTGGTCTTCAACGGGATCGCCTGGCCGATCGCGATCACCCTGATGTCGATCTCGGTGTGGATGCCCCCGGGTCGTCGCGATCTGGTCGAGGGCGGCAAGCTCCCCGGCTTCCTGTTGCCGGGAACCGGGGCCGTTGCCGGGGTGGTGATCCTGTTCCTGGGGGCGGTGCAGCACGAGGTGATCCAGATCGCCGTCGGGCTCGCCACGGCGACCATGGTCGTGGTCGGACTGCGTCTCTCGATGTCGGTTCAGGGCCTGCGTGCATTGACTGAGCAACGCCACCGCCAGGCGGTCACCGACGAGCTCACCGGGCTTGGCAACCGCCGCCAGCTCACCACCTTGCTCGACGCGTTCTTCGAAGACCTGGCCGACCCCACGACGCCGCCCCGCACCCTGGCGTTCCTCTTCGTCGACCTGGACCACTTCAAGGAGATCAACGACTCCTTCGGGCACTCCGCCGGCGATGAGCTGCTGAGACAGCTCGGACCGCGGCTCACCAGCTCACTGCGCGCGTCTGACGTTCTTGTCCGCATCGGCGGGGACGAGCTCGGCGCGGTGCTCATCGACAGTGACCCCTCGTACGCGGCCGGGCTCGCCCGGCGCCTCACGGCGCTGCTCGAGCAGCCCTTCATCCTCAACGGGGTCAGCGTGCACATCAGTGCGAGCATCGGGATTGCTGGCGCGCCCGCTGACGCCGGCGACAGCCTCGGACTGATGCGCTGCGCCGATGTCGCCATGTATCGAGCCAAGCTGACCCATCAGTCATTTGAGGTGTACACGCCGTCGATCGACGACGGCGGCAACCGCCTCGTGCTCGTCGAGGAGTTGCGGGCCGCCGTCGACGGCGAACGTCTCGTGCTGCACTATCAGCCGCAGGTCGATCTGCGCAACGGCGAGACCGTCGCCGCCGAGGCGTTGGTGCGCTGGCCGCATCCTCGCCTCGGGCTGATCCCACCACTCGACTTCCTTCCGCTCGCGGAGGAGGCGGGCCTGATGGGACCGCTGACTCGCCTCGTGCTCGAGCAGGCGCTCGCCCAGTGCGCCGCATGGCGCGCCGCGGGCAGCCGTCTCGCCATGTCCGTGAATGTCTCGTCGTCGAACCTGCTCGATCCGGGATTCATCGAGGTCCTGAGGGGGGCGTTGCGACGCCACCGCGTGCCTGCTGCAGCCCTCATCCTCGAGATCACCGAGACCACGATCATCCGCGACTTCGCGGCGTGCCAGAGCGTGATCGAAGAAGTCCGCGCCATGGGCGTGGGCGTGTCGATCGACGACTTCGGGTCGGGATTCACGTCGCTCGCCTATCTCGGGAGCCTGCCGATCACCGAGCTGAAGCTCGACCGCACCTTCATCGGCGGCCTGAGCGCCACCGGTCGCGAGCAGGACATGAAGTTGGTGCGCGCGACGATCGAGCTCGGTCACGCGCTCGGGCTGCTCGTCGTCGCCGAGGGCATCGAGACCCTGGCAACCCTTGAGTTGCTGTCCCTGCTCGGCTGCGACCGCGCGCAGGGCTATTTCACCGGACGACCGGTGCCCGCGCAGGACTTCGAGCTGACCTCGACGCTTCCGACCCTCCGGGTGGCAAGCGCCGAAGCCGACGAGTTCTTCCCGAAGTACCTGCGCACCGCCGTCTGACCAGAGGTCGCCACGCGGCGGCTCCTGTGCATCCTGACCACTGTGAGTCGTGCGCGGCGTACAGACCGGCGGCCACGGATCTGTGCGTCGCGGCCGAAGAACCACGCGCCCGCCTCTGACAGAGTTCCTGTGCAAGACGCATGTCCCTGTACATGCATTGCAGCAGAGTTAGAGGTGAGGTATCGCAATGTTGTCTGCCCTGACCCCGGATCCAAGCTGGCTGAACTCCGGCGACACCGCGTGGCAACTCACGTCGGCGACGCTGGTCGGGATCATGAGCATCCCCGGCTTGGCGATCCTGTACGCAGGGTTGATGAAGCGGAAATTCGCCGTCAACTCTGCGCTGATGGTCGTGTACGCGTTCGCGATGACGCTGGTCATCTGGATGTTCTTCGCCTACGACATGAGCTTCGGCCAGCCGCTGCACGTCGCTGGGGCCGCTACGACGTTCGTGGGAATACCGCATCCCGTCGCGGGAGCGACTGACCTCGAACAACAGGCAAGCATCCCGCTGCTCACCGGGCTGATCCCGGCGCTGCGCTTCCCGATGTCGTCGCTCGTCTACTTCCAGTTCGTGTTCGCGACAATCACGGTGATCATCCTCGGCGGCGCGCTGCTCGGACGCATCAGCTTCAAGGCGTGGGCGCTCTTCGTCCCGCTCTGGATCACACTGGTCTACTCGGTTGGAGCCTTCAGCCTCTGGGGCGGTGGATGGCTCGGTGCCCTCGGCGCCGTGGACTACAGCGGTGGCTACGTCATCCATGTCGCTGCTGCCGTGTCCGCGTTCGTCGCTGCTGCCGTGATCGGTCCACGGATGCTCAAGGATCGGCAGAACAACGCGCCGAGCAACATCATGCTTGCAGTCGCGGGAGGAGGACTGCTCTGGCTCGGCTGGAGCGGGTTCAACGGTGGTGATCCGTACTTCGCGAACGCCGACGCGTCGGCCGCGGTGCTCAACACGCACCTCTGCACAGCCACGGCCCTGCTGACCTGGATGATCATGGACATCTTCTTCCTGAAGAAGCCGACCATCCTCGGGATGATCAGCGGCATGATCGCGGGCCTGGTCGCGATCACCCCCGGTGCCGGTTACGTCAACGCCTATGCGGCCTTCGCCATCGGTATCGGCGCCGGAGTCCTGCCCTGGCTGTCGATGAACAAGCTCGGCAAGACGAGGCTCTTCACGGGGCGGGTCGACGACACCCTCGGCGTCTTCCACACTCACGGCGTTGCGGGAGCGTTTGGTGGCCTCATGACCGGCGTGCTCGCGTCGCCGAACATGATCGTGTACGTGGGCACTGCGGGGACGGCGTCCGTCGCCGTGACCGGCCTCGCCTACGGCAACGCGAAGCAGCTGGGCCTCCAGGCGCTCGCGCTGGGTTTCATCATCGTGTACGACGCGGTGGCCACCTTCGTGGTGATCAAGCTGGTTGGACTCATCGTGCCGCTGCGCATGACCGATCGCGAGCTCGAGGTCGGGGACCTCCTGCTTCATGGCGAGGTGGCGATCGACATGGAGCCTCCGGAGGAGGTCATGTCGCTCAACGGACATCTGAGCCCGACGCCGGTGGAGGCCGGCTCGCCGGCCTGAGGGCCGCAGTCAGTCAGCGGTAGTCAGCCCCGGAGACCGTCCAGCACCTGCAGGGCGGTCTCCGGGTTGACGAATGTCGCGGTACCGACCTGGACCGCGCTCGCACCGACAATCAGAAAGTCGCGCGCCGACGCGGCGTCGACGATGCCGCCAACGCCGATGACAGGAATGTCCACCGCTTCGCAGACAGCGGCGACTGCCGCAAGCGCCAGCGGTTGTATTGCCGGGCCGCTCAGGCCGCCGTTCCCAAGAGGAAGCACGGATCGCCCGCTCGCGCGGTGGATCTTCCTGCCGATGTAGGTATTCACAGCGGACACGGCGTCGGCGCCAGCATCCTCGACGGCCCGCGCCACCGCGGCGATATCGGTGACATTCGGGCTCAACTTCACGATCACACAGCGCTCGGTGACGGCACGCACCGCGGCCACGAGTCGAGCGGCCGCGACCGGGTCGCGCCCGAAGTCCAGCCCCCGGGCGATGTTCGGGCACGAGATGTTGAGCTCGATGCCGGCCACCTCGTCGATCGGTTCGAGCACCGTCGTGCAATGCACGTACTCCTCGACCGAGCCGCCAGCGATGTTGACGATGACCTGTATCGCCCAGCCTTTCCATCGTGGAGCGTACTCGGCAGCCACGGCGTCGACGCCGGGGTTCTGGAGACCGATGCTGTTGAGCATGCCTCCACCCGTCTCGGCAACGCGCGGCGGCGGATTGCCCTCGCGCGCACGCACGGTGGTGCCCTTGGTGTACAGCGCGCCTACGCGATTGATATCGATCAGCTGGTCGAGTTCGAAACCGTACCCGGCGGTGCCGCTGGCCAGACCAACAGGGTTCGGCAGGATCAGGCCGCGGCCGAGATCGACTGCGCCGGATGCGTTCTCGCTCATGCGACGTCAGCACCCGGAAGCGCGCCGATACCCTCCCAATCGACGTCGCGCATTGCCATCACCGGACCGTCCGTGCAGCAGAGCCGCCAGACCGACGATCCAGCCTCGTCCAGCGCCGGCAGCGCGCATCCCAGGCAGGTGCCGAAGCCACAGCCCATCGGGGCCTCGAGCGATGCCTCGAGCGTGGGCGGGAGCTCGGCTCCCGAGTCGACCAGGGTCCGCATCACGGCACCGAGCATTGCGTTGGGTCCGCACGCGTAGAGCGCGGAGGGGTGCGAGCTCAACGCCTGACCGAGCAGGTCGGTCACGAAGCCGTGGTGCCCGCGAGTGCCGTCATCGGTTGCCTCGGCCACGACGGGAACCGCCGGACGGGCGAACCGCGAGGCCGGATACAGACGGGTGGCCGTGCGCGCCCCGTTCAAGACAAAAATGTCCTCAACACCACGGCGGCGAAGTTCGTTGATGAGCAGCGGGAAGGGGGCGCACCCGAGACCACCGGACACGCAGACGACCGGCCCGGCGTCGACCACGCTGAATCCGTGTCCGAGTGGCCCGAGGGAGTCGAGCGGATCGCCCGGCTGCAACTCCGAGAGCAGCCGCGTTCCGGCGCCGACTGCTTCGAACACGAACCCGCAGGTGTCGTCCTGGGTCCAGGCGACGCTGAACGGACGTCGAAGCAGCGGCGTGGTGCCCTGGCCGCAGCGCAGCTGCGCAAAGGTCCCAGGCAACGCCGTAGCGGCAAGGTGCGGCAGCCGCGCCACCAATTCCAGGAGCCCGCCCCCGAGCCGCTCCACCACGAGGACCTCACCCGTCTCGCGAGCGGCCCTGCTCAGATCCGCGGTCACGACACCGCCTGCACCACGCCGTCTCGATAGGCACGCACCGTCGCGACCCGGACGCTCTTCCCTGAAGTGTGGCGGCCGATCGCGTCCACGAGCGCCGCCGCGGTGTCGAGCGAGGTGCAGCACGGAATCCGGCGTTGCTCGGCGGCCAGCCGAATGCGGTACCCGTCCTTGACGGTTCGCCCGACGGCCGCTGCACCGCCCCCGTCGGCCCGGAAATCGAGCTCGTCGGTGCCGAAGTTCGAGACGGTGTTGATCACGATGGACACACGTCCGTCCTCGATGACGTCGATGACGTTGGGACGCCCGTGGCCGATCTTGCCCACGGACACGGCGGAGATGCCGGCGCTCGCAAGTGCCGCTGCCGTGCCTGAGGTAGCGTAGATCGTGAAGCCGAGCGAGCTGAGCTGGGCGATGATCGGCAGCGCCTCGCCCTTGTCGACGTCGGCCACGCTGCACAGCGCGCCGCCGCTGGTCGGCACATCGCCGAGTGCGGCGACGAAGGCCTTCTCGAGCGCGGCGCCAAGATCGGTGTCGATACCCATGACCTCACCGGTCGATTTCATCTCCGGGCCGAGCGCCGTGTCGACGTCGATCAGCTTGACCGTCGAGAACACCGGTGCCTTCACGGCAACCAGCGGCCGCGATGGTACGAGACCGGTTGTCCATCCGAGCTCCGCAAGCGTCGCGCCGCGCATGACCCGGGTGGCGAGCTCGACCATGGGCACGCCGGTCACCTTGCTGAGGAAGGGCACGGTGCGCGAGGCACGCGGATTGACCTCGAGCACGTGGGGGATGCCGCGGTGGACGGCGAATTGAATGTTGCACAGGCCACGGACGTCCAGTGCGCGCGTGATGCGCACCGTGGCGTCGACGATCAGTGCCCGCACGTCGTCGCCGAGGATGCGCGCGGGGTAGGCCGCCATCGAGTCCCCGCTGTGGACGCCGGCGCGCTCCACGTGCTCCATGAGCCCCGGGATGACCACCGTCTCGCCGTCACTGATGGCGTCGACGTCGACCTCGGTGCCGAACAGGTAGCGGTCGATCAGCACGGCGCCTCGGCGGTGCGTGCCCTCGGCTGGGAGCGCCGCCATCGCGGCCTCGAGATATCGCTGCAACTGGCTGCGACTATGCACGATCTCCATCGCCCGTCCGCCCAGGACGTATGACGGTCGCACCAGGACCGGGAAGCCGATCCCGTCTGCGATGGCGAGCGCCTCGTCGAGATCCGTCGTCGCCGCGCCCTGCGGCTGCGCGATGGACAGCGAGCGCATCAAACCTTCGAACGCACGGCGGTCCTCGGCAAGATCGATGCTCGCGATGCTGCTCCCGAGGATAGCGAAGCCGGCGCGGTCGAGCGGCTCGGCGAGATTGATCGCGGTCTGACCGCCGAACTGCACCACAACCCCGGAGGCCTGCTCCTCGTGCATGATCGCGCTGACCGCCTCCTCGTCGAGCGGCTCGAAATACAGGCGCGTGCTGCAATCGAAGTCGGTGCTCACCGTCTCCGGGTTGCTGTTGACCATCACAGCGTCCACGCCCTGCGCGCGCAGTGCCATGGCCGCGTGGACACTGCAGTAGTCGAATTCGATGCCCTGGCCGATGCGAATCGGACCGCTGCCGAGCACGACCACCGTGTTGGGCGCGGGTGCCGCTGCGGCAGGTCCCTCGTCCTCGGTCTCGTAGGTCGAGTAGTAGTACGGAGTCACGGCTTCGAACTCGGCAGCGCACGTGTCGACGCACTTGAAGACCGGGTGGATTCCCGCGTCCTGTCTGCGGGCTCGAACGGCGTCCGGCGCGAAACCGGTCAGCCCCGCGATGCGGGCGTCGGTCAGGCCGGCGCGCTTGGCGGCGAGGAGTGCGTCGTCATCCAGCGCGTTCCAGCGCAGCCGCTCCTCGCACGCAACGATGGTGCCGAGTCGGCGCAGGAACCACGCGGAGATGCCGCTGCGCCGTGTCAGATCCTCGGGCGTTGCCCCGCCGCGCAGCGCCTCGAGCAGCGCCGCCGCGCGCCGGTCATTGGCGACATCGATGAGCACCGGCTCGTGCAGTACCGCCGGGTCCGGTTGCGGTTGCTCGAGGGAGCGCAGCGCTTTGCTGAACGCTGCCTCGAAGGACCGCTCGATCGCCATCACCTCACCGGTCGACTTCATCTGAGTCCCCAGCCGTCTGTCGGCCTCGGGGAATTTGTCGAACGGCCAGCGCGGGATCTTGACGACGCAGTAATCGAGTGCCGGCTCGAAGGCTGCGCAGGTCTTGCCCGTCACCGCGTTGGGAATCTGGTCGAGCCGCCGCCCGGCTGCGATCTTCGCCGCAACCCTCGCGATCGGGTAACCGGTCGCCTTGGACGCGAGTGCCGACGAGCGTGAGACGCGTGGGTTCACCTCGATGACGTGATACTCGTGCGATTCCGGCGCGAGCGCGAACTGGACGTTGCAACCGCCCTGGATGTCGAGTGCGTTGATGATGCGCAGCGCCGCGCTGCGGAGTTGCTGGTGCTCCCGGTCCGTGAGCGTCTGCGCAGGTGCGACCACCATCGAGTCTCCGGTGTGCACGCCCATGGGATCGAGGTTCTCCATGTTGCATACCGTGATGCACGTGCCCGACGCGTCTCGGATGACCTCGTACTCGATCTCACGCCACCCGGCAACCGAGCGCTCGACCAGCACCTGGCTGATCGGCGACGCCGCGAGACCCGCGAGCACGGTTTCCGCATAGCGCTCCTCGGTTTCGCAGAGTCCACCGCCCGTGCCGCCGAGTGTGAACGCAGGACGCACCACCAGCGGAAGCCCCATGCGCTCTCGCAGCGCTCGCGCTTCCGCGAGTGATGCCACGGTCGCGGACTCCGGTGCCGGCTCGCCGATCGCCGTGAGCAGCTCCTTGAACCGCTCGCGGTCCTCCGCCGTCCTGATCGCGCGCAACCCCGTGCCGAGCACACGCACGCCGTGCCGCTCAAGAACACCCGCATCGTCGAGCGCGACCGCCAGGTTCAACCCAGTCTGCCCACCGAGCGTTGCAAGGAGCCCATCCGGCCGCTCCGCGATGATGATGCGCTCGATGACCTCCACCGTCAGCGGTTCTACATACACCGCGTCCGCCGACGAGTCGTCAGTCATGATCGTCGCCGGGTTGCTGTTCACGAGCACGACACGGATGCCCTCCTCACGCAACGCCCTGCACGCCTGCGTCCCCGCATAGTCAAACTCCGCCGCCTGCCCGATGATCACCGGTCCCGAACCGATCACCAGCACACACTTCGGTTTTTCCGCCGAAAGATCCCGCGTCCCGTCGCTGCCGGCTGAGGTGGGCCCTGCTCGCCCCGAGCTGCACATCCGCAGGAACTCGTCGAAAACACCAGCACGATCCTGGGGGCCCGGTGCGCCCTCAGGGTGGTACTGCACCGAAAACGCGGGCAGCTCTCGATGTCGCAGCCCTTCCACACTGTCGTCGTTGAGATTGCGCTCGCTGACGTACCAGCCTGAGCCCGCGGGCAACGATGCGCCGTCGACCTGGAACTCGTGGTTCTGGGACGTCACGTATACGGTCCCGTGCTCCAGGTCGCGCACCGGGTGGTTGCCACCATGGTGCCCAAACCCGAGACGCGACGTGGACGCCCCCGCCGCCTGTCCGAGGATCTGATGGCCGAGGCAGATGCCGAGCATCGGCACGCGCCGTTCGAGGAGGTCCTGACACAGCTGGACCGCGTGCGGCAGGCGTGACGGATCACCCGGTCCGTTGGAGAGGACGACCCCGTGCGGATCGTGGCGGAGCACATCCTCGATGCGCGCATCCTGGCGAACCAGAATCACCTCGGCGCCGCGGCTGCACAGCGCGCGCATCTGGTTCAATTTGACACCGTAGTCGAGGACCACCACACGGAGACCGCTCCACGCGTTCTCGCCGCCCGAGAGCACAACGCCACGATGCAGCGTCGGGTCGAGCGGCTCCGTGTACGGGCGCCACGGCTCGTCGATCGAGACCATGCCGACCAGGTCCTCGTCGCTGACGAACGGCGCTGATCGCGCGGCATCCACCTGCTCGGCGGCCGACATCTCCGAGCACGCGACGATCACGCCGCGGAGCGTCCCGTGATTGCGGAGGTGGCGTGTCAGGGCCCGCGTGTCGACGCCGCGGAGTCCCGGAATCCCATTGCGCTGCAACTCTTCCTCGAGGGTGCGCTGGCCACGCGCGTGTCCGATGTCCGCCGAGAGCTCGCGCACCACCAGCGCGCGGCACTGGACCCGAGCGGATTCAGCAGTGTCGTCGCGGCAGCCGTAGTTGCCGATCAGCGGATAGGTCATCACCACCACCTGACCCGCGTAGGACGGGTCGGTGATCACCTCCTGGTAGCCGGTCATGCAGGTGTTGAAGACCACTTCGCCGTTCTGCGCCTGTGCGAGGGGCGCGCCAAAGAGAATCCCTTCGTACGTCGCGCCGGATTCGAGGGCGAGGCGCCCGCGCATTTCAGGCATTGGTGACCCGTTCCGATGTGACCGGCACGCGTGCCGGGTCCTGATGGATGACGCGTCCGCCGGCCAGGGTGAGCAGCACCGTTCCGCGAAGCTTCGCGCCCAGGAGCGGTGTGTTGCGTGAGCGCGACTGTAGCGGGGTCTCTCCGACGGTCCACTCGGTGTTCGGATCGAACAGCGTGCAGGTGGCCGACTCGCCGATCCGCAGACGAGGCTCCGGGATACCCGATCCCGGCCCGAGAATCCGGTGCGGTCCAACTGTCATGCGCTCGACGAGCGTCGCCAGCCACTCCCCTCCCATGCCACCGATGGTGATGCAGGTTGCGAGTGCTGTCTCGAGACCGATCATGCCCGGCGCCGCGTCGTCATAGGCGAGTGATTTCTCGGCGGCAGGGTGTGGTGCATGATCGGTCGCCACCGCCTCGATGAGGCCTTCGCGGAGCGCGCGCACGAGCGCGTTCCGGTCGCGTTCGGCGCGCAACGGCGGGTTCACCTTGCGCAGCGACTGTGGGTCCGGTTCCTCGGCAACCGGCAGCCACATCGACAGGTGATGGGGCGTGACCTCGGCACTGACACCCAGCCCCTGGTGACGTGCGCGTCGCAGCGACGCGACCGATCCTTCGGACGACAGATGCTGGAGATGCAGGTGTCCTGAGCGCGCGTGCGACAGCGCCCGAATCGCGAGATTCACAGCGCGGGTCTCGGTTTCCGCGGGACGGATCGGACTGCGCGTCACCGAGCCCTGGGTCGCGTTGGCCTGCGCGATCATCTCCTCGTCCTCGGGGTGCACGAAGACCGCACGGGAGAGGTGCGCCGTCTCAGCGAGCGCTATCGCCAGCTGACGTGGAGACACACCGTTGCGTCCGTCGTCGCCGACCGCAACCGCTCCCGCCTCGATGCACTTGCGGATGTCGACGAGCTCGGCGCCCTCGAGCCCGCGGGTCAGCGCGG
The DNA here is from genome assembly GCA_003135895.1 of Candidatus Dormiibacterota bacterium. Taxonomy (GTDB): domain Bacteria; phylum Chloroflexota; class Dormibacteria; order Aeolococcales; family Aeolococcaceae; genus Palsa-851. The sequence continues at coordinate 26,281 of PNBE01000077.1, forward strand.
CAACCTGGAGGATCGATACGGGCAGATTGCTTGCGGCGAGTCGCGCCTCGGCAACCCGCTCCGGTGTGTCGATCGGCGGCGTGGTGTTGGCCATGGCGACGATGTGCGTATATCCGCCTGCAGCGGCTGCCCGCGTGCCGCTCTCCAGCGTCTCCGAGTGGTCATCACCGGGCTGACGCAGGTGGGCGTGCAGGTCGATGAACCCCGGGCAGAGCACGCAGGGCTCCGCGCCCGCAGCAGGCGTCAGGTCGACAACCGGCACGCCCGCCGCGTCGATGTGGTGGTAGATGGCCAGGATCTTCCCGCCGTCCAGCCAGACATCCTGACCGGCCGAGTCCAGGCGGCCGAGGGGGTCGATGACGCGTACGCCGCGCAGGATTGCGTTCACGGCTGGACGCCCCGGCGCAGCCAGGCGCCGTCGACACCGTCGACCTCGCGAAGGCGGACGAAGACGCGATCACCGGGAGCGGTCGGCACGTTCTTGCCGACGTAGGTGGCCCGCAGCGGCAGCTCGCGATGGCCCCGGTCGATGAGCGTCAGAACCTCGACTGCCGCTGGACGGCCGCAGTCGACCAGGGCGTCGAGCGCCGCTCGAAGGGTGCGGCCGGTGTACAGCACGTCGTCCACGACGATCACAACGGAGGCGTCGATCCGCGGTGCCGGACCGCCGTCGACGTCGTACAGGGCCGGGTGCGGCGCCGCCGGGCGCGGGCGGTCATCGCGATGCGCGCTCGGGTCGAGCGCGGCAACCGGTGGTGGTGTGTGACCCAGGCGCGCTAGCTGGTGCGCCACGGCGCGAGCCAGCGGGACGCCCCGGGTCGGGATGCCGACCAGCACCACGCAGTCGAGCACCGGATGACGCTCGGCAATCTCATGCGCGAGACGCATGGTGATGCGCTGCATGGCCCCGGCATCGAGGAGCTGGGGGCCGTCATCGAGCGATTCCGCGAGGCCGGTCACGACATCACCGTCATGCCAGGAGCATCTCGAGCAGCGCCATCCTGATGGCGACGCCATTCGCCGCCTGGCGGAAATACGCCGCCCGCGGATCCGCGTCCACCTCCGGCGCGATCTCATCGACCCGCGGCAACGGATGCATCACGATCGCGGTCGCAGGAAGCTGGCGCATGATCGCGCCGTCGATGCGGATCGCGGTCCTGGCCTGCTCGTACTCGACGGGATCGGTGAAGCGCTCCTTCTGCACACGGGTCTGGTAGACGACGTCGACGTCGTCCAAAACGTCCGTGAGTTGATCCGCGAGCCGGCACTCGACTCCGCGAGCCTCGAGGCGGGCGAGGATGTCGCCTCCCACCTGGATCACCGCGGGTGCGACAAAGGCCAGGCGCACTCCGGGGTAAAGCGCCAGGAGCAGTGCGAGGGAACGCGCCGTTCTGCCGAAACGGAGGTCACCGCAGAACGCGACGCGCACGCCCTCGACGCTGCCGAGCTCGCGCTCGATGGTGTAGAGGTCGAGCAACGCCTGGGTTGGATGCTCGCCCGGCCCGTCCCCTGCGTTGACCACCGGCACCGACGCGACACTCGCTGCTCGAGCAGCAGCTCCCGCCTCGTCGTGGCGCAGGACGATGATGTCGGCGTACGACGACACCATGCGCACCGTGTCCTCGAGCGTCTCGCCCTTGATCGCGCTGGAGAAAGTGTGCGCCGCCTCGGTCCCGATCACGGAGCCGCCGAGGCGGAGCATCGCTGATTCGAAGCTCAAGCGCGTACGAGTGCTCGGCTCGTAGAACAGGGTCGCCATCACAAGGTGCGCCAGCCGGTCGTCGCGAATGCCGGCAAGGGCGGTGGCGCGGACGAAGAGGAGGTCGAGCAACTCGCGATCGAACTGCTCGGCGGAGATCACATGGCCGAGTGTCCGGTTTCGCGCAGTTGTTGCCGTCATGTCGCCTTCGCCCTCCAGCCCGGCGAGTTCGGGCAAGGGCGGCCGCGCAGCAGCGCCGCGATCCCTTGCCGGCCTCTCCGGACCTGCTTGAAGTGGATGCGTTTCGCGGACTCTACCTTAGAGTGTTGTCATGGCACTCGGTGACGTGGGCAGGCTGCTCCTCATCGCCGGCGCGGTGATCCTCGTGATCGGCGGCGTGCTCGTGCTGCTTCCCCGCCTGGGCGTGACCCAGGTGCCGGGGAGCATCTCGGTCAGCAATGGGAGCTTCACGTTCTTCTTCCCGGTGCTTTTCTGCGTGGTGGTCAGCGTGGTCCTGACCGTGGTCATCAACCTGATCGTCCGTCTGCGCCACTAGCGGATCGGCCCGTGACCGAGGCATCGACGAGAGACCTGACCATCACGCCCGACGGCGCGTTCTCGCTGGCAGCGGCCGCGAGCTTCGGATTTGGACCCAACACCGGGCGCCCCAAACCGGATGGCAATTCGATGTCGCTGGCATTCGTCGCCGACGATCTCGAGCATCAGGCCGCCGCATTTCTCACCCAGGACTCACACGGGTTGCTTCACTGCCGGCTCTTTGGCGACGCGGATCCCGATCCGGTCGCGGCCCAGGTTCGCCGCGTGCTCTCGTTGGACCAGTCCGGGTCGGCCTGGGCCGACATCGGTGGCCGCGATCCTGTGATCGGCCGGCTCCAGTCGGAGTTCCCCGGGCTCCGTCCTGTGCTGTTCCACTCGCCGTACGAGGCGGCCGCCTGGTCCATCCTCAGCCAGCGCCGGCATCGGACCCAGGCCACCGCGGTTCGGAAGCGCTTGTCGGCGGCGCACGGCCGGGTTTTCGCGACGCCGGGCGGCGATCTCGAAGCGTTTCCGACCCCCGCGGAGCTGCTCCGCGTCGAGTCATTCCCCAGCCTGGAGCCACAACGCATCGAGCGCCTGCACGCGGTCGCGCGAGCCGCGCTTGACGGACAGCTCGACCCGGCACGGCTCCTGGCCGTGGCGCCGGACGCGGCCATGGCAGCCCTCCAGGAGCTGCCGGGCATCGGTCCGACGTATGCGGGGTTGATCCTGCTGCGCTCGACCGGCGCGACCGACATCCTCACGCTCGGCGAGCCGCGCATCCCGTCATACGTTCGCCACTTCTACGGGCTGGCTCATCCCGCGACCTCGGACGAGATCTCGAGCCTCGCAGATGCCTGGCGCCCCTTCAGGACCTGGGCCTGCGTGCTGATCCGGGTCGCCGGAGACCGCGACGGTATCGCCTGGGGCTCTCAGGCGGGAGGCGGCAGGTAGCGGCCTCCGACGATCTGTCCGTGGGAGATGGAGAAGGCCCACGTTCCGGCCTTGGCCCACTGCATCCCCCCGAGCATGGGCAGGTGGGCGGCGGCCAGGGTGGTCACGATCGACAGCATGACGTCCCCGTGGGTGCACAGCACCGATCCCGGCCCGGATGCGAGCTGGGCCATGGCCCACGCCGGGTCAGCGCCCTCAGCGAGCCGCTCATCCTCCTCGACGCGGAGCCCGAGCGTCTCCGCCAGGGGAGCGACGGTCTCGACGCAGCGGCGATATGGGCTCGACATGACCCGGCGCGCCGTTGGCGCGAGCAGGGTGGCCAGGGCGGCAACCTGGCTCCGTCCCGGGGCGCTCAGGGGCCGATCGCGGTCCGGGGCGGTCCACCGCTCCCGTGACCCTGCCTTGGCGTGGCGGACCAGGTAGCTCGTCGCCTCATCGCCAGGCACCGGACCATCCCTCCTCGACGCGCTTCCAGACGGCGGGCCACCCGGTTCGAGCGCCCTCGGCGGCATCGCGCTGCAGCGCGACCAGCTCGCCGGCGGCGAACAGTGCGGTCTCGTGCACGCGAGGCGCCGCCGATCTTTCGCGCAGCCACGCTTCAGCGACCACGGCGTCGTGGAGCTCGCCGAGAATCTCCTGGAGCGCCGCGACCTCGCGGGCAAACTTCGCAGCATGCTTGCCCGTCGCCGCGGCCGCGGCTTCCGCAGCGTAACGGCAGCGCTTGGCCCGGATACGCAGGTCATGGAGTTGCTCGTCCGGCACCTCACCTCGGGCGGCAGTAGCCCCCGCCTTGAGCGATCGCCACGGCTTGCGAACCAGGCCCGGGAGCACCTCGCGCGCCGGCGATGCCGCCAGCTCGGTCAGGACCGGCTTCCGCGCGGCCGCGACCAGGTGGTCGATCACCTCGAGGTAGCGGTCGGTGTCCATCCCGATGAGGAGATGGCGGCGCGCGGAGCGGACCTGCGCGCCCAGCGGGGCGACGATGGCGAGGGCGGAGCGTCGGTCAGCCGCGGGGAGCGTGGTCGCCGCCGCGCGCAGGCGATCACGAAGGACCTCGGCATCTCGGACCCTCCCCAGCTCGCCGCCGAGCCAGCGGAGGTCGTCGCGCAGGGATTCGGCCCAGGTCTCCTCGAGAAGGGGCCGGAAGGTCCGCAGGTCACTGCGCAGGCGGCGGGTGGCGACCCGCGCCTGGTGCACATCCTCGGCGTCGATGCCGAGCCGGACACCCGGATCGTGGCGGATCAGGCGGGTGACCGAGAGGCTCAGCGCCCGTCTGACGACATCGCCCGCGGTCGCCGCACTCCCTACTGTGACCGAGCCGATCTCGGGTGGCGGCGTGCCCACCAGTCCGAGAGCTCTCGCCACCAGCGCCCGCGGACGCGCCGGCTGGGCGCCGGCGGCCTGGTATCGGGTGGCAATCATGTCGAGCAGCGGACCGCTGTTGCTGAAGAGGTCGATCTCGCGAAACCGCTGGGTGATGCGCGGCCCCGAGTAGACCGAGACGGTGTCGTCGACGAGGCGTGCGAGGACTTCTCCCTGCGCGTCGAGCAGCACGGTCTCTCCGGTCACGGTGACCAGGCGTGCGACCAGTTCGATCGGTGCCCGCCTCGCGTAGGCGCGCACCAGTTGCAGACTTTGCTCGGGTGGGCGCTCCGGGCCGCCATCGAAATGCAGCTCGGCGCCGTCCGGCGCGGCCATTCCCTCGCTTGTCGCCGGAAGGCGCAGCACCCAGCCCTGGTCCGCTGAGTGCTCGAGGGCGACGCCCCAGCGCGCCAGACGGAGGTCGGCCGTGTCCCAGTGCGTGGTGCGGAGCCTCCGCACTGGCTCGGCGATCACCGATGCGGACGCGTCGATGGCGTCGAGGGGCTCCGGCATGAACGTGATCGGCACCTCGAGACGAAGTCCGCGCCCGGGCTCGCTCCCCGCGGGGGCGGTCACTGCGCGGTGCGCTCGACCGCGAGCCTGTGCAGCTCTTCCTGGGCGTCGAGACCGCGAATGGTCGGCACCTTGTGCCAGCTGCCGTCGGCCTTGAGCTCGGAGGCAAGCACGTCGTCGGCGAGGAGCACTTCGACGACCTCGGCGAGCCGGGCCTGCAGCCGGGGATCGATCACCGGTGTCACGGTCTCGATCCGTCCGTCGAGGTTGCGTCCCATCAGATCCGCGGATCCGATGTACCAGCGGTCGTCACCGAAGTGATAGATGCGCGAGTGCTCGAGATAGCGACCGACCAGGGAGCGCACCCAGATGTTCTCGGACATGCCCGCAACGCCCGGACGCACCCCGCACGAGCTGCGCACGATGAGGTCGATACGCGCCCCGGCGCAGGACGCCGCGTAGAGCGCCTCGATGACCTCTGGATCGATCAGGTGGTTGCACTTGATGATGATCCGGCCCTTGCTGTGGGTCTGGGTGCGGATGAGCTCGACGATCCCGCTGCGGAGCGTCACCGGGGCAACCAGGAGGCGCCGGTACTGACGCTGGCGGCTGTAGCCGGTCAGGTAGTTGAACAGGTCGGTCAAATCCTCACCGAGCTCCGCGTCGGCTGAGAGCAGGCCGATGTCCTCGTAGAGCCGGGCCGTCTTCGAGTTGTAGTTGCCGGTGCCCATGTGACAGTAGCGACGGATCCCGCTGCCGGTGCGCCGGACGACCAGCGTCGCCTTGGCGTGTGTCTTGAGGCCGACCACGCCGTAGACGACGTGCACGCCGGCCTTCTCGAGCTCGGCGGCCCAGGTGATGTTCGCCTCCTCGTCGAAGCGGGCGGTCAGCTCGACGAGCGCGACCACCTGCTTGCCGGATTCGGCAGCGCGGATCAGGGAACGGACGATCGGGCTGTCCGGGCCGGAGGTTCTGTACAGGGTCTGCTTGATGGCGAGCACGTCCGGATCGCTCACCGCCTGGTCGATGAATGCCTCGACGCTGCTCTCGAAGGACTCGTAGGGGTGGTGGACCAGGATGTCCCCCTCGTCGATCACCCGGAAGATGTCGACCTCACCGTCGTCGCTCGGTGGCTTGGCCAGGGCCGGCGGGATCACCGGGGCGGGGAGGCGCTCTTTCAGATCCGGCCGGTTCAGCTCGTACAGCCCCCACAGGCCGCTGAGATCGAGGGGGCCCGCGACGGTGTAGACGTCCTCGCCCGAGAGTTCGAGCTCCCGCATGAGCAGTTCCTTGACCTCCTCGGTCATGGTGTCGTCGATCTCGAGGCGCACGACCTGCGGCGAGCGGCGGCGGCGGCGAAGGTATTCCTGGACCGCCGTCCGCAGGTCCTCCGCCTCCTCCTCCTCGAGCGCCGGGTCGGCGTTGCGGGTCACCCGGAACGGGTACTGCCCGATCACCCGCATGCCCGGGAAGAGCCGGTCGAGGTGCGCGGCGATCACCTGTTCCACGGGGACGAAGCGCTCGCCGTCGGGCATGACCACGAAGCGAGGAAGCAGCGGGGGGACCTTGACACGCGCGATCCGCTGCTCGCTGCCTCGAGGTGCGCCGACTACCACCGCCAGGTTCAGGGAGAGGTCGCTGATGTATGGGAACGGGTGCGCAGGGTCGACAGCAAGCGGGGTGAGGACTGGGAAGATCCGCTCCTCGAAGACGGCATCGACGTGGCTCCGGTCGCCGTGATCGAGCGAGCCGTAATTCGAGAATCGCAGCCCGACCTCGCCGAGGCGTTCCACGATGGCCCTGAATGCTCGCATCTGCCGCGCCATCAGGTCGATGGCGCGGCGCTGGATCTCGGAAAGCTGCTCCTCGACGGTCATCCCATCTGGGCTCAGCGCCGCCACCCCGGCACGACGCTGTTCGATCAGACCGCCGACGCGAACCTGGAAGAATTCGTCGAGGTTGCTGCTCGAGATCGCGAGAAATTTCGCCCGCTCGAGAAGAACGCGCGACGTGTCCTCCGCGAGCTCGAGGACCCGGGTATCGAAATCGAGCCAGCTGAGGTGGCGGTTGATGTAGCGATGGCGGTTGCCCAGCTCGACGGCGTGATCCCGTCCCCGGCCGGGGACCGTGGACGCCGCGTCATCCGGCGCCTCCGCAGGCTCGGAAACGGCCATCAGCCAAGCTCCTCGATCGCGCCCGAATCAAGGAAGACGAGGTCCTCGGCGATGTTAGTGACCCGATCGGCGATGCGCTCGAGGTGATGGGCGATGAACACGAGATTGGTTGCCCGGAACACCGTGGTGTTGTCCTCGGTCATCAGCTGGATCAGGTCGTCGAAGAGCCGGTGGTAGATGCGATCGACCCGGTCGTCGCCGGCGGCGATGCGACGCGCCTGGAGGACGTCACGCGAGACCACGGCGGCGAGAATGCCGCGAACCTGGTCACTGCAGTAGGCGGCCATCTTGGGGACATCGACGTACGTCTCCAGCGGCGGCAGATCGGCCAGGTTGCGGGCGAGCTTGGCGATGCTCACGCAGTGGTCGCCCATGCGCTCCAGCTCCGAGGACATGTTGAGCAGGCCGATGATCTCTCGCAGCTCGCGCGCCTCCGGGCTCCGGCCGGCGATGAGTGAGAACGACAGTTCACGCAGCTCACGCTGGCGGTCGTTGACCAGGGCGTCGTCGGCGATCACCCAGGCGCACAGGCTCACGTCACGCTCGGCGAGGCCGGTTGTCGCCTGCGTGATCGCGGTGTCGACGAGCTCGCCCATGTCCGCGACGATGCGTCGCAGGTGGGTCAGCTCCTCCCCGAGCATCTGGTGATGCGGGTGCAGCAATGGTTCGCTCATCTCCAACGACTCTAGTGTCACCCGGCGGCCACCATCACTTCACCCCTGCTCCATAGCCATTTCACAATCGCTTTGCGCCCGAGGCTCACCCCATACTCGAAGCCGTGCAGCAAGTCGAATCGGCGCCCTGGGACGGGGGAGACGCGGCCGATGTGCTGCGCCGCAAGGTCGCGACCATCGAGGCCCTGATGTTCGCCTGCGACGCCCCGCCGATCCTGATCACGCTCGTCGAGGACCTCTACCAGTCGATCGACCGTTTGGAGTCTCCGCCCCCTTTGTACGGTCGCCCACCGTCTCTGTTGGACGCAGGCTGAGCGTCCGCCCGAGCCGGGTGCGGAACCGCCGGGTCAGGTCTTCGGGCTGCCAGGTGTAGGGAAGACCGGTCGTGACCACCACGCGGTTGCGGCGCTCGTCGTAGCGGAAGGTCGGGGGTCCGCCACCGTTGACGCGGCGGTCGAGCTCGTCAGCAAGCTCGAGAATCACCGCAAGCCTGTCGATGCGTTTGATGTCGTCGCGGGTGCAGAGCCGCGCGTAGCGCGGCAGGTTGCTCCGGGCCTTGCCGAGTCGCGCCAGGGTCGTGGCGATGAGGGCCACCTCGCGGTGCGCGAAGCCCTGGAGGTCGGCGGAGGCCGTCACACCGGCGGCATGCGTCCATCGATCGTAGTAGTTGATGCTCTGACCGACATCCAGCAGCGTGGCGGCGTGGTCGAGCACCTCGCGCATGTCGGCGGGCATGGTCGGGTCGGCGACGCCGAGGATGGCCCGGCTCATCTCGACGCGCCGGGCAGCCCGGCGCTCGTCCCAGGTCGAGAAGCGAGAGGCGAGCGCTGCCACCGACCCGCGGCGTACCTGCCAGACCTCTGGAAGCGGCAGGTTCAATTCGGCGAGGGCGATGCCCTCCCGAAGCCCGTGCCCAGAAACCATGAGATTCCGAGCCCCGAGAGCTTCCATGGCGGCGATGACCACGAGCGCGCCGCCCGCGATCGAATCCGCCCGGTCTGTCGAGAGCCCCGGCACAGTCCGCAATGAGGTGCCGCTCCGGCTGGTCAACCGTGAGGTCAGATCGCGTACCTCGCGGCGCTGCAGGACGTACCCGTCGACCCGGGCGATCGGATGAGCGACGGATCGCATGTGGATCTTGGCGAGGTTCCGGACGGTGCCACCGGTGCCGACCATGCCGCCGTCCTCGGGAAGGACCGGGACCCCAGCGTCGCTGAGGGTCTGGGTCACATGGTCGCGCAGCGCTGCGATCTCCGAGGCTCGCGGCGGGTCGCTGGCCAGGAACTGGTCGGTCACGACCAGCGCTCCGAGCTCGAACGTCCACCAGCGGAGCGCCCGGCGGCGTTCGAAGTACGCCAGCTCGAAGCTTCCACCGCCGACGTCGATCAGGTAGCCGGTGTCGATCGGCAGACCATGCACGGCGCCGAGAAACGCATATCGCGCCTCCTCCTCGCCGTCGATGACCTTGATCTCGAGCCCGGTGTCGGCTTCCAACTTGGCGAGCACGCTGTCCCGATTGGTTGCCGTGCGGATCGCCGCGGTCGCGACAGCGACGATTCGCTGGGCGCCGGCAGCGGCCGCGACTGCCCGAAAGTCGCGCACCGCGGCCACGGCGTCGGTGATCGCGCTCGCCTCGATGCGGCCGCGGGCGTCGATGTGACGTGCGAGCTGGAGCGACGTCCGCGCATCGGCAATGATGTCGAGCTGCCCGGACGAGTCGAGCCGCAGCACTGCGATTCGGGCCGAGTTCGACCCGATGTCGATGACGGCGAGCGGCGATTCCAAGGCGAGCATCTCCCTGGTCCGTACTCGGGCGGGAGCGGCAAGTATAGGCAGGGCCAACTCCGAGGCCGTCAACCTTGTCCGATCACAGCGACGTCGGGCTGGGCCGGTTCGCGCTGCTCGAGGACGCGATCGAGGCGGTAGCCGACGCCATAGACCGTCGTGATCCTGAAGGGCAGTGCCTCGAAGGGCTCGAATTTCTCGCGAAGCCAGCGCACGTGGACGTCGACCGTCTTGCGCTCGCCAAAGAACTTTGGTCCCCAGACGCGCCGGATCAGCTGCTCGCGCGAGTGCACCCGACCGGGGTTGGCGAGCAGGAAGGAGAGGAGATCGAACTCCTTCGGCGAGAGGCGCAGCGCTTCCTGGCCCACCCGCACCGAGCGCGCGCCGCGATCGAACCGGAACTCTCCGAACTCCTCGACCTCGACGACGCCGCGTTCCTCGGTGGATGGCTGCGCACGGCGGAGCAGCGCCATCACCCGAGCGGTGAGCTCGGCAAGCGAGAAGGGCTTGGTCATGTAGTCGTCGGCCCCGACGCGAAGGCCCACGATCTTGTCCAGCTCGCTGTCTCGTGCACTCAGCACCAGCACGGGCGTCGTGGTCTCCTGGCGAAGGATGCGACACACCTCGAGGCCGCCGAGCTCGGGGAGCATCAGATCGAGCACGATCAGGTCGGGCCGCAGTTCGCGAGCCTTCTCGAGCGCCTCGATGCCGTTGGCGGCCTGGCTCACCTGGTATCCCTCGCGCGCGAGATTGAAGCGGAGGGTCTCTCGGATGGCCTCCTCGTCCTCGACAACCAGGATGTGCTTGGCTCCCACGATATCGCCTGAGCCTAGCCACCTCCCTCTTATGGAGGGGTTAAGGAAAGGTCAAAAAACGGGCGTCTCCCGGTAGGTGCCGAAAACCGAGCGCAGAGCTTCGACGATCTCGCCCTCGGTGGAGCGGACGCGCACGCAGTCGATGATCGCGGGCATCAGGTTGTCGCTGCCGCGTGCGACCTCCTGGAGCGCGTCGAGCCGGGTGGCAACACTGGTGTTGTCGCGACCCTCGCGCAGCTGCTTGAGCCGAGCCGCCTGTTCCACCTCGACATCCGGGTCGATCACCAGTGTCGGCGGCGGCACCATGTCGACGCTGTGCTGGAACGCGTTGACGCCAACAATGACTCTTTCTCCGATCTCGAGCTGGCTCTGATACCGAAACGCGGCGTCGGCGATCTCGCGCTGCGGGAAGCCCTCGGCAACGGCGTCGAGCATCCCGCCCCGCTCGGCGATCGCCGCGAAGTAACCCTCAGCGGCCTGCTCCATCCGGTTGGTGAGGTCCTCGATGAACCACGAGCCGGCCAGGGGATCGACGACCGACGGGACACCTGTCTCGTAGGCGAGGATCTGCTGGGTGCGCAGCGCGATCTGCGCCGCTTTCTCGGTGGGGAGGGCGAGTACCTCGTCCATCGAGTTGGTATGCAGCGAGTTGGTGCCGCCAAGCACCGCCGCAAGCGCCTCGAACGCCGTCCTGGCGACGTTGTTCTCGATCTGCTGGGCGGTGAGTGAGCATCCGGCGGTCTGGGTATGGAAGCGCAGCTTGAGCGAACGCTCGTCCTTGGCGCCGTAGCGCTCGCGCATGTGCCGTGCCCAGATGCGCCGGGCAGCGCGATATTTGGCGATCTCCTCGAAGAAGTCGATGTGCGCGTTGAAGAAGAACGAGAGCCGGGGCGCGAACTCGTCCACGTCGAGCCCGCGTTCAATGCCGGCTTCGACGTAGGCGAAACCGTCGGCGAGCGTGAACGCCAGCTCCTGTGCGGCGGTGCTTCCAGCCTCGCGGATGTGATAGCCGCTGATGGAGATGGGATTCCAGCTCGGCACGTTGCGTGTGCAGAACTCGACGACGTCGGTCACGAGTCGCATCGACGGCCGGATCGGAAAGATGAACTCCTTCTGGGCGATGTACTCCTTGAGGATGTCGTTCTGAAGCGTGCCTCCGAGCTTCGTGTAGGGGATTCCCTGCTCGTCCGCCGCCGCGAGGTACATCGCGAAGAGAATCGGCGCCGGCGAGTTGATGGTCATCGACGTCGTGACCGCGCCGACATCGATCCCCTTGAAGAGGGTCAGCATGTCCTCCACCGAGTCGACCGCCACGCCGCACCGACCGACCTCGCCGAGCGCCTGAGGCGAATCCGAGTCGTGGCCCATCAGCGTCGGCATGTCGAATGCCACCGAAAGGCCCATCTGGCCCTGATCGAGCAGGAAGCGATACCGCTCGTTGGTGTCGTGCGCGCTCCCGAATCCGGCGAACTGTCGCATCGTCCAGACCTTGTCGCGGTACATGGTCCGGTGCACGCCCCGCGTGTAGGGAAAGGACCCGGGTTCGCCGAGGTCGCGCTGGACGTCGATGGGAGAATCCTCGGGCCCGTACGAGGTTGCGAGCGGCAACCCTCCGAGGGTGTCCGGGGGGATGGGCGGCGATGCGCGGCGCCGCGCCGTGTCGTTCGGACCAGGAGGCACTTCCGCCCTGTCGATCGTCTGGGTCATTGCTCCGTGAGTTCCCTGCTGTTCCCGTTAAGGATTCGCTCTGCCAAGGCGTACGGGTCCACCCGGCTCAGATCGCCTTCGAGCTCTCGACTCATTCTGCCCTCATGCAGCGCACTTCGCGCACGCTCGGCAGCTCGCTCGACGACGATGGCCTCGACCTCGGCCCGGAGACGCGCGATCCGGCGTCGCTCCAGCTCCCCTGAGGCGGCGATGGCGTCGCCGTGACGTTCGATCGCCGCGACGAGGTCGTCGACGCCCTCCCCCGTCTCCGCCACGGTGGTGAGCACGGGCGGTGACCACTCGGTGCGGAGCTTTCCGTGGCGGACCAGCTCCTTCAGGTCACGGACGACCTTGGAGGCGCCGGGGAGGTCGGCTTTGTTGACCACGAAGATGTCGGCGATCTCGAGGATGCCCGCCTTGATGATCTGGACCGCATCCCCGGTGACCGGTGTGGTGACCACGACAGTGGTGTCGGCGGTCTCCATCACCTCCAGCTCGGACTGGCCGACCCCGACGGTCTCGAGCAGGCATCGGTCCCGCCCGGAGGCGTCGATGAGGCGGATCGCCTCCCGTGCCGCGGCGGCGAGCCCTCCGAGATGACCACGAGCGGCCATGCTCCGGATGAAGACGCCGGGATCCAGGGTGTGCCGGACCATCCGGACCCGATCGCCCAGGATCGCCCCACCGGTGAACGGGCTCGATGGATCCACGGCGATCACGCCGACCAGGTGTCCCTCTGCTCTCCAGCGTTCGATGACCTGGTCGCAGAGGGTGCTCTTGCCGCTCCCCGGAGGGCCCGTGACCCCGACCACGCGAGCCCGGCCCGCTCGCTCTCGAACCAGGCGGAGGAGGTCAGCGATGGCGGGATCCCGATCCTCCACCATGCGGATCGCGCGTGCCAGGGCGCGCGTCTCGCCCGCCATCAGACGTTCGGCGAGCTGGGCTTCTGGCATCGCTGGAAGTCTACCGGCGCCCCGAGCTCATCCCGCTCAGCGTAACCCTGACGTCAGGCGAGTTCGTTATAAAGCCTCAGGTGAGACGACAACGTGCCTCGGTGCGCCGCCATCACGTCAGGCGCAGCCGGATCTTTCTCGGATTCCTCATAGCGCTCGGATTCGTGCTGTCCGGAGCCATCGGCGCCGTTGCCTACTTCATGCCGGCGATCGTGACCGCGTTCCAGGACACCGGTCACTCGATCACCCGGAACCTCCCAACGCCGAAATCGTCGACGAGCGCATCCGCAGCCGCGACGGCATCGGCCAAGGCGTCGGCGCCGCCGGTCGTGGCACCTCCGGGGCAGCCGTTCACGGTGCTCTTGCTCGGGTCTGACAACGACATCAAGTTCGGCGGCACGTTGCTCACCCAGTCGATGATCCTGGCGCGGGTCAACCCGATCACCAAGCAGGTGGTCATGGAGTCGATCCCTCGGGACATGTGGGTACGGCTCTCGAGTGGCGGCAGCGCGAAGATCGACGCTGCGTACCTGCATGGCGGCGCCAGTGCGGCGGTCACGACGGTCGAGCAGGACTTCCACATTCACATTGACCACTACGCCTGGATTGGATTGCTCGGCCTCGTGAACCTGATCAATGAGGTGGGGGGTGTCGACGTTGTGGCGACCAACCCGGTCATGGACGATTTCTATCCTGCCGACCTGAGCGGAAAGAATCCATACGCCTTCGAGCGCGTCGCGGTCCTGCCCGGTCCGCAGCACATGAACGGCATGCAGGCGCTCATGTACGTGCGCTCACGCCATGGCGACCTGCGCAGCGACTTCGGCCGATCCCAGCGTCAGCAGCAGGTGCTCCTCGCCCTACGAGCCAAGGCAAAGCTGCTCGGGATTGCGGACCTCCCGGACATCGCGACGGCCATGGCCAACGACTTCTCGACCGACATGAGCATCAGCGAGATCGCGTCGCTGCTGCCGATCGCGAGCAGCGTGCAGCTGCAGAACGTTCGGCAGGTGATCCTCGCGTCCCCGTACACCTCGACAGGTCATCAGAACAACGAGGACGTGCTGCTGCCCAACTGGAATCTCATCCTCCCCGAGACGCATCAGTACTTCCCCGCGGTGTGAGGGTGACAGGATGAGGCGCGCGTTGTCGGTCATTGTGCTGCTCGCGCTCATGGCCGGATTCGGCTTCGGTGTCAACCGGCTGATCGCCTCGAGAAAACACAAGATCCCGACCGAGGGGACGGTGTTCATCCCCACCGCGACGCGCCCCAAGATCGTGCTCCCGGGCACCCTCTACCTCGCCCAGAACGGGGACATCTACCGTCTCAGCGATGGGTATTTCACCGATCTGCACCTGCCGGCGGCGGGCGGATCATGGATGCAACCGGCGTATGTGCCCAATTCGCAGGACATCATCGCGGTGCTTCGTGCTGCTGAGTACTCGAACCTGTATCTGCTCAACAGTCAGGGCCACGTCATCCGCAGGCTCAGCAACAACGCAAACGTGCATCTCGACACGGTGTATCTCAACCACTGGATGTTCTACCCGCACATGGGCGCGGACGGCAACACCATCTATTTCAGCTACGACCAGCCTAAGAATTCCTCGAGCTATGCCGTCGACTTCTCACTGTGGTCCGGGACGCTCAACGGAAGGCTCGCCGCCAAGCAGCTCAGCAACTCCAACCCCTTCACGGGTGGTGACGTGGATCCCACCCAGCTGGCCGGTGGTGGGGTCCTGTACTCGAAGTTCGCGATCGGAAGTGGCAATGCATACTCGGTGATCGCGATACAGGCGAGGCCGCTTGGGAATCCGATCACCCTGACCACGCCGGCGCAGGACTGCGGTCAGCCGGCACTGTCACCCGACGGAACCAGGCTCGCGATGGTGTGCATCGGCGGGACCGGTTTGCAGAGCACGCGGCTCGAGGTCGCGGCCTTGAGCGGCGGGAAGCTGGGAACGCCGAAGACCCTGGTCAACAACTGCCTGTGCTCCGCGCCCGTATGGGCCCCGGATGGGAGCGGGCTCGTCTACTACAACACCGCCGATGCCACCGGGCACTTCGAGCTCTGGTGGATCAAGGGAGCGCTGGGCGCCTCGCCGTCGGCGCCGCTGCAGGTCACCACGAACCTCGACTTCGACGCGCTCTCGCCGCCGAGCTGGTCGCCGCTCAGCAGCGTGCCGGTGATGGCCCGCTAGTAGAAGACCTGGGCGAGCTCGTACAGCTCGCGAGGCACGCGCCGCTGCTCGGCGACAACGTCGGCGATGCTGGCGACGTCGACCGTCCCGTTGGTAACCACCGGCATCTCGCCGAACAGTCCCTCAACGACGAGGTCGTATGCCTTGGCTCCGACCCGCGTTGCCCAGATGCGGTCGTATGCGGTGGGCGAACCCCCGCGCTGCACGTGCCCGAGCACGGTGGCACGCGTCTCGTGTCCGGTCCGCTCCTCGATGATGCGCGCGAGACTCTCGCCGACGCCACGACGCGAGAGTTGCACGTGCCCAAAGGCGTCCCGTGCGCCGTCCGCCGTGTCCTTGGACTGCAGGCCTTCCATCTCGACGCCCTCGGCGACCACGATGATGCTGAAGTCGCTCCCGGCTTGGCGGCGCACCTCGAGATGGGCGACGACCTCGTCCACGGTGACGCCGAACTCGGGAATGATGATCATGTCGGCGCCGCCGGCGAGACCGCCCATCAGCGCGACCCATCCGGTGTCGCGCCCCATCACCTCGCACACCATCACGCGGTGATGCGAGGTGGCCGTGGTGTGCAGCCTGTCGAGTGCTTCGGTGACCACGCTCACGGCGCTGTCGAACCCGATGCAGTAGTCGGTGATGCTGAGGTCATTGTCCATGGTCTTGGGCACACCGACCACGCGCGCCTGCTGTTCCGCCAATCGCGCCGCGACGCTGAGCGTGTCGTCTCCGCCGATGGCCACGAGAGCGTCCACACGCAGACGCTCCAGGTTGCGCAACACCTCGTCCACGCCATGCTCGAGCTTCATCGGATTCACGCGCGAACTCCCGAGCATGGTGCCGCCGAGTTGCAGGATGCCGGAGAGCCTCGAGCGGTCCAGGGGGATCGCGTCGCCATCGCCGATGAGGCCGGCCCACCCATTGCGAATCCCGAACAACGAGTCACCCGCTGTGATCGCGCGCCTGCCGATCGCGCGGATCGCCGCGTTGAGGCCTGGTGCATCACCGCCGCCGGTGAGGACGGCAATTCTCTGTCCCACTCTTCGCCTCTTTCTACGAAGCTATTGACCAACCCCGGGATCGCTGAGGAACGCCTGCTCCTCGGCGCTGCCGAGTATGACGGTCACACCCCCTGGTGGGGCGGCCGCGGGCGTTGCCGGCGGTGTTGTCGCCGCCGCGGTCGGCGCGGGCTCGGTGGTGACGCTGACACCGAAGTACGTCGCCAGCCATTGCGCGGCGGCGGTGTCCTTCCCGCCACTGTTGTCGATCACCTGCGTGACCGCTTGCGTGGGCGCTCTGCCGCCCGCTTTCGTGGAGAAACCGACCATGTTCATCAGCGACGCCCAGCGGGTGGTTGCGTTGTCGTTGCGCCCGCTCGCATTGACGAACGTGACCTGGGCGCCGGCGTCAAGGGCCGCCGGCGTCGGGAAGATGTCCTGGACGAAATGGGACAGGGACTTGAAGCTCTGGTCGTTCGCAAACAGGTAATAGCTGCCGCACCGCGTCGGATACCCGCAGTCGTACAGGAAGTTGGTGTCGTCGATGCTGATGTGCTCGACGGTCGCCGGGTTGACGCCGCTCACCAATGCGTAGAGGGATTCGGCGTCACCGATGGTCAGGTCGGTGAGCACGTTGTCGCCGAGTGCGTTGAGAACATCCGGTAGCTTGCCGATGCCGCCGATGCTCTCGATCTGTGACTTGAGCGCGACGATGATCTGCTGCTGGCGGCGGCTGCGCGAGAAGTCAGATCCCTGCCCGTTGTTGCCGTGGCGCGAGCGCGCATAGATGAGCGCTACGGCACCGCTCATGTGGTGCATGCCCGCACTGAAGTGGATCCGCTGATATCCGCAGTTGCCGAGGGAGCATTCGCCCGCGGGGTACTGATAGTCCGTGAACCCGACCGGGACATTGATATTGACGCCGCCGACCGCGTCGACGGTCTGCTTGAACGCACTGAAGTCGACGCCCACGAAATAGTTGATGCCCACTCCGAGAAGATGCGCGATCAGCGGATCCGCGACCGCGGCGCCGGCGTTGACGGCGCTCGCCGGCACCGGGCCCTCACCGAGCATTCCCGCCGCGTATGCGAAGTTGATCCGCTGCTGGGTCGACTTGCCGTTGCGAAGCGGGATGGTCACGTACCAGTCGCGCGGGATCGAGATCTCGGCGATCTGCGGCGGGTGACCCTGCACGGGCTGGATCGAGATGACCATGATCGAATCGGTGAGGAAGGCACCGGAATGCTGAACGCCGCCATATCCGTAGAGCACGAGGTTGATGCGCTGATATCGCTGACGCTGCTGGTCGATCGCCGAGCCACCGCCCCCCTGCAATGCGCCGATCACCGCACTGATCGGGTTGGTATGGAACGTCTTTGCCAGCGCGAGCGAGAGGCGAACCCCGTAGATGCCGCCGGCGACGAGCACCAGGGAGAACATGACGATCACCGAGACCACGGCACGCTTTCGCGTGACCCAACTCGGGACGACGTTGTATCGCGACCGGCGGCGCCGGCGGACGGATGACCTGCTGATTGTTGCCATGCTTGAGGTGTTGCTCTCGACTTCCGAACGGGTGTACTGACCGCACCGCATCAACGATGCTGGGCCGGCGCGCCACGGGGGGCTTTCTCCAGGGAGAACGCTGAAAGCAGCTTCCGGTTACCCGCCGCGAAGCACAAGGGTACCCCACGGTTCGCTTGTCCGGAGCCGAGAGTGGCATCATCTGCGGCCAGAATCGGGACGGAGGAACGAGGGTGCGCGCACAGCAGGTTCAGGGCCTCGAGGGTCCATCCGGCCTCCGTCTGGTCGAAGTCGACGAACCGGAGGACGCGGCTCGCGTCGTGATCGAGGTCGCGGCCGCGGGCGTGAGCTTCCCCGATCTTCTGCTCACACGCGGCGAGTATCAGATGAAGCCGCCACTGCCGTTCGTGCCTGGTGTCGAGGTGGCCGGCCGCGTCCGCTCCGCTCCCGAGGGATCGGGGTTCAGCCCGGGTGATCACGTGATGGCCTTCACCATGCTGGGTGGCTTCGCTGACGTGGCGCTGGCCGAACCGGCGCTCACCCTCGCGATTCCCAGCGGGCTGACCCTCGAAGCCGCCTCAGGATTCGTCATGAACTACCACACCGCGTACTTCGCGCTCGCACGCCGGGGACGGATCCGGCCCGGGGATCGCGTGGCGATCCACGGCGCGGCTGGTGGGGTTGGCACCGCTGCGGTGCAGGTGGCTCGCGGGCTTGGCGCCGAGGTGATCGCGATCGCCGCCGGCCCCGACAAGATGCACATCGCCGAACGCGCCGGTGCGCATCGCGTCCTCGACGCCGAAGGTGACTGGATGGCCGCGTTGCGGGCTCAGAACGACGGACTCGGCGTCAATGCCATCCTGGACCCGGTCGGCGGGGAGCGCTTCGATCAGAGCGTCCGGTGCCTCGCACCCGAGGGCCGCCTGATCGTCGTCGGGTTCGCCGACGGCCGGATTCCCAGCCTCCAGGTGAATCGCGTCCTGCTGCGCAACATCGACGTGGTCGGTGCTGCCTGGGGAGCCTTTCTCGGCGTCGAGCCCTCACTTTTCGCCGAGACGCAGGCCGCGCTCAACACGATGATCGAAGCTGGCACCGTCGCCCCGATCGTCGGTGCGACCTATCCACTCGAAGAGGCGCCGGCCGCGCTCAATCTCCTCGGTCAGCGCCAGGCACGAGGCAAGGTCGTCCTCACGATGTAGCCCGTGGCAGCGCGCGGCGACGTCAGGCGCCCAGCAGGTCTCGGGCGATCACGACGCGCTGGATCTGACTGGTGCCCTCGTAGATCTGCGTGATCTTCGCGTCCCGCATCATGCGTTCGACCGGGTACTCATTCACGTACCCGTAGCCGCCGAGAATCTGGACAGCGTCGGTGGTGACCTTCATCGCCGTGTCCGCCGCCAGCAACTTTGCGATTGCGGCGAAGTGGCCCACATCCGGGCTTTTGTCGTCGATGAGCTGCGATGCCCAGTAGACCATCGCGCGAGCGGCGGCAGTCTGAGCCTCCATGTCCGCCACCATGAACTGGATTCCCTGGAATTCCGCGATCGCCTTGCCGAACTGCTTGCGCTCCTTGGCGTACCCGACGGCGTAGTCGAGCGCCCCCTGGGCGATCCCCAGCGCCTGCGCGGCCACGCCCGGCCTGGAACGATCGAGCACCTTCATCGCGATCCGGAAGCCGTCGCCCTCTTCGCCGAGGCGGTTCGCCGCAGAGATCACGACTTCGTCGAAGTGCAGTTCAGCGGTGTTGCTGCCGCGGATTCCGAGCTTGCCGTGGATCGTGTTCGCGGCAAAGCCCTTGAGATGCTGGGCGTCTTCGAGCACGAACGCGCTGACCCCTTTTGCCCGCTCATCGGGATCGGTCTTGGCGAACACGGTGATCGTGTCGGCGATGCCGCCGGCGGTGATCCAGATCTTGCTGCCGGTGATGACGTACTCGTCGCCGTGGCGCTCGGCACGCGTCTGCATTCCCGCCGGGTCACTGCCGGCGCCGGGCTCGCTGAGTGCGTAGGCACTGAGCTTGGCACCGCTCGCCAGGTCAGGCAGCAGCCGCGCCTTCTGCTCCTCGGTCCCGGCGATCATCAACGGGTACCCGCCGAGCGCCTGGACAGCGAGGATCAGCGCGCTGGTCGCGCAGACCTTGGCGACCTCCTCGATGGCGACGTTGAGCGTCAGTGCACTGCCGGAGAGGCCGCCGTATTCGGGCGGAAAGGGCAGCGCGAACAGATCGTGCTTGCGGAAGAGATCGACCACGTCCCACGGGAATTCGCCGCTGCGGTCGATGTCCGCGGCACGCGGCGCAATGCGGTCACGGGCGATATCGCGCACCGTGTCGCGGATCATGGTCTGCTCTTCGTTGAGTCGGATGTCCATGCGGCTGATGCTACCAAGCTACCGGAGGCGAGTCGTGGTCAGTCGCGGAGCAGATGGCGGGCGATGACCACGCGCTGGATCTGGTTGGTCCCTTCGTAGATCTGGCACGCCTTTGCGTCGCGGAAGCGGACCGCGGCCGGATGGTCTTCGGCGCCCGACTCGGGGGCGCACAGGTCGACGGCGGACTGTGCCACCGCGACGCAGGTATCCGTGGAATACAGCTTCGCGATCGCCGCATCATGGGTGACGCGCCGGCCTGCATCCACCAGCGCGGCGGCATACCGCGTCAGCTGGCGAGCGGCGGCGGTGCGAGCCTCCATGTCCGCTATCGCGTCGGCGTCCACCTCCGACCCGGCGTCGCGGCGCCGGCGCGACGGCTCGACCGCAGCGTCGAGCGCTCCCTGCGCGATGCCGACCGCCTGCGCCGAGATGCCGACCCGGCCGCTGTCCAGCGCCGACATCGCGACGGTGAAACCGAAGCCCTCGTCTCCGAGCCGGTTCGCCGCGGGAACGCGCACGCCGTCAAGAACGAGCTCACCGGTCCACGAGCCGTGAAGCCCCATCTTGGCAAGCGGCGGACCGGTGCTGACGCCGGGCCATGCAGCCTCGACCAGAAAGGCGCTCACGCCGTGGGCACCGTCGCCGGTGCGTGCCATCACAATGTAGAGATCGGCGTCGCCGGCACCCGTGATGAACGCCTTGGCGCCGTCGAGCACGTACGTCTCGCCCTCACGCGCGGCTCGCGTTCGCAACGCGACCGCGTCGCTGCCGCCGGCCGCCTCGGTCAATGCAAAGGCCGCGAGCCACTCGCCACTCGCGAGCCTGCGCAAGTACCTCGACTTCTGGTCATCATTGCCAAAAACAAGCAGGGGCTCGGTGCCGACCGAGAGATGCACATCGAGGATGACCGCCGAGCTCGCATCGGCGCGCGCGACCGTCTCGATGAACTGTATGAAGTCTCCGTGGTTCCCACCGGCGCCACCGAAAGCCTCGGGAGTGAGAAGACCGGCGAGACCAGCCTCGCCAGCGGACTCGACGATCCGCTTGGGAGATGGACCATGACCCCGAGCCATCGCCGCAGCGATCGGAGTGATCGCGTCCGCGACGAAGCCCGCGACGCGGTGGGTGAGCTCCCGATGAGGGATATCAGTCGACACGGACGAGCGTGGCCTCGCCCTGCGCGATGCCGCTGCAGATCGCGGCGGCCCCGTAGCCGCCACCCCGGCGGCGCAACTCATAGAGCAGGGTCATGAGAATCCTGGCTCCACTGGCGCCGATCGGGTGACCGACGGCTATGGCGCCGCCGTTGACGTTGACGCGATCCGCATCCACCTCGAGCATGCGCGTGCTGGTGATCGCCACCGCCGCAAATGCCTCGTTGATCTCCACCAGTTCGAGCTTGCCGGCATCCACCTCACCGTGAGTCCTGGCGAGCGCGGCCTCGATCGCAAGCGCGGGCACGGTGGCCAGGTACGGGTGCTCCGCGGCCGATTCACCGTAGGTGAGCCAGGTTCCGAGCGGCGTGAGCCCTTCGGCGCGCGCCCGCTCCGAGCTCATGAGCAGCACCGCAGTCGCCCCGTCGTTCATCCCGGGCGCGTTGCCGGCGGTGATGGTGGTGCCGTCGCCGAACGAGCCCCGGAGCGCGGCGAGCTTCTCGATGGTCGTGTCCGCGCGCGGTTGCTCGTCGCGACCGACCGTCGACCCGTTGACGCTGACCGGCACGATCTCGTCAGCGAACCGTCCCGCCGCGAGCGCCTCCTGGTAGCGCATCTGTGAGCGAAGCGCCCATGCGTCCTGCTCCTCGCGGGTCACCCCGAGCTCGGATGCGACATCACTGCCGTGCACACCCATCAGCACACCGTCGACGGGACAGCAGAGGCCGTCGCGCATCATGCTGTCGACGGCGACACGATCACCGAAGCGGCTGCCAAAGCGCTGATCCTCGAGCAGGTACGGGGACCGCGACATCGATTCCATGCCGCCCGCCACGACCACGTCCGCCTCTCCGGACCGGATGAGCAGCGCGCCCAGATTCACAGCCTTGAGCGCGCTCGCGCAGACCTTGTTGACGGTGAATGACGACACGGACGCCGGAAGCCCGGCCCGCAATCCCGCCTGACGCGACGGCACCTGTCCCTGTCCCGCGGCGAGCACCATCCCCATGATCAGTTGATCGACCGCGGCTGGATCGGTGCCGGTGCGCTCGAGAACTTCCCGGATGACTCGCGCGCCGAGATCGACAGCGGGCACCGAGGCAAGCCCACCGCCGAGCGTGCCGAAGGGTGTCCTCGCCGCGGCGACGATGACTGCTTCAGTGCCCACGGTCGGCCTCCAGGACCTCGAACGGGCGCAGCAGGTGGCGGGCGATCAGGATGCGCTGCACCTCGCTCGTCCCCTCACCGATCTCGTTGATCTTCACGTCGCGATAGAGGCGCGCCACCAGCGACTCCTCCATGAATCCCATGCCGCCATGGATCTGGACGGCCTGGTTGGCACACGCGGTGGCAACCTCAGACGCGTGCAGCTTCGCCATCGAGGCGTAGGGGGCGGCGCTCTTCCCCGCATCGATCGCCGCGGCCGCCCGCCACGTCATCAGTCGCGCCAGTTCGATCTGCGTGCCCATGTCGGCGAGCTTGAACTGCGTGGCCTGGAAGGTCGCGATCGGCACGCCGAACTGGTGTCGCGCCGCCGAGTACGCCAGCGATGCGTCGAGGCACGCCTGGGCCACGCCGACCGAGAGCGCCGCGATGGCGACGCGCCCGCCCTCGAGGATCTCCAGGAACTGGGTCAAACCCTCACCGACCTGGCCGATCAGGTTGCCGGTCGGAACCCGGCAGTCCTCGAAGATCAACTCGCGGGTGTCGGACGCGTGCCAGCCCAGCTTGCGGTACTTGGGAGCCTGCGAGTACCCGGGCGTTCCGTGCTCGACGGCGATGGTGCTGATCTCCTTGTGGCCGTTCTGCGCGCCGGTGACCGCGGTGATGGTCACCCCGGCGCTGATGTCGGTGCCGGCGTTGGTGATGAACACCTTGCGGCCATTGATGACCCAGTGATCGCCGTCTTGGACCGCCCTGGTCTGGGTGCCGGCGGCGTCCGATCCGGCGTCGGGCTCGGTCAGCCCGAACGCCCACAGCCGCTCGCCTGCCATCAGCGGCGCGAGCCAGCGCTGCTGCTGTTCGCGCGAGCCGAATTTCACGATCGGCGAGATGCCCAGCGAGACCGCCGCCTCGAGGGTGATGGCGCAGCTCGCATCGGCTCGAGCGACCTCCTCCATGGCGAGGCAGTACGACATGAAATCGCCCCCGGCACCTCCGATCTCCTCGGGAAAGGGCAGTGCGAACAACCCGAGCCTGGCCATGCCGGCGACGAGGTCGTAGGGAAACTCCCCGGTCTCGTCGTAGTGCGCGGCGGCAGGTGCAATCTCCGACTGGGCGAAGTCGCGAACCACCTGGCGAATGTGACGCTGCTCGTCGCTGAGATCGAAGTTCACTCGAACCTCACGGTAGCGCGGCGGGATGGGCTGGGTCAGCCCGAGTGCTTGCCCAGGCTCACCGCGGTGAGCCGGACCACATCCTCGATGGTGTCAGCAATCTCCGCGCCGGCAGCCAGCAGCGCATCGATCTTGCTCTGGGCACTCCCGGTGTTGCCGCTGATGATCGCGCCGGCGTGGCCCATGCGCTTGCCCGGCGGCGCTGTCCGCCCGGAGATGAACGCCACCACCGGCTTGTCAAAACCGGTATCACGGATCCAGGTCGCGGCATTCTCCTCGTCGGAACCACCGATCTCGCCGATGAGCACCACCGCGCGCGTCTCCGGGTCGTCGGCGAACCGGCGGAGCACATCGGGAAAGCTGAGGCCCATCACCGGGTCGCCGCCGATGCCGACCGACGTGGTCTGGCCCATTCCCGCCTGACCGAGACCCTGGATGACCTCGTAGGTGAGCGTTCCGCTGCGTCCGACGATCCCCACGGGGCCGGGTGTATTGATGTGGTTGGGGATGATTCCCACCTTGCACTGATCGGGAGTCACGATCCCCGGGCAGTTGGCTCCGAGCAACTGGTGGCCCGAGCGAATCACGAATTCGCGCGCGCGGATCATGTCGTGCACCGGGATCAACTCCGTGATGCAGACCGTCAACTCGATGCCCGCGGCCGCGGACTCCATGATCGCGTCGGCGGCGAACGCGGGCGGGACGAAGATCCCCGAGACGTCGGCGCCGGTCGCGGCCACAGCATCGGCGACCGTGTCGTAGATCGGCACGCCGTCCTGATCGGTACCGCCCTTACCCGGTGAGACCCCGGCGACGATATTGGTCCCGAAGGCACGCATCTGCCCGGTGTGAAAGCTGCCCTCGCGCCCCGTGATGCCCTGGATGAGCACCCGGCTGTTGCTATCGATGAGGACGCTCACAACGTTCCCTCAGTGGGGAGGGCATGAACGGAGGAGGGCCGTCTCGCAGCCCGGGCTACCCCCCCGGGCGAGAGCGAGGGGCGGAACGGCGAAGGCGTTCCGACCCCGTGCCCACCGCAGTTCATGCCCTCCCCACTGCCGCGCCAGACGCTGTTCATGAGCTCCCCTCTCTGGTGAGCGCGACGATGGTCGCGGCCGCTTCGGTCGCGGTCTTCGCCGGCACGATGCCTGCCGCCTCGAGCAACCGCCGGCCCTCCTCTTCCATGGTGCCGGTCATGCGCACCACCAGTGGCTTGGTGATGTGCAACTGGTCGCGTGCGGCGATGATCCCGCGCGCGACCTCGTCGCCTCGGGTGATGCCGCCGAAGATGTTGATGAACACACCGCGCACCTTGGGGTCGAGGAGCACCATCTCGAGCGCGTCGCGCACGCGCTCGGCGTTCGCGCCACCGCCGATGTCGAGGAAGTTGGCGGGCTCACCCCCGTGCTGCTTGACGAGGTCGAGCGTGTTCATGGTCAGGCCCGCGCCGTTGCCGATACACCCGATATCTCCATCCAGGTGCACGTAGGTGAGACCACGCTTGCGTGCCTCGACCTCGAACGGATCTTCGCCGCTTCGTCCGTCCTCGCCAGTCTCATCGCGAGCGAGCTCTTCGGCGATGTCCCTGTGCCGGTACTCGGCGTTCTCGTCGATCTCCAGCTTTCCGTCCGCTGCGACGAGCATCCCATCGGGTGTGAGCACCAGCGGATTGATCTCGCACGTCAGAGCATCGAGCGAGGTCGCGACCGCATACAGGCGAGTGGTCAGCCCGACCAGGGTGCTCACCAGCTTCGGCCCCCGGTCGCGAAGCTCGGATGCGTGCGCGAGCCCCGCAAACGCCAGCTGGCGGATCTCGTACGGCTGCGGGCCGGCGAATGGATCCGGCCACAACTTGGCGATCCGCTCCGGCGCCTCGACGGCGACCTGCTCGATCTCCATCCCGCCTGCGGCCGAAAAGATGATCACGAGGCGACGGCGATCGCGGTCGAGCGTGATCCCGAGGTAGAGCTCGGCATCGATGGAGAGGCCCGTCTCGCACCAGACGCTGCGCACCGGGTAGCCGCGGATGTCCATGGCCAGGATGCGCGCGGCCTCGCGCTGCGCTTCCTCCGGGGTATCGACCACGGCGATGCCGCCCGCCTTGCCTCTTCCGCCGATCGGCACCTGCGCCTTGACAGCGACACGGCCGAGCTCGCGAGCGGCGGCGGCCGCCTCTTCAGGGGTCCGTGCCAGCCGGCCAGGAGGGACGGAGATGCCGGCTGCGGCGAATCGGTGTTTCGCCTGATACTCGAGCAGCTTCATCGGCGGGCCAGTCCAGGCACGGGTCGACGGTTCATCGACGAGGAGCGATCCGGTCGAGCTCCTCCAGATCGGTAGCGCTGGGGCGCCACCGGCCGGCGCGAGCATTGGCCCTGACCTGCTCCGGACTCATCGCACCGGCGATCACCGAGACAACCTGCGGCTGTGCGGCGAGGCCCCCGACGGCGATGTCGAGCAGCGAAACCCCGCGTTCGCGCGCGAACGCTTCCAGGGCTTCAACAATGTCGAAGTTGCTGTCGGTCAGCCATCGCTGCGCGTTGGCCCCGGCAGCAGTGGCGAGGCGGGTGCCGGGAACGGGCCCCTGACCTCGGCGATGCTTGCCCGTGAGCAGGCCGTTGGCGAGCGGGCTGTACGGGATCATCCCGACATCGAAATGGGCGCAGGCAGGAATCACCTCCTCCTCGGCGGATCGATCCAGGAGGCTGTAGGCGTTCTGCGCGGTGACAAACCTGGTGAGGCCGCGGGTGCGAGCGATCCAGTCCGCGTCGGCTATCTGCCAGCCGGCAAGATTTGACGAGCCCGCGCAGCGGATCTTGCCTTCGCTGACGAGGTCCGTCAGCGTCTCGAGCGTCTCCTCGACGGGTGTCTTCGGATCCGGCGTGTGCAGCTGGTACAGGTCGATCCAGTCGGTGCCGAGCCGCCGCAGGCTGTCCTCGACGGCGACGCGGATCCAGCCGCGTGATCCACCACTGTGACCCTCACCACCCGAGAAGTGGCCGAATTTGGTGGCGATGACCGCCTCCGTGCGCCGTCCCTTCAGGGCCGCGCCAAGGATCTCCTCGCTCTGTCCGTTCCCGTAGATGTCGGCGGTGTCGAAGAGGGTGATCCCCTCCTCGAGCGCTGCGTGCACCACCAGTGTCGAGCCCTGCGCATCCAGCCGACGGCCGAAGTTGTTACACCCGAGTCCCACCACCGTCGCCTGGAGAACGCCTCCGCCGACAGGACGAGTCTCGAGGGCGGTCACGACGTGACAGGGTACGCAAAGCTCGTCTCTCCACGGCAGCCGGAGGCTGCTAGGCTGACCCGGTTGGCAAGACGCGTCGTCGGGACTCCAGAAGACCAAGGTCCGGCGCCGGAGCCGGCTGAACCTCGAGCCGGGGCAGCTTCCGACCGCGTCCCGACCGAGCCGCAGCAGACCTCGCGGCACGAGGGCGTCAACGTGATCACGGTGCGCACGCTCGTCACCGCGGCACTCATCGTGCTCGGCATCGTGGCGCTGGTTGCGTTTCTCGCCAGCATCATCAGCATCGTCCTGGTCGTGCTGGTGGCGATCGTGTTCGCCGAGGGAATCCGGCCGCTGGTCGCGGACCTGCAGCATCGAGGCGTTCCGAGACCGGTCGGCATTCTGGTGGTCTACGTCGCCGTCCTCGCCTTCATCGCGGTCATGGCGCTGCTGCTGGTGCAACCGATCGTCAGTGAGGCGTCCTCACTGGCCACCAATTTTCCGGCGTACGAGAAGGATTTCCTCAACTGGTTCACCGGTGTCGAGCAGCAGTTCCACTTCAACGTGAACGTCGCCTCGCAGGTGAGCTCGGTCATCGACGCGACCCGCAACATCCTGTTCGCGATCGGCGGGACGATCTTCAGCATCATCGTCGACTTCGTCCTCGTGCTGGTGGTCGGCTTTCTCTGGCTGGTGAGCAGCGACCGGCTCAAGGCTTTCACAGTCGACCTGTTCCCCGAAGCCCACCACGACCTGGTCGTCGACATCTTTCGCGAGATTGGATTTCGCATGGGGGGTTTCCTCCGCGCCGTTGCGATCAACAGCCTCGCGCTCGGACTGGTGGTCGGTGTGGTGTGCTGGCTGCTCCGCCTCCCGGGCCCGGTGATTCTCGGCATCTTTGCCGGTCTCACCGCGGCGATTCCAATGGTCGGCGGCATCATCGGGGTGATCCCGGCGGTGCTGCTCGGCTTCACCATCAGCCCGGAATATCCGATCCTGGTGCTCGCGGTTCTGCTGGTCATCCAGCTCGTCGACGCCAACACCGTGGTGCCGATGGTCATGAACCGCGTGGTGTCACTGCCGGCGCTGGGGGTCGTGCTCGCGCTCCTTGTTGGTGGCGCGATCCAGGGGTTGCTCGGAGCGATCCTCGCGGTGCCGGTTGCGGCGGCGCTCCAGGTGCTCCTCGTCCGGGCTGCGGTTCCCGCGATCCACCATGCGCAGGGGCGCACCGACCAGGCCTACGCGAAGGCGTACGTGCCGCTCGCCGCCAGCCTCAAGGACTCCGCACCGCGAACGGGCGGACGGCGTGTCAACCCGCGCTGACCATCAGAGCGGAATGTTGCCATGCTTTCGTTCCGGGGTTCGAACCCGCTTGTCGCGCGCCATGCGCAGCGCGCCAATCAGCGCCGCACGCGTCTGACGAGGCTCGATCACGTCGTCCACGTAGCCTCGTTCCGCCGCGTAGTA
Organism: Candidatus Dormiibacterota bacterium; assembly: GCA_003135895.1. Classification (GTDB taxonomy): domain Bacteria; phylum Chloroflexota; class Dormibacteria; order Aeolococcales; family Aeolococcaceae; genus Palsa-851. The sequence continues at coordinate 54,725 of PNBE01000077.1, forward strand.
CGGATTGGCGAACTGCTCACGGTATTCCTCGATCAACTGCTCTGAGCGCTGCTTCGGGTTGTCCGCCTGAGATATCTCGCGCTTGAAGATGACGCTGACGGCACCCTGCGGTCCCATCACCGCAATCTCGGCCGTTGGCCACGCAACGTTGTAGTCAGCGCGGATGTGCTTCGAGCACATCACGTCGTAAGCGCCGCCATAAGCCTTGCGCGTGATCACCGTGAGCTTGGGAACCGTCGCCTCGCAGTACGCGTACAGCAGCTTGGCACCGTGGCGGATGATGCCGCCGTACTCCTGGTCGGTCCCGGGCAGGAACCCGGGCACGTCCACGAACGTCACCAGCGGAACGTTGAACGAGTCGCAGAAGCGCACGAATCGCGCCGCCTTGATCGACGCGGAGATGTCGAGCGCGCCCGCGAGCACGCGTGGTTGATTGCCGACCACACCGACGGGGTGCCCGTCGAGCCTGGCGAACCCGCAGACGATGTTCTCCGCGTGGTACTGCATCACCTCGAGGAAGCGCCCGTCGTCGACGATGCGCGCCACCACGCTGCGCATGTCGTAGGGCTGATTCGGGTTGTCGGGAATGATCGTCTGCAGCTCGGGATCCTCGCGATGGGGATCGTCGAGGGTCGGCCGGTAGGGCGGCTTCTCTCGGTTGTTCGGTGGGAGATACGAGAGCAGCTCGCGCATCTGACCGAAGGCCTCGTCCTCCGTATCGGCGATGAAATGCGCCACCCCACTGCGCTGGTTGTGCACGTCTGAGCCACCGAGCTCTTCGAACGTCACCTCCTCGCCGGTGGTGACCTTGATGACATCGGGACCGGTGATGAACATGTACCCGACCTTGCGCACCATGAAGATGAAGTCNNCTCGCCTCGACGTTGCGGTAGAAGATCTCGGCGTATCCCGCCAGCGAGACCACGCCCTCCTGGATCCGCGCACCGCCCGAGTCGTTGATGCCGATGCACGGACAGCCGGTCTGGAGTGCCAGATCCATGATCTTGGTGACTTTCTCGGCGAAGACCTCGCCCAGGGAACCGCCGAAGACGGACGCGTCATGGCTGAAGACAAAAACCTGACGGCCGCCGACCGCTCCCCAGCCGGTGATCACGCCATCGCCGCGGATCCTGCGTTCGTCCATGCCGAAATTGGTCGTCCGGTGCAGGGCGAACATGTCGAGCTCGGTGAAGCTTCCCGGGTCGAGCAGACGGTCGATGCGCTCGCGTGCGGTGAGCTTGCCCTTGGCGTGCTGGGAGCGCTCCGCGGCGCCACCACGGTGGACCGCGTCGTACCGGCGCTTGCGGAGCATGTTGATCTTCTTGCCGGTGCCGCCCCTCGACCCGCTCGTCGACGCTCCGTCGGCATCGACCGGTGCGGAGCCGGCGGCGGGAGCAACGGCATCGCCCGCGCCGATTGGGGGAACGCCCTTTCGCGCATGTCTGGTCATGCCGTCAGGCTACCAGGGGACAACATGGGGTTCGTGGTCACACCGTGACCGGGGGACGGTAGATACCGAAGACCTCGCGCAGCACACCGCACACCTCGCCGACGGTTGCATGCGCCTCGAGCGCCCTGCGCATCAGGGGCAGCAGGTTGTCCGTTCCCTCCGCACCAGCGCGCAGGGCGTCCAGCGCGCTGCTCACCGCGCCGGCGGATCGGGCGGCGCGCATCTTCGCGAGACGCTCGACCTGGGCGGCCTCGAGGTCGGCATCGATGCGAAGGATCGGCACCGACGGCTGCGAGGTCTCGGTGAACCGGTTGACTCCGACGATCACTCGTTCCCCGGCCTCGACGAGGCGCTGGTGGCGGTACGCGGACTCCTGGATCTGCTGCTGGTAGAACCCCGCCTCGATCGCAGCGACTGCACCGCCCTGACCCTCGACGCGGCTCATGAGTGCCCGCGATTCGTCGATAAGGTCGTGAGTCAACGCTTCGACCAGATGTGATCCGCCGAGCGGATCGGTGACGTTGGCCGCACCGGTCTCGTGGCCGATGACCTGCTGTGTGCGCAACGCGATCTCCGCCGCCTGCTGCGATGGCAGGGCGAGCGCTTCGTCGTAGCTGTTGGTGTGCAACGACTGCGCTCCGCCGCAGACCGCGGCCAGCGCCTGCAGCGCGACACGCACCACGTTGTTGAGCGGCTGCTGCGCAGTGAGCGTGGCGCCACTCGTCTGCGCGTGGAAGCGCAGCTGCAGGCTGCGTTCTCCGGTCGCGCCGAAGCGGTCGTGCATGACCTCGGCCCACAGCGCTCGAGCGGCGCGAAACTTGGCGACCTCTTCGAAGAAGTCGTTGCTGACGTTGAAGAAGAAGCTCAGCCGTGGGGCGAGGTCCTCGACGTCGAGCCCGGCATCGATCGCCGCCTGCACGTAGGCGATGCCGTTGCTGAGCGTGAAGGCGATCTCCTGCGGTGCCGTGGCGCCGGCCTCGCGTATGTGGTAGCCACTGATGCTGATCGTGTTCCATCGCGGGAGGCGCTCCGCGCAGTACGCGAAGGTGTCGGTGACCAGGCGCATGGACGGGCGCGGAGGAAAGATGTAGGTACCTCGCGCGGCATATTCCTTGAGGATGTCGTTCTGGATCGTCCCCCCGAGCGTCGAGGCGGCAATCCCCTTGCGCTCGGCGGCCAGCTCGTACAGGAGCAACAGCACCGCGGCGGGCGCGTTGATGGTCATCGACGTCGTGACTCGATCCTGGGGGATGCCGCGCACGAGCAACTCCATGTCATCAATGGAGTCGATTGCCACACCGACCTTGCCGACCTCACCGTGAGCCATCGGGTCGTCGCTGTCGTAGCCCATCTGAGTGGGGAGGTCGAACGCCACCGAGAGCCCGCTCTGCCCCGCTCGCAGCAGGTAGTGGAACCGCTCGTTGGTCTGCTCGGCGCTGCCGAATCCCGCGTACTGGCGCATGGTCCAGAGCCGCGATCGGTAGCCTTCCGCGCGGATGCCCCTGGTGTACGGGTAGTCGCCGGGAGGTGGGGGCCCATCCGGCTGCTCCACGTAGAAGGGCTCGAGCGGGATGCCGGATTCCGTCTCGGGGCTCGTGATGGGTTCGGCACCGAGGTGGTCGCTCACGAGTGCGACCCGGTGTTCTCCTGGTCCGGCTCGCACAGTTCGGTGAGCACCCCGCCTGCGGCCGAGGGATGGAGGAACGCCACCAGCCTCCCGGCGGCGCCACGACGCGGACACGTGTCGAGGAGCTGCAGGCCCAGCTCGGCGAAGTGGTCGAGACTGGCCTGAACATCGTCGACCCCATAGGCGACGTGATGGAGCCCGCCGCCCCGACGGGCCAGGAACCCAGCGATCTTCGACTCCGGCCCGGTGCTGCCGAGCAGCTCGATGCGTGACTCGCCCACCTCGAACATGACCGCCTCGATGCCGTCGGAGGCCACCACCTGCCGGTGCGCCGGGGCGGAGCCGGTCAGGCGCTCGTAGGTCGCAACAGCGAGATCGAGGTCGGCGACGGCGATTCCCACGTGGTCGATCCTGGTGAATGCGCTCGCCATCGTCGGCCGAGTATAGGAAGCAATACGGCAACGCGGCGTTCGCACGCGCGAACTCGATGCTAGCGTCCAGACGCCGTGAGAACCAGTCGCGCGGTCGCCATCGCGGCCTCCGTCAGCACCGTCCTTCTGGCCTATTTCGTAATCGCGTGGGCTCAGGTGACCCCGATCCGCGAGCGCGGCACCGACTTCTCGGCCTCATACGTGGCCGCACTGCTGTTGCGTGACGGCCAGGGAGCGCAGCTCTACGACCAGCAGGCCGAGCATTCGCGACACCTGACGCTGCTCCCGCCTGGGACGGTCATCAACCTTCCCTTCATCACGCCGCCGACCACAGCGCTGCTCGCCCTGCCGCTCACCGTGCTGGCCCCGGGAACGGCATTCCGGGTGTGGTCGGTGATCGAGCTCATCCTGCTTGCGCTCGCGGCGTGGGTGGCAATCCGGGCTGGACCGTGGCCCTCGGGCTCCAGTCGCGCCGCCAGATCGGCCACGTTGCTGATGGCGACCGCCGCAGGCGGCACCTACGCGCTCCTCCTGCTCGGCCAGATCGACGGGGTCGCCGCCCTCGGGCTCGCGGTCGCCTACGCGGCGTGGCGAAAGAATCGACCGGCCGCCGCCGGGTTCTGGATGGCGCTCGGGTTCGCTGCGACCAAGCCCCACCTGGCGGTCGGGCTGGGCATCTGGCTCATCGCCCGCCGCGATTGGCGAGCGCTCGCCGGTGCGGCGGCGGGATGCGCTGTGGTCGCCGTGGTCTCGCTGGCGCTGGTCGGCCCGGCCGGCCTCGCAGGGTTCGTGTCGGCGCTTGGCTTCGCGGTCGGCAACACGCCTGGGGCGAGCACACTCGGCATCCCTGGACTGGTCGCCTCCTGGCTCGGGAGCGGGTCCGTGCCGGTGGTCATCGGCGTGACCGGGTCGCTGTTCGCTCTTGCCGCCTGCGGCGTCCTCGGGTCGCGATCCCGCGCCAACCCCGGGACGCTCGAGGCCTCGCTCGCCGGCGCCGTGGCGCTGTCGCTGGTTGCATCGCCCCATCTCCTGCCCCACGATCTCGTGATCCTCGTGCCGGCCTTCGCGTGGTGTGCAGCCCGCGCCACCGCCGCCGACAACGCGCCATGGCCCGGTCCGGTGAGCCTCCGGGTGATCGCGGCATGGGCGGGGCTCGGCGTTGTGACCCTCCTCGACACCGGCAACGCTGCGCCGGCGCCTCCTGGGAGGCTTGTGCCCCTGGGTCTGCTCGGGATCGGAGTCGCGGCGCTCCTGGTCCGGGAGTCAGGAGCTCGAGCGGAAGCACCCGCGCGGGTCGCGCTCGCTCAGTCGGGGAGAGGCAGGGGCGCCGGCGGGTCCACCGCGTAGTCGTAGAAGCCGCGACCGTTCTTACGGCCGAGGCGTCCTGCGCCGACCATGCGCTCGAGGATCGCGACGGTGGCGACGTCACCGGGAGCGCGGTCACGCTCCATCCGGTCCCGGCGGATCGTCAGGACTGTGTCGAGCCCCGAGAAGTCCGCGAGCTGGAAGGGGCCCATCGGCCAGTTGAGCCCCTTGCGCACCGCGATGTCGATGTCCTCAGCAGACGCCACCCCGCCCTTGAGCAGCGAGAACGCCTCACGCGACGCGGCCCCCAGGATGCGGTTGACGATGAAGCCATCGATCTCCTTCTCGACCACGATCGGGGTCCGGCCCATCCGGCGTGCCCACGCGACTGCTCGAGCGCAGGTCTCGTCGGAGGTCTCGGGTCCGCGCACCACCTCGCACAGGTCCATGACCAGGACCGGATGGAAGAAGTGCATGTTGCAGCACAGCTCCGGGCGGGCCGTCGCATCGGCCAGGCGAGACACCACGATGTTGCTCGAGTTGGTGGCGATGCCCGCGCGGGCTGGAAGATGAGCGTCCAGCTGGGCGAAGATCTCGCGCTTGACAGAGGGCAGCTCGACGACCGCCTCGATCGCCCACGCCGACTCCGACGCCGCGGTGGCGAGGTCGGTCATTGGGGTCACCCGGCTCGCCGCAGCGTCAGCCTCCGAGCGCTCCAGCTTGCCCTTCTCGACACGACGGTCGAGCCACTGACGGTTCGACATCATGGCTCGCTGAAGGTGCTCGGCGTCCACGTCGACGAGCGAGACCTCGATCCCCTGGAGCGCCGCCTGCTGCGCGATCTGGGCACCCATGGTGCCGGCTCCGACAACCAGCAGACGCCCCTGGCCCCCGGGATCCCGTCGGGATCGAGTCATCCGGTCAGCCTTCGTCCGGCCACCTGACCGGCACACGGGTGGTGCAGTTGGTCAGCTCCTGCGAGGCCTTGGTGTATCGCACGATCGTCGGGAAATCGCCCTTCAGCTTCAGCCGACCGAGCATGATCCCCTTGGTGGCGTCGAGCTCCTTCTGCGCCACCTGCTTCCAGCGCGAATACGCGCCGGTGATCACGAATTTGGCCTGCTGAGCGTCCTCGCGAGTGCCGACGCGCACGTCGCGCGCCTCGCCGTGCCAGAGATCGAGGAAGACGCCGCGATCCTCCGGGAAGTTCTTGTCGGGCTCGGCGAGCACCACCAGCCCAACCGTGCCCTCCCAGCCGGCCGCAGCCTGCTTGTAGACGGACGACTTGTTGATCTCAGCCTTGAAGGCTTCGGCCCACTCCGGGCTGTAAGCGTCGACGACGTCCGTGTCTGCCACTGAGGTGCCTCCTTGGACGGGTACTCCCGGCGCCGCCGGACAGCCAAGTGTGCCCTGAGTGCTCATCGGTGCGCCACCGCCGTGGACGTGGCATCCTCTGGACATGGCTCACGACCTGCGCGTGCCCGTGGACCCTCCCTGCTCGCGCTGCGAAGGTACACGGGTCATCCCGCTGACCTTCGGCGATCGTCAGACGGGGTACGACCAGCCCGGGTTCAAATGCGCCGATTGCGGTGCACGCTTCCAGACGCTGCACAACCAGCGGCTGCCTCGCCCTATCTGACCATCCATACCGGCCTGGCCTCGAAAGCTCGCGCCTTGCGTCAGTCCGCTGCCGGCTCCTTGAGCGCACGCGCAACGTAGACGGCGACGTCGTCCACGGCGAGCGTGTCGCCGATCTGCTTTGCGGAGATGCCCTCGTCGAACATGGCAAGGCAGAACGGGCACGCGGTCGCCACCTTGGTGGCGTGCGTGTCGACCGCCTCGTCGACCCTGCGATGGTTCACCCGAGGCTGCTCCTCCTCCATCCACATCCTGCCGCCGCCGGCACCGCAGCACATTCCCTCGCTCTTGCTCCGGGCCATCTCGACGACCTTGAGGCCGGGGATGCGTTCAAGGATGTCCCGCGGCGGCGCGAA
>PNBE01000193.1 GCA_003135895.1 Candidatus Dormiibacterota bacterium
CACTTCGTCGTCCCCGTCTTCGGTGTTCAGGTGCGCGTAGACCGTTTCGATCATCCGCCTGGCGGATCAGAATCGAATCCGTTTCACCACGCCGCGTCGTTCGGTCACTCCAAGCTACAGCCCCAAGTACCCGGCCGCATTCCCCTCGAACAGGGTGCCGGTGCGGATGTACCTGCGCACCGTCGTCACCGAGCGGTGGCCGGTCTGGGCCATGATCGCCCGCTCCGGCGCGCCCGCCGCCGCCGCTGCGGTGGCGAGCCCGGCGCGCAACGAGTGCCCGGCGTAGCGGCGCGGATCGAGACCGGCGCGTTGGGCTGCGCGCTGGATGATGCGTGCCACGGCGCGGTCGGTGAGCCGGTTGCCTCCGACGCGGTCATGTCGGTCGACGGGTCGGAACAATGCCCCGCTGGCGATGGGACCGGTCGCGCGCCACGACTGATACGCGCGCACGGGACAGGTGCCAGTGTGCTCGCCCCAGGGGATGCCGAGCTCGCGACCGTCGCCCCCCTGGTCCGTCTTGCTGCGCCGGATCTGGATCCGCAGTCCCTGAGCCGACTCAATGATGTCATCGACGTCGAGGGCGACCAGCTCACTGCGACGGAAGCCGCCGGCGAACCCGAGGAGGAGCACGGCGCGATCGCGTGCCCCCGCTGCGCTGACCGGCGCGGTGGCGGCAACGAACAGCCTCAGCTCATCAGTGGTGAGCGCCGCTTTCTGCGCTGGTGCAGACCCGTGCTGGCGGCGAATCCCCGCCATGGCGAGGCGGACCAGCTCGTCGGCGGCGGGGGAGGGGAACCGTCCGAGACGGTGCACTTCGGCGATGGTGGAGAGGCGCCGCCGCACGGTCGATGGCTTGATACCAGCGTCCGCGAGGCCGGCGAGATAGCCCGCCACCGTCTGCGGCGCGGCCGGAAGCCATGACGCGTGGTGTGCATGGCACCAGCTTTGGTAGTGACGGAGGTCACTGTCGTAGGCCCGCAGCGTGTTCGGGGCCTTGCTCTTCTCGACATAACGGGGAAGCACCTCGGTCATGGTCATCGCCACATCGGCGTCGGAGGAGTCGATGGCGAGCAGGACGTCAGCCATCGTGAGCATCCCGGCGCGCGTGCCAAGTACTGAGGAGGAAGTCCGCAACCGTCGAGCTCGCGCCCATGGCGAGCCGCGCGTGGCGCTCGAGGGCCGGGACTCGCTGGGGAGGCCCGTGACCAACGCCGATCGCGTTGCGGAGCTCGGCCAGGTTCTGCACGGTGGTGACCAAACCCTGGAGCGCACGCTGCGCAGCTTCGCTGCCCTTGGCGTTGGCAGGGACGGAGTCACGGGAGAGACGNNGCCACTGCCCGGTACAGGTCGAGAAGGGGAGCCGCCGCTGCGTACGCGACCCCGCGGTCGTCGAGGATGAGCTTGCACGTCGACTCGACCAGGTCCTTGGCCGCGCCGATGACTGCTGGGGTATCGCGGTCGATGTTGGCGCGCATTCGTTCCAGGTACTCATCGAGGACGCCGGGGTCGCCAAGCCGATCGAGATCGGCAAGCTCGAGACCCGGCGGTGGCAGCGGTCCGGTCAAGTGGCCGGCATCGTCGATGGGGATCCCGTCCCGGCGCAGGCTGCGGATCACGACCAGCGCGCTCCGCGACAGCGAATGGTCGGACCCACGCATCCATGACTCGAGCGCCTCCAGGTAGACGTTGAGCAGGCGGCGCTGCGCACCTTCGGCGTGGGGATCGATCCGGTCCTGGTACTCGGCGCAGGTGGTGCGCCGAGCGCCTCCGACGTCGGTCTGTGAGGGATCCGCAAAGAAGCCCTCTCCCTCGAAAGCGCGAGCAATTTCGTTGATCGTGCTGCTCGCACTGGCGAACTCGGCAAACGCGAGCTGCGACCGTCGTGAGATGCGTGCCGGCATGGCCTGAGTGTAGCGGTCTGACGTCCGATACCCCCCCCGTTATCGGACGTCAGCCATCGGCGCGCTGAGCTCGTCAGGCGGGCTCGGGCAGCTTCAGAGACGGCTTCAGGTACGTGTTCGGACTGCTAGATGCCCGGCTTGATGGGGCACGTTCGCACGAGGCGCGTCCGCGCCAACGACGCTCATGGGTTCAATGACCATCTCGCTGTACACCTGATGCCGTCCTGGCGATGCGCGCCTTCCCAGACTAGTCCACGTTCCGAAACGTCAGCGAGTACCCGCGGCCGGGCCGGTTGACCAGGTCACACGGAATCTCCAGCCGGACGAGAATTTTCCTCAGCCGGAGCACATAGTTGCGGACCTCCTCCGGAAACAACGCGGAGTCCGCCCACGCGAGACCTGTGATCTGTGACGCACTGTAGAAGCGGTGAGGATGGTCCAACAGGAATTGGAGGAGTTCGAACTCTCGATGTGTGAGCACAGCCTCCTTCCCCTTGTGGCGCACCATGTGACCATTCGGGTCAAGCCATAGGCCGTGGAGCTGCCAGACCCGCTGGTACCACAAGTCCAGCCGGGCGTGGTATCCAGCCATCTGAGCCTCGATGAAGGTGACGTCAACGCCGGCGGCACGCTGCGCCACCGGATGCAGTTTTGGCAACTCCCGTTTGACCCGTTCAAGGAGGCCCAGCTTGAAACGAATCAGGTCATCGTAGATGCTCATCCAATGGCGCGCGTCTTCCCAGTGCTCCGTTTCGATGTCCTCTCCGTCCAGAGGGCCCGCCGCTGGGTTCTTTGCGCGTCCTACCCCCATGGTCATGACTATACGGAAGCTGTTGCTGATCTTCTTACGCTGGTCGGTGTATCAAGAGACCATGAATCCCGAAGATGCTGGACATCGCAGGCCCGATATTGTCGCGGCGATCAGGGGCGGGGACGACTCGTTGGGTATGGAAGGGGAGGGTGATCCTGCCACCGCCTCGCTCGACCAGGCGCTGTTCTGGAAGAATATCTACACCGAGATTCTAGCCATGGAGGAAGCAGTCCTCGAGCGTATCCAGCAACTCATGGCCGATCAATCACCCCAGGCGCGACGGGAAGTTGAGCTGACTAATGTCCCGGTGGTTGTCGCCCAGGCTGAACGATTCCGATCGAGGTTGGGGTTTTGGGAATCCGCATACAAGCGCCTCGATAGCGCTGTGGCTTTAGGGACAAGCTAGCTCGCCCACCTGCACCAGGCCCAATTCGTTGTTACTGCAGTTGTTACGGTCACGGCTGCATGCTGAGCACACCCCGGGGCCACAGGCTGACAGGCGGCAGGGGCGAGCGTCCGGAAAGGAGGTCAGAAATGACCGATATGCAAACACGGGACCAGGCTGTTACCAACGATGGGGAGCACCAGAGCGGGGTGATCAGCACGACCCAAACTGTCGCCGACCCGATCACCGGAGCCAGCATGCGGCGCAGTACGACGCGCGCATGGTCGGGAAGTTCTCCGGGGGTTGAAATCGTCTGGCTGGTCGCCGGCGTGATCCTCGCGTTCCTCGCCCTTGACTTCATTTTCCATGCCACCGGGGCACACAACGTGGGATTCGCAGCGTTCGTCTTTTCCGTCGGGACTTTCCTTGCCGCACCGTTCGCCGGCATCTTCAAAACCACATATGCAGCCCCGGGAAACCTAGTAATCTGGGCCGACGTGCTGGCGATGGTCATCTACTCATTGATTGCCGTTGCGATCGTCAAAGTAGTGGGCATGCTTGTCGCTCGCAGCAGCGCGACGGCGGCTGTCTAAGCGGAGGGTGCGAGATGCCTGATCGAAGCACAATGCGCCGAGCCTCGCTGCTGGTCCTGACCGCGGCTGTGATCGCGGGTGCCTGGCCGGCGACGGCGTTTGCCGCCACCCAACCCAGGCTGGGGACAGCCCTCAACTTCACGGTCCTGGCAGGATCCACGATCACGAACACCGGTCCTAGCGTGATCACCGGCAATCTGGGATTGTCCCCAGGCTCCGCCGTGACCGGATTCCCTCCTGGCAGCGTCACTGGTGTCAAGCACATCACTGACGCCGTGGCGTTGCAGGCGAAAAACGACCTGATCACCGCATATACGGACGCGGCGACCGCGCCGTCGACTTCCAACCTGACCGGGAAGAACCTCGGCGGAAAGAATTTGACACCCGGCGTCTACACGTTCAGCTCATCGGCACAGTTGACCGGCGCACTCACCCTGAGCGGAAACGGCGTGTTCATCTTCCGGATCGGAAGCACGCTCACCACCGCGAGCAACTCGGTTGTGCTTCTCAGGAATGGCGCCCAGGCGTGCGCGGTGTACTGGCAGGTTGGCAGCTCGGCCACGCTCGGATCGGCTACTCAGTTTCAGGGCAACCTGATGGCGCTGACGAGTATCACCATGGTGACCGGTGCCAACATCCTCAAAGGGCGCGCCCTGGCTCGAAACGGTGCACTCACGTTGGACACCAACCGCATCACCCCACCGGCCGGCGCGTGTACGGCCTCGTCAGTCACGGTTCCCGGCACCGGGACAGCGTCCATGCTGCCTGGCCTTGGCTTTGGCGTTGGCCTTGTGGTCATCGGTGGACTGATCCTGGCAGTCGGTCGCAGACGCATACAGGGTCGGGACTGAGGCACGGGCTCTCCGAGGCGCTCTTCAACGCCGTCCTCTTGTCATCGAAGCTCTTGCCGGCCTCTGGCTCCTAACGAGCCGTCGCGCCTCAATCAGTCTTGTGGCGGCGCTGCCGAGCGTTCTCGTGTTCGCATACGCCGTCCAGGGGATGGTCGGAAGCAACCGAGCCGACTACCGAAACCTCGCTGCCTCTTGCAATCGTTTCGGCGCTGACTGTGCTGTTGTTGATTCAGGAATACACGGTGACATGATCCTCAGGCGCGCGCGTGCGTGCCCTAAGAGCTTGCTGTCCTCGGACCTGTCGGCCACCTGGTCGAGGATGACAGCTCGCTCGGACCGAGCTGTAGGTCCGACGCTGTAAGCGCGGTGCACCCCAGCGTGCGCAACGACGACACGACACGCACAGCGTCACCGCGGCATGGGACACAGGTGGGATGCAGTCACGAGCGCAAACCGACCCCTGGACTGTGAATCCGATCGCGAATCGCGACGGTGCGGGGGTGACCCGACCAGATTCCGGCGAGAAAAGCCAGAGTATAGTCGCGCCACGGAACAACCCATGGGCACATCGGAACAACCGAGTCGGTCAAAGCTTTTACTCTGGCTGGCGGCCTTCGTAGTCGTGATCAGAGCAGCGCCAGGCTAGCCGCCGAAGTCCGCCGGGAGCAGAACGATGGAGAGGAGGCCGAGGAGCGTGATGCCCCCAAGCCCGAGACAGCCGAGGCCCGCCACTGGCAGGACCACCGTGATCGCCACGCGGTGACGCGATGCGCCTCGCCGCCACCGACGCGGTGACAACTGCCGCGAAAGTCGGCGCCGGCTCCCTTTAAGTGCTAACTCCGTTCCATGGACGAGCGGACCGTGGTCGGGGATGGCGATGGAGGCGCTCCCGTCATTCATGACGCCGGAGTATTCCTCAACCTCAACCCCCATCTCGTCGAGCCATTCAACGAGTCTTCCCTCGCTCTTGTCGTCCTCGATGGGAACCAGCGCTTCGTCCAGGTGAACACCGCCGCCTGCCAGTTCTTTGGACGCACCCACGACGACCTCCTCGGCCGCGGCGCCACGGAGCTGCTGTAGCGGCGTCCACGTCCAGAGACGGCACCTACCCTCAGCTCAGGACGATCGCCGTTGCGCCCGGAGGCGAAGAGGATTGGGGCGTCCAGCGACCCGACGGGAGCGTCGTCTGGGGTCGGGTCCGCGGCATCCACGGTGAGATCGGGGATGATCGGTTCGCCGGCCGCCTCATGTTCATCGAGGATGTGACTGAGCGCCGTCGTGCCCAGGCCGCCGAGCGCGCACTCCTCGAGGACATGCGTCGCTATCAGCGCATGTTCGAGGGTGCCTCGATCGGTCAGCTGACCATGGAGATTCCTGGATTCCGCATCACCGCGGTCAACCAGGTCCTCTGCAACCTGATGGGCTACACGCGCGAGGAGCTGCTGGGTGGCGATGGAGACCGGCTCTTCCGGCACGGCGGGCCGTGGGACCGGACTCCCACGGATCGCCTCCTGAGCGGCGAGATCGACTCGTATGTCGTGGAGCGCGAATTTCCGTGCAAGGACGGCCACCGCGTGCCCGTGCTCGACACTGTGTGCGCCGTGCGCGATGAGGACGGCAGCGTGCGCCAGCTGTTGGTCCTGATACAGGAGCTGAGCTCCCAGCGGGCCGCAGAGGACGCGACGCGGGACAGCCAGATGGTTCTCGAGACGGCGCTGGCCTCGTCCCAGATCTCGGTGACCACCTTCGATCGCGATCTCCGCTTCACCTTTCTCGCCGGTGGCGGGATCACACAGGCTGGCCGTCGCGTCAGCGACTTCCTCGGGCGCGACATCCGCGAGGTCTCCGATGATGGGGCCGCCCTCGGCGCGCTCGAAGCCGCCCTCGGCGGGCAGCAGTCCTCGAGGCGCACAGAGCACGGAGGCAAGACGTACTCGACAGTCCATGCCCCACTCCGTGGTAGTGAAGGGGACATCACTGGCGTCATCGCAGTTTCGACAGACATCTCGGTCGAGGTGGCCGCCGAGGCTGCCGGTTCGCACAATCGGGCCCTGCTCGACACCGTGCTCACGGCCGTCCCCATGCTGGTTGCCTCGTTCGATCTCGAGGGCCGCCTCGTCGATGGCGCCGGCCGCCTGTACGAGGGTGGCACGGTACAGCGCCTCGTCGGGCGTCGTCTGGACGCTATTGTCGGCAATAGTGTCGGGGCCGCGTTCGTCGACCGAGCGCTCGGCGGCGAGGAAGTCACTGCCACAGTCGAGCACGGGGGCAGCTTCTATCAGGCCTTCTACACGCCCAGCCGGGACGCGGGCGGTAACCTCATTGGTGTCCTGGCCGTGGTGACTGACGTCAGCGAACGTTATCGCTCCGAACAGCAGGCGCTGTTCCTCGCGCGGCACGATCCCCTCACCGGTCTCCCGATTCGTGCCGCGCTCGCCGAGCATCTCGACTCCGTCCTTACCGCTCAACACAAGTCCTGCACACTCCTCCTGGTTGACGTCGACGACCTCCAGGTGATCAACGACAGCCTCGGCCACGAGGTCGGCGACAGCGTCCTCGTCGAGGTTGCGGCCAGCCTGACCGGCGGTTTCCCCGATCTCATGGTGGCGCGACCCGGTGGTGATGAGTTCGCCGTCGTGGTGCCGGGCGCCGGCTTCGAGAGCCAGGCCCGCGACGTCGCGGCACAGATCTCCCGCGCTCTGCCGCAGGTGGTCCAGATCGACGGGCACCCCGTTACCGTCACCGCATCGATCGGGATCGCGTTCGCACACGGCGACGGTTCGTCGGTCGACCTCCTCCGCGACGCGGACTCAGCGCTCCACGAGGCCAAGCGCGCGGGGAGGAGCGAGACGCGAATCTATAACGCCGAATCCCGCCGCCGCCTCCAGCATCGCCTCACCACCGAGAGCGGTCTCCGGGCGGCGCTCCAGGCCGGCTCGCCGCGGCTCGAGTACCAGCCCATCGTCAGCCTCGGCGATCGATCGATCGTCGGGGTCGAGGCATTGTTGCGCTGGGACGACCCGGTTCGGGGGGCGGTCTCGCCCGCGGAGTTCATACCGATCGCCGAGGCCACCGGGCTGATCGTTCCAATCGGCGAGTGGGTGATGAACCGCGCCTGTGAAGACGCCACCCGCCTATACCGCGACCACGATCTCCACGTCAGCGTCAACGTCTCCGTCCGCCAGCTGATGGCCGGTGAGTTCAGTACCTGGCTCGACGGCATCCTCGCGGTTACTGGACTCCCCCCGGCGGCCCTGACAATCGAGGTCACGGAGAGCGCATTCCTCGATGACCTGGCTGCGGTTCGAGTGGCCTTCGAGCGCCTGCGCTGCCGAGGGGTACGCATCGCAATCGACGACTTCGGCACTGGATTCTCGTCGCTGGCCCGGCTTCAACACGTCCCCGTCGACGTCATCAAGCTCGACCGCGCTTTCGTCATCGACGTTGCCGAGCGTCCCGAGGCACGAACGATGGCCGCGGCGATCTTCGAACTCAGCAAGGCGATCGGGGCATCGATCGTCGCCGAGGGTATCGAAACCGAGACTCAGGCGGCTACCCTGAGGGAGATCGGCTACGAGCAAGCACAGGGGTTCCTGTTCGCGCGTCCGATGCCGCTCTCTCAGTTGCACGAATTCCTTGGTAGCCGCGCAGGGCGTTGTCCCTCTCGTTCTGGCCTCGTCAGTTGAGCTAACGGCGCAGCCTCGGCTTCTGAGGCGGAGACCCGAGCGCGAAGACCGTCGCAGTCAGGACCTGGAGGATGGAGGAAGCCGGGGCCGTGGGGAACGGGATGGCTCGCAGTCCGGTGATCTAACAAATTTAGGGGAGCTTCTCCCTCGGCGTCGGACAACTTGCGTCTTTGAGGGCATGCCCCCAAGAGAAGCGGATCACAGGGGGCATGGACCGACAAGTCGCGCTGTGTTGGTCGACGTCCGGCTAGTCAGGCACCGTACGCTTTCTGGAAATGCGGTTGGTGGGGAAACCCGCCACGAGGTTCGAATCCCCCTCGCTCCGGGTTTCGCTTATCAGACAAGGCATTTGGACCACCCGCATTGACAATCTCGCGTCGAAGCCCGACTCGCAGCCGGCTCGGCTGACCCCAACGGCGATGCCGATCACTTTGAAAGGGCGTGTACGCGCTGGCCAACCGCCGAACGCCGGCCTGCCTTCGCGAGCGCTCACGCCTACGTGGTCCCTTGGCAGCCACAGATTGGCTACTTCCTCGAACCGATGGCACGGAGCGGCTTAGTGAAATTGCCCTCGCGCACCCCGCTTACCCGCTGCTTTATATGACGCGAAGACAGGCAAGTGCGCCCGCGCGCTATCCGGGGCGGAGCACGCGATCCAGCCCTTTCTTCAGGGTCGCGTAGCACTCGCAGCAAGCGGATTCGAGGCCCTCTCGATCGACGATGGTGACGCGCCCTCGGTGGTAAGCGATCAGACCCGCCGCTTGGAGCAGTTGGGCCGAGAGAGTAACGGTCCCACGCCGAGAGCCGAGCATCTGCCCGAGGACGTCTTGGGTGACCGGGAATGTGTCCGTCGCGACCCGATCATGGGTCATGAGCAGCCAGCGGCAGAGCCGTTGCTCGTTGGCGTGGAGGCGATTACACGCGGCCAACTGAGAGATCTGCGCGAAGAGTGCGAGCAGGTAGCGTTCGACAAGCCGGCGGAAGGCGTCTAAGCGCTCAATCTCGGCTAGGAATGTCGCTGCGCCCATCTGCAGCGTTTGACCACCCATCGGTGATACAGCTCGGACGCAGCTAACTCCGGCTGGGATGAGAGGCACCCCGACAATCCCCTCATTCCCAATGGTCGCCACCTGGACGACGCCGTCGGCTAACGGAGTGACCAGGGAAATGACGCCGTCGAGCGGAAAGTGGACCGACTCGATCGCTTCGCCAGGCTCGAAGAGCACCGTCTTGACGGACAGAGCAGTCGGGCGAAGATGGGCAAGCAACGTATCCCGTTCCAGGGGGGGCAGTGCCTG
>PNBE01000106.1:0-8540 GCA_003135895.1 Candidatus Dormiibacterota bacterium
GGCCAAGCACCTCAGCCCTCGCCCGCGGAAGCAGGACTCGCCGATCCTGCCTGGGTACATTCGTGGATGCTCGCGTGGCCAACAGTCCCCTCACCGGAGCCTCTGCAGAGCGACTCCAGGCTTCACCACAGAACTGGCACGTCGGAAACGTCGCGCCCCGCTTGATATCTAGCAACTGCTGGTCGTCATCGTCGCCTTGCCAGGTGCCTGTGTCTGGAGGCACATGTCTCCGGTCTTCGGCGCAGGCTCAATGGTCGGCGACTCGACATGCGAGAAAGGATAAGGCTCTCTTGGCGAATGGGTATCCTCAAAGCCATCAACTACTGGTAAAGGAACGCGCGTTGGGTGTCTTCTACGTCAGCGGAGGTTGGTGCTTCGGCAGATTGGGCAACGAGGCCGATAGAGCGTCGCCTCGAAGACCAGGCCAAGTACCCACAACGCCAAGCCGGCGCCTATCCCATATAGACCCCCAACCAGGATGTGCGCGCCTCCGATATCGACGGTCTTTGCACCACTTACCAACCCGAATATGGCTCCGACCACGAATCCCAGGGCAGGAAACACGACGAGGCCGGCCACTATCCAGACCGCTGTGGCCACCGGCCCGTGTCCGTTGGGTGCGACGTTCTGATTGCAGTTTGGGCACCAGCGATCTCGCATTTGTCGAAGCATATGCGCAGCGCCTGGGGGCCGTGGTGCCACGTCCCCTTTGGACTATCGATCGCGAGGCGCACAAACGCCTATTGAGAACCCTTCGCGTCTGCCGCGAGGGGTCTCTTTCTCTTGACCGCGTTCGTCCGCCAGCGAACCGACGGGGATTTCCGCTCCATGGCACTCGAGCGCCGATGATCCGTAAGAGGAAGATCACCGAGCAGCTTGATGTGGACGAAACCATACGGCCAAGCGCACTCGATCTTCGTTCGCGCCACGTAGCGGCCCACCGCGAAATGCGCGTGCAACCGCAGCCCATCTTTGTGCCACTCGCCGGTCCAGAGATACGGGAACGCATCCCCGCCGAGTCGCTTCGCAGCGCCCGAAAGAACGCGCCGACGTGCTCTCGTAGGAGCCTCGGGTCACCACAGAAGGGCGGCCCATACGTCAGGGTCGCCAATCTGTTCAGCCGGTTTGCCGCGCAATAGCGGCAGTCCTAGTACTGGGGTTCTCTGGTGCCGACCTCACCCTTGGCAAGGACTACCTACGGTTGCGAGCCGCTGCAGAGCTGACGCCATGGCTGCGCTGGCTGGTCCGGCCGAATCAGCCACCACGCCCCGAGGCGGTCGAAGTTGTGCGCCGCTGCGGTGTCCGAGGAGCCTTCGTTGTCGGCGAATTACCATCCGTGTTCGAGCAGTTCGGCATCGCGGTGCCTAGGGTCGAGGCCGGAAAGCTAACGCCCCAGCAGAGAGTCGCCGATGCCATCTCCAACTGGCTGAATGAGCCCAGCGTGGATGCCGATGTCTGCGCCATTGCGTTGGCTCGTCTGCTTGATGAGGTCGGGTAACATACGGCTGCGGGATCCATCCGCTCGTCTATTCGAACTCGAGCAAGACGCGACATTTCGGCTGGCACGTCACTGGCCCGCGCGGCTCGTGTCATGCTCATCATCGGCCAGGTGGCCTCCGATAGGCTGGATACGTAACCCCAACAGGCCCTCAGAGATCTGGATCTGGCGAAGCGCTCAGCGGAGACGGTCATGGAGCGGATTCGCCAGCGAGAACCGGTGCCGCCTGAGGCTGTCAGAGAAAACAGCCACAACATCGCAAATCTATTGCAGAACATGGCGTACTGCCACATCCGCCTCAATCAGCCCGACGATGCGAAGCGACGGGCTGAAGAAGCCCTACCGTATCTGGCGGATCTGCGCAACCCGGAATTGCTGAGCCATCGGGTGTCCGACCTGGAGTTGCGTGGAGCCGTCGCCTTTCTCCGTGGGGAACATAAGCGCGCCCGCGATGTCTGGACAGCAGCCCTAACCCTAGCTTTCGAAGATGGTGACCGCGAACGTACGGCGGCGATTGCAAACAACCTCCATCTGTTGAGCCCTGCGCCTTCAGTCGCATCCCAAGCGGAGCGACGCGGTTCCGATGACCGCTAGGCGGATGCCGCCGATGCCGTCACGATCGAAGAGGTGCGATGCCTACTGCGACGCCGCCCACACCTCCCTCGACTGGGGCGCGCTCGCACTGCGCCTGATTCCTCGCTGTTATCGCGCCTGCGGAACCAACTGAGTTCGGCGCCTCACAAAGGACCCTGCCAGTCACCCGACCATCATGGATGCGCCGAAGTAGCAATGCCCCGTCTCGTTCGCGTGCCGCTTCTTACGACGGAGCAGATCATCGAGTCTGACACGCTGTTCAAGTACCGCCATCAAGTCGAGGCCGTCCATCACCATGAAGGGAGTGGCCTCGCTGTACGTCTCCAGCGTGTCAGACGTGAATCCGTTGACGCTCACAAACAAACCCAGCGCATTCTTTCCTTTTCGCTGAACCTTCTTAGCAAAGACGTCAGCGTGATCTCGACTACATGGCTCCGCTCGCCAGCGAGCCTCAACGATGTAGTCATCTGTATCGAAGCTGAACGAGCCGTCGATCTGCTCATGCTCCAGAGAGTATTGGAGTCGCGGTTCCATATCGAAGAGCCCGAACAGTTCCGCCAGGAAACCTTCGAACTCACCCCCTCGTGCCCTAGGATCCCGCATCGCATGCAAACGGAGAAACTCTTGACGGAGACGCTCCACATCATCGCTAAAGCGACGCAGCACCTCGATTTGCTGTCGGGCGGCCGCAAGTCGAGCCGCCTCTTGTGCGATGCCTGACAGTTCCTCCGAATACTTGCCCGTCCAACGTCTGAGCTCCGCGACCGCGGCCCGCGCTTGTGCGATCCGGAACGCGGCATCGACCAGCGCTTCCAGATCCGGGAATCGCTCGAATTCCGCGATCTGCACCATGAGCGCCAGCGTGATATCCCGATATCGCTGTTCATCGGCCATGAGTCGGTCAACGAGGGAATCGGCAACAATGCGCTTGATGTCGTCGAAATCCAAGCCAACCAACAGTTCCCGGTTTTCCCGAAGAGAAGCGTGGAGGAAGTTCTTGAAGGGACGTCGGTACCAGAAGACGACCGGGAGGGCGTCACGAAGCGCCTGATAGGCGCCCGGAGCGATGCGCTTAGCTGTATGGGCCATTGATCTGCACCTGCGTTAGTCGTCTCCTTAGTCGCTTCGCGTTGTACATGCTCTCTTCGGGCTGATACCGATGTCCATCTTGATCATCTACTGAACTGAGGTCAGCGCACCCAGGGCTCCAGGGCCGTTGAGTCGTCCACAGGAACCCGCCGAGTTACGCCGGCGACGGCCTCGCCACCGGTACCCCTTGTCCCGCATCCCATTCGAACGAGCAGTCAAGCGGGATTCCCCAGTTCACGTCGTTGTCCTCCTACCGTGACCCTCTGCGTTGTACAGCATCATGGTTATCAGGTTTGGCCTGGGACCTCGATCCTCCGCCGCCACATCTAGCGACGAACAGATGCGCCTGCCCCCATATATGGTATGTTAGTGGGTCCCTCTAGTCCCCCACGAGGTCAGGTCATGGGCCACACGAATAGTCTCCTCGAGCAGATACGAGAGCAGCACAAGGCCGATGCTGCAGTCCTCGCCGAAGCCCGCGTTCGCCGCGATGCCGTATTCGACGCGGCCCGCGCGGTGTCTGGGGTTCTACGCACCTTCTCCTCGGGGTCGATCGCCCACGAGACCGTCAATGACCCAGTGATCGACGCCGACGGCGGCGTTGTGTTGGACCGGCGCTTCTATCCCCCTCTGGGTCCGGACGGAAGCGGGGTCGGCCCTATAGAGATCGTTCACAACGTGGCGGCCGCCGTCCGTGCCGAGGTCGGCATCCGGTACGCAGGATTGACGATCCGAATCACTAAGAGGGCGATCGAGGTCTCATGCCACGAGCCAATGGAGGTCGCCGGGTCCCCCGTCCCGCAGCAGGATCCCTCGGTTGACCTCATCGTCGGATTGACTCGCGCGGAGAAGCCGGGGCTGTGGATTCCCAATACCGAGTTGGGCAGCTGGGACCCGTCGGATCCAGAGGCACACACTGCCCTCTTTCTCCAAGGCGATCACGAGTTGCGTCGGACCCGGCGCCGAGCGATCCGTTTGTCGAAGTTGATGCACCGGCAGTATGGGGATCCGCTGCCGATCACCTCGTTCAACCAGGAAGCAATCGGCCATGAAGCCGTGCTCGACGGCATGACCATCGCCGAGGCCCTCCTGGCCATCTGTGAGAGGGGCGCTGCTCAGCTCGCCGCTGGGTTGACTCCGGATCCCGCCGGCGTCTCGCCTCCACTCAAGTGCCCGAACCCGTTTCTTGCCTCCCAACGTTATCGGACGTCGGCCGATCACCTGCGCCGCGCGCTGGCCAACGACACGAACGTGGACGTGGTTCGCGCCGAGCTTGAGGCGATTTTCTTCCTCCTGGCCCCCGTGGATACCAGCTCAAAGGCACGCCTGGCCGCCACCCTGCGTGGCGCCGTGTCGGTGAGCTTTGGAGCAAGTGGCCTGGGTTTGCAGACGGCCGCCCGGGGAGTCAATCTCAAACCGGTACGTTCGTATGGCGACACCGTCGCGCCTTGATCCAGGGCCATGGTTCGGTAACGATCGCGAGCGCGTGCGCTTTGAAGCCGGCGCTCGTCAGGCGCTGCCGCGATTTAAGACGCACGCGGGTGGGGGACGTATGTACGTCATCGATATCGAGGTGCCGTATTTCGACGTCTCTCGCCGGGCGACCTTTGCGTTCACGAATGAGAAGCCCATCGTTCCGGTGATTCGAGCTGACGGACCCTCCGACTCTCCCCACCGGTACGCCGACGGAAGTCTCTGCATTTGGGATTGGCGTGGCCCCGCACATCAACGCTGGGAGGTGCGCGACGGCTTGCTGCATCTCGTTGGCCTCGTCGAAGTGCACCTCTTCAAAGAGTCGTGGTGGCGAGAGAACCGCGAGTGGCTCGGGCCCGAAGCTCCTCACCCTGAAATGAAGACAGTGCAGCCCAAACTCGGAGTGGCTGGTCGATGATCTCGGACGCTACAGTCGCCATCGTTGCCGCAGTCGTCGCTGCGATCGTTTCGCTCGCCGTGTGGTGGATGACCGCGCATCGCGACGAACGGCTGCGCAAACGCGACATGTTCGCCCACGCGTTCGCCGCGTACACGAGCTACAAAGAGTTCCCGTACGTAGTGCGCCGCCGGCGCGTCGATCAGCCCGCTGAGGAGCGCCAACGAATCTCTGCCGAGCTCCGACAAATTCAAGAGAAGCTCAGCTTCTTCCTCGCTGGGACTCGGTTCGAGAGCTCACGGGTCGGCGATGCATACAGAACCCTCATCGCAGAAGCTCGCAGCGTTACAGGTGCCGAGATCTCGCGCTCGTGGGGTCGCCCGGGCGCTGAGACTGACGCCGACATGCTGATCGGCGACATCGATCTATCTGGTCTGCAGAAGGGCGAGAATCGCTACATGGACGCGGTCGCGGAGCGGCTGGCGTGGTGGCGCATATAAAAACCCAAGCCGAGCCCCGTCGCCTAGGAGCAGCGGGAGTACTGCCCATTTGGTAAGATACCTCTTTACGAACATCCGTTCGTGAGCGGAGGCGGCAATGACGAGACCGACCGGACTTCGAATCACAGCCATCCACAATCAAAAGGCGGGGTCAAAGGACCTCGAGGATGAGTACGTCACCATCCTCAACGATGGGACGCAGACCTGGCAGCTCTCGGGGTGGTTAGTCACCGACGAGACTGATCAACAGCTCCGGCCCCATGAGTACACCTTCCCGGAGAAGCTCACCGGTGGGAGTGGGTGGACGTTCGATCCCGGCGAGGCGATCTTCGTGATTACTGGCCGAGGTGACGACAAGTTCATCGCCAACCCTGGTGACGGCATGCGTCCGCAGTTTCACTTTCACTGGAATCGCACGTCGTTCGTTTGGAACAACTCCGGCGACCGAGTCTACCTCCGCCATCCAGACGGCACCTTTGCTACCGAGCCGTTCCCCACGCCTTAGAAGGGCTTCTCCCGCGCTCACACGACAGGTCACGCGCACTGCCTGCTGCCAATTGCTATGTATCGACGCGCCCGACCATACGGCCGCCACCAACCTCGACTACGCAGCCTGTGGTGTGCCGGTTACTCTGTTCGGTGCTGTACGGCTTGCACCACCCGGAGTGCATCATCAAGAGAATGGCCGGCGATTCAGGGTAGCCCCTCCATCAAAGCAGAACAGCATTTTCGCCCCGCAATCCTGGACCACGAGGCCCAGCCGCCCAGCCCCTGATATGGCGCCACGCTCGTGTACTTGAACCCGGTGTCGACGACGATAGTCGCGGTGACCGCGTTACGACACAGGCGGTCAGACGGGACTCTGGGGCGCCGCAGCGTCAGAAAGGACTGTGTGCGCAGCGTTCGCAGTACGAAATCGGCCGAGCCGAGCCTTGCCCTCGTTCACGCACATCGCCCCCGGACGTTCCCACATATGCGAAGTGCTCGAGCTCGCCGCCGCACTTAGCGCATCTGGCGTGGCCACCGGTCCATTGATACACAAAAGGCTGCCCACCGATGTGGACAGTCAACTGGGGCCACGGTCGAAACTCGGCTGCGAGGACCATGCGATGCACAGAGTTGGCGGAAATCGCTCTGAGTGCGAGGCTATTGTCACGAATCTCCGCAATCTCGAGGTGGCCCGTCTCAGCGTCGGCCCGTAGAGCTACGACCTCAATCGCCGAGCCCTCCACACGGCCAGCGACGGTGGATTCGAGGTCCTTCAGAGGTACCGGCACGAACCCATCGATGGGCCGACGATAGCCTTTGCGTGCCGGCCTGGACGGCGGGCACGGAAGGTCGACACGAAACGCACGGCCACGCCGTTGATCGGTGCGAGCCGTGAAAATCGCGTCATTGACCCCAAGGCCAACGGCCATAGCGAGCCGGAGGGAATCGGTTGGAGGCAGGCACTTCGTGACCGCACGGCCGTCAGCGACCCCGTCGATACCAGAGGCCACCGTGAGCTTCGCGTTCACAGATCCAATCGTAGCTGGGGTTCGACTCTACGAAGGTACGGCAAGAGGGCTATGGACCCGGCCTAGCCATGCTCAGCAGCGGTTGGCGCAAGGGGCAGGTAGGAGAGGTAGATGAGCCGTCGGTGGCGACGTGGTGCGGTCGCACATCCGACCCACGGCGACACGCGGCAAGCCTCCGAGCGTGCCCTGCCGTTGTCGCTAGGCCCACCTCGCGTTTCCGTGGGATGATTCCCCTCGCTGCACATTCGCACCGAGGATCTGCGTGAGCCCGCCGCACCCCATAGGAGAACGTCGCCGCTTCTCGCGCACGTCCCTGGCGACCGTGCAGCGGGGGCCGGCGCTCATTTCCATCAACCACGGATCCACCTTCTTGGTCTGCGCCGCGGATAGCTCGATCGAGTCCCTGGAGGGACAGGGCCAGGGACTCTTCGCGGACGACACCCGATTCCTCTCGCGACACCAGGTTCGGCTCAATGGGCAGCCGCTGCGTGTCGTGGCCTCGAGCCGCTTGTCCTATCAACACGCGCGCTGGACGCTGATGGCCGCCGAAGTCGCCTCGCTAGACGGCAACATCTCCGACGTCCGCGTCACCGTCACCTTGGATCGCCTGGTCACCGCTCAGCGTCTGCACGAAGACCTGACCGTGGAGGCTTACGGTGCAGTCCCTGTGCTCCTGCTCCTGGAGGTGATCGTCGCCAGCGACTTCGCCGACCTCTTCGAGGTGCGTACGGAGCGATGGCAGCGACGCGCCAGCCTCGCCACTACTTGGCACGCGCAGCAGCTGGAGAGCCACTATCGCCGTGACGCATTCGTTCGCCGATGCCTGGTGCGCAGCGACAGCTCGCATCCGGCCACCTACGCCAACGGTGAGCTCCACTTTCCCATCGATCTGCAGCCGAAGCAGCCTTGGCGCGCCTGCCTCCAGTACGACCTGCTTACGTCGCCGCGCGCGCGGCCCAGACTGGCGTCCTGCCCCATTCAGATGCCGGCTGTGAACCGGTCCGACCGGCTCCGCCGCCGCTGGCACCGCACCGTCTCGCGCGTGACCCCAGCCGATCTGCGTGTGCTGCAGGCCTACGAGCAGGCGGTGGAGGACTTCGCAGCGCTGCGCCTCTACGACCTGGACTTCTCGCCGGACGTGTGGTTGCCAGCCGCCGGCATCCCTTGGTTCGTCGCCGTCTTCGGGCGCGATTCGCTGATCGCCTCGATGCAAGCCCTGCCCGTGCATCCGTTGTTTGCCATGGGCACGCTGCAGAAGCTGAGCATGTGGCAGGCAATCCGCGACGACCCGGTTCGTGATGCCGAGCCGGGCAAGATCTGTCACGAAATGCGGGTCGGCGAATGGGCGCAGTTCCGCACCATCCCCCATTCTCCGTACTACGGCACCGCCGACGCCACCCCGCTGTATCTGCTGTTGCTGGCAGAAACCTACCGGTGGTTGGGTGACGCCGAGGTACTCCGCCGCTTCCGCG
>PNBE01000106.1:8589-8953 GCA_003135895.1 Candidatus Dormiibacterota bacterium
GCTCCGCGATCAGGCCGACGTGTTGCGCCGGCGCTTCCTGGAGGCCTACTGGCTGGAAGCAGACGGCACTGTGGCCTTTGCCCTCGACGGCCAGAAACGTCCCGTGCGCACGGCAACTTCGAACCCCGGCCACGTGCTCTGGCTGGGCCTGCTCGACGAAGCGCGCGGACAGCGCGTCGCGGACCGATTGATGCAGCCTGACCTGTTCAGCGGTTGGGGCCTCCGGACCCTGTCGAGCGATCACCCCGCCTACGACCCCCACTCATATCAGCGTGGCTCAGTCTGGCCGCACGACACCATGATCGCCGCCGCTGGATTGCGCCGCTACGGACGCGTCGAGGATGCCTGGCGTCTCGTCGACGGC
>PNBE01000167.1:0-3541 GCA_003135895.1 Candidatus Dormiibacterota bacterium
AGGCATCACCCTCAGCCCGCTCAAGGTCGCGATGTGGTTGTTGAGCGGCAGCCAGGCTTGAAGCCCCCCGTTCTTGTATAGCCGGCTCAAGGGACATTGGCGGATGCTGGCGTGCGCGTCGCAACTTGGCCTCGACGAACGGAGCCGCTTGACTGGTGGCCGCGTATCCTAAATTCGGGCTCACACGTTCGGTCAATTGCTGACTGCACCCCTGCACGCCAGCGGAGCCCGGAGGTTCTACATGGCCCACCGCGCGAGATTCGCGACCGTCGCGGCACTCGCCGCCCTCAACCTCGTCGGCTGCGCGTCCGCGATTGTCCGCCCAACCTCGACCTCGAGCATGCCCCAGACGCCCAGTGTCCTCCCATCGGCATCACCCTCCCCTACTCCCCAACCTCCCTCCGTCTGGCCCGTCGTCTATACAGCCAACAATGGTCAGCAGCTCAACGCTGTGACGTGGTACGGCACGCCGGCTGGGGCGATCAATCTGCCGCCGGGCTCTGACCCTTTCCCCATGCCGTCACCGGACGGACGAAGGATCCTCGACTGGCCAAGGGTGATCAGCCCACAAGGAACCGTCATCGCGACGATCAACATCGGGTCGAATCTCCTGCGGGATGTCGCCTGGTCGGCCTCAGGAGATCAGCTGTGCATCATCACGTCGACGAGCAATCAGGGCCCAGACGGCGGCGCGCTCCGGATCGACACCGACACCCCCGGCAGCCCTGTCCATTTCGTAGGTACTGTAAGTGTGTTCGCGGGTGGCCCCAGTATCGCCGCGTGTGACCCGGCGACGAACCGCATCGTCATCCTCAACGTCTTTCACGAGCATGAGGGCGGTGGTGGCGCAGCTTTTAGCGCGGTCTTGGCAACGTGGGTGTTCAGCGTGGCAACCGGCAGAGTGGTGTATCACGCGTCGTACCCGGGCACGAACAGTTCCCTCTCGGCGACGCAGGTTGTCGCGTCGCCAACCGGCCGCTATCTCGCAGTGAGCCGCGACGAACGCACCGACGTGAGAGACGCGACGAGCGGACAACTTGTTGGTACGGTCGCCGGATCGATGCCGCTGGGCTTTTCGGGCGACGCTGACGCGAGCCTACTCGCCGTCATAGCTGCCCACGGGAACGGTCCCGTCGTATGGGTTTGGAGCAAAGAGCGCGTGCTGTGGACGTCCAGCCAGGCCGCCCAATGGTCCTTCCCCGATCCCGGCGTCGCGGAGGTCCTCGTCGGCGTCGTTCACGCGAACGAAGGATTCAACGACATGATCGCTGTAACGGCGTCCGGCAGGACGGTGACGCTCGGGCTGAATGTCACGCTCTTATTACCGTGCCCGTGCCCGGTCGGCGCCGGCCTGGCGTACTAGGGCGCGCCGACAGCGCCGACTCTCAGGCATGCGTGGACGGCCTAGCTAGGACGCCTTCGACCAGTACCCCTGGGTACATTTACGGATGCTGGCCTGAGCCAGGTCGCTCACGCTCGGCCGCACGACGACGTTCGCCCTTGATTTCGGCCTGCGACCGCGAAGACCGCCTCGCCCGGCGGCTCCGAGTTCTTCGATGCAGCGTACGAATTGGGCCCAGTATGCTGCGGGCTCACTCGCGAAGGAGGGTCGTGCGCGTCCTGTTCTCGTCAACCTGGGGCCACGGACATGTCTTTCCCATGGTGCCTCTGGCACGGGCTTTCGCGGCCGCTGGCCATCACGTCCTTTGGGCAACGAGCGCTGATAGCTGCGAGCGGGTGGTCGCCGCCGGCTTGGATGCCAGTCCGGCCGGGCTGGCCGGTGTGCGCCTGCGCGAGGTCGTTCAGGACCAGCATTCCACCGCCGCCGCTCAGGCGCCGCCGGAGGGGCAGGCTGAGTTCATCTTTCCTCGTATGTTCGGGGAAGCGTTCACGCCGCCCATGCTGGCCGACCTGCTTCCGCTCGCGCGGTCCTGGCGGCCAGACCTGCTCGTCCATGAAAACGGCGAACTCGCCTCGCCGCTCGTTGGTGCCATTCTTCGGGTACCCAGCGTTACTCACGCATTCGGCGGCGCGATTCCCGCGTCATTCCTTGTCGCTGCGGGAGAACAGTTAGCACCGTTGTGGGCGCAACACGGTCAGCACATTCCCCCGTACGCGGGGTGCTTCACCTCGCTCTACCTCGACATCTGCCCGGTCGCCGTTCAGACAGTGGCGACTTCGCACATCCCTGATATCCAACCATTGCGACCCGAGCAGGACACTGGTCAGCCCCCCGCTGCGCTGCCCGCTTACCTTGCTGACGACGGGCGCCCGCTGGTGTATCTCACCTTTGGAACACTCTTCAACCACTCGGCTGTCCTGCGAGCGGCGGCGCAAGCGCTGTCGGCGCTGCCGGTACGACTGCTGGTGACCGTCGGACCGTCGGGCGATCCGACTGCCCTTGGCACTGAGCTACCAAATGTCTGGATCGAGCGGTGGGTACATCAGCCTCAGGTCCTCCAACACAGCCACGTGGTGGCTTCACACGCAGGATCCGGCACCTTTCTGGGCGCCCTCGCCAGCGGCATCCCCCAACTATGCCTCCCACAAGCGGCCGATCAATTCCGTAACGCGGAAGGCGGAGTCCGAAGTGGCGCTGCCTTGGCATTGAGCCCCGAGCAGGCCGATTCCGCGAGGATTGTGCAGGCCGTCGACATGCTTCTCGCCGAAGATAGCTATCGCGCGAACGCCCGCCGCATAGCAGCCGAGATCCGCGCCATGCCATCGCCGGCCGACGTTGTTGAAAACCTGGCGCATCTCAACTAGCCAAGTCCCTCGCAAAGGCTCACTTTCCGGATGCCGCTCGCCGAGCTGCTCTTGATAGCCATGCAGCGTATCGAGGACTCCGCCGTCGACGCCCACGATCACGCCTAAAAGGTGAATCTTGGCCAGCCAAGCGCCCCGCCTGCGAGGTAACCGACTGTGCCAATGGCACCGCACCACATGGTGCTCTGGTGTGTTAATTGCACGCTGGCGTGCGCGACCATCATGTCCCCCGTCTTAGCGGTTGATAGACCCGCCTCTGCGCTTAGAACTCCTAGGCGACGGGAATAAGTGCGCACCTGTCAGCGCAGCAGTCGCGCCTAGCAACCGCAGCATCGACCGCGGTGATTACTGGGGTCGATCTGCCGTTTAGGTCGGGAAAGGCTCCGCCACGAGCACCACAGTTGTGCCCGAGCGTCGACGACACGCAGTCTGAGCGCTAGGGCGGCTGGGGTTGCGTCAAACGGGGACGATGGCGAGGAGATCGAATGGCCACGGTGACGGGTCGCGCATACCATGAGCCTGTGGACGAAGTCTCTCCACCTCCGGCGAAGGTCGCCTTCGACAGACTGCTCAGCGGCATCTTCCTCGTGATCACACTCCCCGTGTCGCTGGTAATCGCCGCCGCGATTGCCATCGAGAATGCCCTGTGCCCATCGCACCGCGGTGGAGTGTTTCATTCTGAGCTCAGGGTGTCAGCAGGCCGACCCTTCAGGCTCTACAAGTTCCGCATCCTGACTCCTGCCGGCGAACAGGAAATCAAGGCAGGAGCGATGCC
>PNBE01000167.1:3578-6097 GCA_003135895.1 Candidatus Dormiibacterota bacterium
GATGAGCCTTGTTGGGCCGCGACCCAAGCCGCCTGCAGAGTACAAAGAAGAGATCGAATGTGGCCATGAGTTCCGCGCCCAGCTTCAGGCAGGCTTGACCGGTCCGGCACAAGTGCTGAAAGGTACCGTGCGCACCGGCGATGACTCGCTTCGCGCCGACCTGGAGTACGCGGATCTGTTGCGCAAGGGATCACAACTGCAGATCCTGGCGTACGACGCCAAGACGCTTTTGAAGACTGTGCGTGTGCTGTTTAGGGCCACTGGCGAGTAGGCGACCCTTCGCATGCGGAGCAAGCCAGAGGTGAGTTGCACAATCGTGAACGTCACGCCCGGGTTGCTAGAGGCGGGTCTATCAACCGCTAAGACGGGGGACATGATGGTCGC
Source organism: Candidatus Dormiibacterota bacterium (assembly GCA_003135895.1). Lineage (GTDB taxonomy): Bacteria > Chloroflexota > Dormibacteria > Aeolococcales > Aeolococcaceae > Palsa-851. Next base: position 3,963 of record PNBE01000167.1, read on the forward strand.
GCATGCGAGGATCCGCCAATGTCGCCAGAGGATCCCAGGCAGCCGCCCGATGCTCGCCCGGCAACACGCCCGGGGCACGTATGCCTGAACCACCGTGCGATCAGACGCAACGCCAAGCGCCCGAGATGTTGAGTCCGACGGTGGGCGGGGTCGGTTCGCCCCCGACGTAGGAGAGGTCAGCTTTCACAGAGCCTGATCGACCATCGACGCCTGTGACGCGGATGATGCCGCCAGACATCGACTGCCACAGCGCACCCGTAACGTACTCGCGTACAAGGACGCTGGCATCGACATAAGTAACACCCGAACCGTGGTAGCCGACGATGGTCAGGTACAGCAGGTAGCCGTGCGTCTTGCCCTGTAGATGCAGCACATCTCTTAGGGTGCTGCCAGACACGGAGCAATACGAGGCCGTCCCATTCGCAGCAGCCACCGCGCAGTCGTTGAAGACTCCCACGAGTTCGAGTTGATCCGTCGTACACGACGGGGGCGTGGGCAAAGGGGGAATGGGCAAAAGGGGAAAGGGCGATGGCGTGGCCAGGACGGTCGGGGTCGCCCGTGGCTGCGGCGGTGGATGGCGGATGGCTCCTGTGGCAATCAACGACGCCAGGCCGACCACGAGGACGACCGCTCCAAGCGACAGCAGCGTTCTATATCGGCTCATGCCGTTCCTGATTATCGACACGCGCCCCCCAAGGGCGGCAATTGGTCAGTTTGACGGCGGGAGATGAAGACATCGTTGCGCTGCTCGTGCTGCCCCGGGGACGCAAAGGCCAAGGGTCCGAGCAACTCTATGGCTGCTCAGACCATCATCCGGGAATGTACCCAGCCCTGTGCCGAACGACTCCGCGCCCGCCCGGCTAGCTGCCCAATGGCTCTGCGTCGGGCCGACTAGAGGCCAGGGCATTTGCCAGCTGGTGCACGGCCTCCTCGGCGACTGTGGATTCCGAAGAACGCGTCTGGCTCCTACCAGTGGGATGGTTGACCTCAAGGACGACGGCCTCCTCCCGGAACCGGACGATCCGCGCGCGAATGTCCCCCGCGGTCGTGTGAAGGGTCGCTGTGCCCTTCGCGGCTAACGCGCCCGGCGCACCCGCGCGCTGATCAGGCGCATGGCTTAAGGCGTCCGCTGCGACACCGGCCGCGATGACGGTGGAGCTACCTCTCCAACGTCGCCGCCGGCACTCTCTGGAGGCTCGGCAAGGTCTAGGCTGTGATATCGCGGTACCAGAAGCTCGCGCCGGCGACGACCGCCATCCCGACGGCGTACAGACCCGCGATGATCAGCGCACTGGTGTACGAGACGCTCGACGAGCCCGTTTCATTGAACAGGGTTGCCTGACCGCCGGTCAGCACCACGGAGAGGATCCGCCCGGGCAGGTATTGACCGACGGTCGGCTCCACCTGGTTGACGAGGCCTTCGATGACCAGCAACCACGCGATCGCGGCGCCAACCGCCCCCGCGGGGTTGCGGACCAGCACGGCGACCAGCGTGCCGAAGATCGTCCACCCGATGACCGCGAGCACGAGATTGCCGAGAAACTCAAGGTAGTCGGTGGTGCCCGTCGAATCCCACCACACCGCGGTGTTGATGCCTTCATGCGGTGCGATGAGCATTGCCACCAGCGTGCCGACTCCAATAGTGAGCACCGTTGAGATGATCATGTAGACGAGCAGGGCGAGCACCCTTCCGGAGAGGAGTCGAAGCCGGCCCGGCTCCTGCACCAGGAGGTTTCTCCAGGTGCCCTGCGTCCAGTCGGCACCCAGCACCGCCGCGATGGTGATGAGCACGATCACCGACACGAGGCTCGCGCTGGGTTGGAGGGTGCCGATGAGCCCGAGATCGGTCTTGATGAGGAGCTGCTGCTCCAGCGAACGCCGATGAATGCGCGCCAGCGTGATGCCGACGGCGAGCGCGGTGAGCCCCACCATGACGAGCAGCGCCAGGAGGATGCTGCGCCGGCGGATCTTCGGCCATTCGGCGAGAAAGGCTGCGAGCATCAGGTGGTCGCTCCGATGATCTGCAGGAAGCTCTCCTCGAGAGTGGTCTGGATCTGATGCAGCTCGATGAGGGTTACACCCGCCTGCATGGCGAGCCGGTTCAGCTCACCGGCGAATGCCGGCGGCGCCGCGAC
>PNBE01000165.1:0-155 GCA_003135895.1 Candidatus Dormiibacterota bacterium
GTGGGCGCGGGCGTGAACGACACCGTGGGCGCCTGCCGCTCGGCGTCCGCCGCCTCGAAGAACTTGAACGGCTCGAAGTGCAGCATCCGCCCGAGGATGTTGGTCGGGAAGGTCTGGAGGGCGGTGTTGAAATCGCGCACGTTGCCGTTGTAGAA
>PNBE01000165.1:168-13160 GCA_003135895.1 Candidatus Dormiibacterota bacterium
GCCTTGAGCTGCGGGTAGTTCTCCGCCACGGCGAGCAGCTGCCGGGTGGATCCGGTGAGCGCGTCCTCGGCGGAGGCCATCGCCGTCGGGTCCCCGGTCTTTGATGCGGCGAGCGCATTGGTGCGCGCGGCAGTGACGGCCTCGAACACACCGCGCTCGTGGGCCGCGTAGGCCTGCACGGTGTTCACCAGGTTCGGGATCAGGTCGTAGCGGCGCTTCAGCTCGACGTCGATGTCCGACCAGGCTTCCTGGGTTCGTGTCCGCAGCCGGATCAGGCGGTTGAACCGATATGCGACCCACAGCACGATCAGCACGACGACGATGAGCACGATCACGAGTGCGGTCATGACCTCAGTGTCTCACTCCTCGCGCAACATCGCTTCGGGGACGCTGACGACGCGGTAGGGCATGTCGGTGATGTCGTAGTAGCGGATCGGTTTCTTGAGACGCTTGGCGATGCCGATCTGCACCTTGACCCCGAGTGACGGGTTGCCGAACACCCACATCTGNNTCGCAGCGCACGATCAGGTTGTTGAACGCTTCGCGCACCACATCTTTCGGCACTGTGTGGACGAGGTAGTAGTCGAACAGCATGAAGGGAACGATCGGCACCTGCCCCTCGTCGAGGACGAACTTGGTNNGTGATGTGCTGGCGCCAGTAGAAATTGCGGTTGCTCAGCGCGCAGTAGATCAACTGCTTGGGCCTGCGCAGCGCGCGCTCGGCCTGCTCCGCCGGACTCGCCTTCGGAGTCGGCGCGAAGATGCGCTCGAGAATGTCCTCAGCGTCCTTGACGACCGGCTCAGCGGGCAATGCGGCCTCGTCGCGAATCAGAGGTGCGCTCGCATGACGCCGCGTACCGCGTTGGCGCAACCTTTCTCCCCGTCACAGCAAAACGTGCGAGAGCCGATGATAGCATCGGAAATACCTCGCGAAACTCGAGCCGAACGGGTTGGGCTCAGCGAGGCGGGTCCGCCCACATGACCATCTGGCGCAACGTCGCGAGCGCACGGTCCAGCAGGGCAAGCCGCGCTGGGTCGTTGAGCCACCTGCTCTGACCCGACGGATGGGGCAGTGGCACCAGGACGGGTGCCGCCCGCGGCGTCCCGGAAATCGGAATCCCCGCCGCGGTATATGCGGCGCCGATCACGCTGTCGAGACGCTGTCCAGGAAGAAATCGCTCGAGCGCGAGCGAACCGATGGGAATGACGAGACGCGGACCGAGGATCTCGATCACACCGTCGAGCCACGGCGCGCAGAGTGCGACCTCCGCCGCGCTGGGTCTCCTGTCCCCAGCCCCATCCGGACGGCGGCCCGGAAAACACGTGGTCATCGCGGTCATGTAGATGCGCTCGCGCACGTCGTCCTCGTCGCTGAAGCCGGCGCGAACCAACCAGCGCATCAGCTGGCGCCCGGCGCGTCCGGCGAACGGCCTGCTCTGGTCGTGTTCGACAGGCCCCGGTGCCTGCCCGACGAGCAGGATCCGCTGACCGGCGTGGCCGCTGAACACCGGGTGCGCCTGCGCGATGTAGCCGGCATCCGCGCATCGCATACATGCGCGCTGCTCGCGCTGCAATGATCTCAATGAGCGACTCTGGACTGGTTGTCTCCCCACGGTGACCCGACTCTGACTCGCCGAGGTAGCGTCGCAGATCCGCAGGCGATATCATCTCCTCACCGCTCGTCATCGCCTCCGTCACAGTTGAGCGGCCGTCGTGGTCAGCCGTCGTACTACGAGGCTCCATGTCCGACGAGTCTTCTCGCTCCGCCCGGCCTTACGGCCAGCGACGAAACGACGGCGCCCCGACGTGGTGGGCGGCGCTCGACCGAGCAGACCTCCCCGACAACGAGGTCCTCCCGGCAGCGCATCGACGCTGGTACGAGGACGCCGAACCGGTGACTCCGGCGCTCGAGATCGCCGGCCGCTCGGAGCCTGCCCGGGCACGTCGTGGCTGGCTGATCGGACTGCTCGTGGTTGCAGCGATCGCGTTGCTGCTCGGCATCGCCTGGGCCGCCGACACGAGCGGAGAGGTCCTCTTCGACACCCTCCTCGTCGGCATCCCGGTCGCGCTCGCCGCGACCGTCACCATCGTGGTCGCGCGGCGGACCGCCTGACCGCGTCGGCCGCACCGCCGGCACAGCACCAGTGACCCAGGACGCGCCACGGCGCAGGGATCCCCCCCGGCGGCGGCGGCCCCATCTCGACCCGATACCCGGTCATGCCCTGCCCGCCGGCGATGACGAAACCGCGGCGGCGCCCTCGCTTCGCGCCCGCTTCGAGGCGGCGGTGGCACCAGGTCCGGCGGACGGCGCCGCCCCGCGAGACACCGAAGTTGCCCGGGCCCTCGCCGAGGCACCGATCGAGCGCATCGCCGAGGTCGTCTACGGCAGCAACGGCGTCTTCCTGCTCGAGCTCGGTGCGCCCGATCCTGCGATCCCGACCGAGCCGCTCCGGGCGGTCTACAAACCGGTCCGGGGAGAGAGGCCCCTCTGGGACTTTCCTCGCCGGACGCTCTATCTGCGTGAGGTTGCGGCCTACATCGTCGACTCGGCCCTCGGGCTGCACCGGGTGCCGGTCACCGTGCTGCGCGACGGACCGCTCGGACCCGGGTCGGTCCAGCACTTCGTCCAGGTGCTCGAGGAGCAGCTGACCCCGGAACGTGCGGAGAAGCTCGACCCCCAACTCCGCGCGGTCGCAGTGCTCGACGTGCTCATCAACAACGCCGACCGCAAGCGGACCCACCTGCTGGTCATCGACGGGCCGAGCGTGAAGGCCATCGACAATGCCCTGAGCTTCCTTCCCTACCCGCGCCAGCGCACGGCGCTCCTCTCACTGGGTGGGTCGCAAGTCCCTGCAAGGCTCGCGAAGCGGGTGCAGACGCTCGCCCACGACCAGGTCAGGATGGCGGCGCTAATCACCCGGCTCCGCCGGCTGCTCAACGACGCAGAGGTGGAAGCCTTCGGCCATCGGGTGGCCGAGCTGGCGGAGGACCCGACCTATCCGGTGCTCGACGACTGGGACGGCCGACCCTTCGAATGGTGGTGAGGTGAGGCGGCCCGCCGAGCCGGCGGGCCGCCCTTGAGGGGGAGGAAGGACGCCTAGCCGGTCGTGCTGGTCGAGCCGCCCATGTTGGGACACATGGTCGTCGTCGATGGCGTCTTGGTCGACGGCGTCGTTGACGGCGTTGCGGTGCTCGCCGTCAGAGTTGTGGAGCTCGACGCCGGCGTGGATGAGGCAGCGTGTGCGATCACGAAGCTGCCGACTCCGGTTCCGGCGAGCAGGCCGACTGAGAGCAGCGCCGTCGCCGCAATCTTGCGCAGACCCGTCCTGCGTTTTTCCGGCTCGTCCGGGGGCGGGGGCGGGGGGATGAATTGGTCGCCGTCCATGGTGTTGTACCTCCTTGGTGGACTGACGTTTGACGTTGATCAGCGTCGCGCCCGGCTGTAAGAACGCCGTGGGCTTCCCCTGGGAGATTGCTCAGAGTTGTGAGCGGAGCACGTATCGCTACGCTGATGACGTGTACGCACCGGGGTTTGACCGATGAGCTTCGTGCTGAGCCATGCCGGCGATGCGCTCCGGCTCGCCCTCGACATGTTCTGGTCGGTGCTCTGGCCGCTTGCGCTCGGCTTCCTGCTCTCCGCATGTGTCGAGACGTTTGTCTCGAAGCAGGCGATATCGCGACTGCTGGGCAGGGACGGCGTGCGCTCCGCAAGCCTTGCGACCCTGGCCGGCGCAGCGTCGTCATCGTGCTCGTACGCAGCGGTCGCCGTCGCCCGGACGTTGTTCCGCAAGGGAGCGACGCTTCCCAACGCGATCATCTTCGAGTTCGCGTCGACGAACCTGGTATTCGAGCTCGGCCTCGCGCTCCTGATACTGCTCGGCTGGCAGTTCGTCGCGGCAGAATTCGCCGGAGGCCTGGTCATGGTGGTCCTGCTGGCGCTCGTCTTCAGGTTCACCCTGAGCCGGCGGCTGATCGACGCGGCACGCGCGCAGGCGGACCGCGGCGTGCCCGGCAAGATGGAGGGCCACGGGGCCATGGACATGTCGGTCACCGACGGCCCGTTGCTCCAGCGACTCCTGTCGCCGCAGGCGCGCACCTCGCTCAGCCACTACTTCTTCATGAGCATCTCCAGCCTCTGGTGGGACCTGCTCCTCGGGTTCCTCATCGCCGGCGCGATCGGCGCCTGGGTGCCGGACTCGTTCTGGTCACACCTCTTTGTCAGCGGACAGGGATTCCTGCCCGCGCTCTGGAGCGCGCTGATCGGCCCGCTGGTGGCGCTGCTGAGCTATGTGTGCTCTGTCGGCAATGTGCCGCTCGCCGCAGTGCTGTGGCGACACGGCATCGGATTCAGCGGCGCGATCGCGTTCATCTTCGGCGACCTGATCATCCTTCCCATCCTCAACATCTATCGCAAGTACTACAGCGCCCGCGTCGCGGCCTACCTGTTCGTGGTCTCGTACGCGACGATGGTGGCGGCGGGACTCATCGTCGGTGGGCTCTTCAGCGCGCTCGGATGGGTGCCAGGAAACCGCAAGGTTGCCGCGCTGAGCAGCGCAATCACCTGGGACGCGACGACGTACCTCAACATCGCCATGCTCGTGCTCATCGCACTGCTGCTGGTGCGATTCCTTCGCACCGGCGGTGTCGGGATGCTCCGGATGATGGGCATGCCGCCCGAGCAGATAGTGGTACGCCCGGAGGGACTTGAACCCCCGCACCCGGCTCCGGAGGCCGGCGCTCTATCCAACTGAGCTACGGGCGCCCGTCGCGGCTCGCCGGGACAACCGTGGCCAGTATACGGCTCAGTCGGAGTCGTCCTCGGCGGTGAACATCAGGCCGTCCTGCACCTCGTAGAGGGCGTCCATCCACTCCGAGATCATCAGCTCCTGCGGCGACCGCCCCACCAGGTGGGTGTCGTTGCTCACCAGCGCCACGGCCCGCCCGACGAGCTCGTAGGGCACCTCGACCTCGTCGGCAAGGTTGAGCTTCTCGAACTGGTCGATGAGCTCGTCGATGTAGCGGATCTTCTGACGCCGCGCATTGCGTGCTTCGCGCAGCGAAGTCCAGCGAGCTTCAAGCTCGCCGATCTCCACGCAAGTCTCCTGGATCATTGGACCACCACCCTCACCTCTACCCCTGTAATAAGTTCCATCGTATGTCGCAGCATCGAGCGGGTCAAGAAGCGCGTTTTCCGGCCCTGCGCCTGATGCGGGTCGCCCGGACCAGGAGCACCCAGGATGTCGTGCTCCGAGCCGCCCGAGAGGGCGCCGACGAGGGCTTCACCTGCCTCGCCGCCGAGCAGACCGCCGGCCGCGGGCGTCAGGGACGCGAATGGGTCGCCCCCGCGGGATCAGCGCTGCTCGCGTCTCTCCTGCTGCGCCGCTCTCCGGCCGTGGCGGTGGGAATCCCCTTCGCGGCCGGGCTGGCGCTCGTCGATGTGCTGGCCGCCGCCCACGGCGTCGCCGCCGGCCTCAAGTGGCCCAACGACGTCCTTGTCGATCGTCGCAAGCTCGCCGGCATCCTCAGCGAGGTCGAGCCCCTCGGATCTGACGGCGCCCGCGTCGCCATCGCGCTCGGTCTCGGGGTCAACCTCACCGTGGAGCGCTTTCCAGACGGTTTCGAGGCGGTCAGCCTCCACTCCCTGGTTGCGAAGCCTCCAGCAGCCGAGGAGCTGCTCGCCGCGTTTGGTGACGCCCTGGGTGACCGCCTCGCCACCCTGGAGGCGGGCGGGATCGGTGCGCTGGTCGGCGACTGGCGCAGCTCGGCGGTGGGACTGGGTGAGCCGGTCAGCGTGCAGGGCCCGGCCGGTACCACCGACGGTGTGGCCGTCGACATCGGCGAGGACGGAGCGCTCCTGGTCGAGGCGTCAGGTCAGCTGCATCGCTTCCTTGCCGGGGATGTGCACCTCAGGGCCAGGGGTGCCTGACGGGCATGGTGGTGCCCGAGGAGACCGGCGCCGCTAGGCGGCCGGAGTCGGGGTCGCCGTTGCCGAGGGCGACGCCCCGGCCGATGTCGACGAGGGCGGCTTCGCGGCCGACCCGGTGACCTTGATCACACCCTTCATGTTGGGAGCGTGGATCGTGCAGAGGTAGTTGTACGTGCCGGGCTGCGTGAACTTGACCTCCCAGGTCCCTCCCGGGTTCAGCGTGTTGTCCGTGAGGCAGCCATCGTTGCTGTCCTGGAAGGTGACCGTATGGACCACGTTGCCGGTGTTCTTGAACTCGATGACGTCACCGGTCGCCGCAGGCGATGAGTCGGGGACGAACACGAGGGCGTCGGTCGCCTGAATGGTCATCGTGGGTGCACCCAGGGAGCTCACGCCAGCCGTGCCATTGCATGCCGCGGTACCGCTGGACGAGCCGCCGCCTGGAGGACCATTGCCACACGCGAACATTCCGATCGCAACACACACTCCCATGCCGGCCGCAAGCGTGCGCAGATGAGTCATGTGCATCTCCGGAGGCATCTTAAAGGATGGGTTCGCCGCCACGCCTCGACGATCACTGGAGCGCCTCGGCGATCCGATCTGCCGCGACTTCCTCGTCCCTTTCGGGATCGGAGAACAAGCGCATGAAGACGACGATGATCGCGATGAAGTACACGATGTTCCCGACGCCCAGCATGATCACCCCGCCGTACTGCTGATCGGTCAACGCCGACACGCCCCAGAGGCGCGGCGCCTGCTGGTAAAAGCTGTACAGCGGCGCAGGCGCCAGGGCGAAGACGATGCCCAGGACAGTCGGTGGGATTCCCGCGATGCTGAGCGCGGCAATCTTGGTGAGTGGGCTCACCGTGACCGTCTGCGCGTCGCGTATCGGGTCCACGACCGCCCACCAGACGATCACCCCCACGACGATGAAACTCAGGTGCTCGACGATGTGCACCGGGACAGTGGTCAGCGTCGTGTCATACAGCGACGGGATGTGCCAGAGCAGCAGCACCGCGTTGAAGATGAGCACGGCGGGCCAGGGGCGGGTGACCGCCCACCAGATGGTGCGCAGAGTGGTGTGACGATCGCGCGGCGCCGGCCGCGCACCGGCGATCCCGAGCAGCAGGAGCGGCGGCGCCACCATCATCAGGAGCATGTGCTGGACCATGTGCAGCGAGAACAGGAAGTCGTCGCCGCCCCGGTCGATCGGTGACTCCAGGGCGATGAAGGTGAGCAGCAGGCCGGTAAAGAAGAGCACCGGCCGCCAGCGCGGATGGCGAAACCACGGGGTGACATCGTCGTCCGGCCCGATCGTCCCGCGGCGCATCGCGATGATGTAGCCGGCGGCCACCGCAACCAGGCCGCAGATGACGGTGGGATCCCACGTCCAGTCGCCGAACCCCAGGTGTGCCGTCAGTGCCCTCCATCCTCCGGGAGCTCGAGATACTCAGTCCTCGCCCCGCGAGCCCAGAAGAAACACGTGACGATGAGATAGAGGAGGCCGACGCCCCACATGGCCGGCCCGACCACCGCCCGAATGTCGGTGAGGAACCCTGTCAGGGTGGTCGCCAGCGCCAACGCCAGGTTGATGGGAACGAAACTTGGCGGCGGCAGGTGCGGCGTCGCGTGGGCGTGCTCGCCATCCTCGTCGTGGGTCGCAGTCGCCACCGCGTCATCGCTCACTGCACAGCCCTCACTTGGTCACGGCGAGGAAGATCGCCGCCCAGACGAAGGCCGCGCCCATGAGGATGAACAGCATGATGAACATGGCGACGCCCATTCGCATGTTCCTGCGGGCGAGCTTTCGGTTCATCGGCGCGTCCTCCTTAGAGCCCTGTCACGCGATCGATTGCCATGATCGCGAAGAGCAGAGCCAGGTAGATCATTGAATGGTAGAAGAGCCGGCGTGCCGAGCGCGCCGTCGGGCGCCTGGCGGCGACCACGGCGTCGGTCAGCAGGATCCCGTCGAGCAGCGCGGCACCCCCGAGGTAGACGGCCCCGAAGGACCGGGTCAGGAGCGGGAGCACGGTCACAAGGCAGAGGACGATCGTGTAGAGCACGATCTGGTAGCGGGTCTGGCGGTCGCCCTGGACGACGGGCATCATCGGGACCCCGGCACGGGCGTAGTCGTTCTTGATGAGCAGCGAGAGTGCCCAGAAGTGCGGAGGCGTCCAGTAGAAGACCACGGCGAAGAGGAAGACGGCGGTGATGTTCAGGCTCCCGGTGACCGCCGCCCATCCGACCAGCGGCGGGATGGCACCCGCCGCGCCCCCGATGACGATGTTCTGCATCGAGGAGCGCTTCAGCCACATCGTGTAGACGAACACGTAGAAGAGCAGGGCGAGCAGCGCCAGGCTCGCGGAGAGCAGGTTGACCGTCGTGGCCATCAGCGCGAATGACGCGGCGCCGAGGCCGACCCCGAACGCGAGCGCCTGGCGAGGCTCGATCCGCCCGGAGGGCAGCGGCCGGGTCCTGGTCCGTCCCATGGTCTGATCGATGTCGCGATCGAACCAGCAGTTGATCGCGTTTGCTCCCGACGCCGCCAGCCAGCCGCCGGCCACGGTGAGCAGGACCAGCCGCCAGCCCGGCCAGCCTCGGTCGGCGATCACCATCGCCGCGACGGCGGTGACCTCGAGCAGAACGATCACCCGAGGTTTGGTGAGTGCGACGTAGTCGCGGGCGACGTCGCTCATACGCCGGCGCGGGAGCGCGTCGAGGCTGACGGCGACGGTCATGACTGGGTCACCTTTGCCTGGGGTCGAAGAGCGTCGCCTCGCTGGGCGGCGGGCGCGGGCGCCGTTTCACCGACGGGTAACGTGCTCAACACCGCCATGGCGACGACCGCACCCCAGAGCAATGAGGCGAGCGCAATGTGCAGGGCACGCGCCCAAGCGGGAAGGTCGAGGAGCGCGACCAGCGCACCCGCGGCAACCTGGAGGACGAGCAGCAGGTTGACTGCCATGACGCCGATCCGCACCACTCGATCGCCGCGGCGACGGCGCGCGATCACCGCCATGAGCCCGCCGAGGAGCAGCACCACGACGAGCGCGACGAGACGGTGGGCGACGTTGATGGTCGCCGGCTGTCCGGAGGGAAGTGAGAACCCGCTCCCGCACAGCGGCCAGCTGGTGCAGCCGGACCCTGCGCCGGTCTCGACCACGAATGCGCCACTCAGAGCCACGAGGTAGGTCGCCACCACGGCGATGATCACCGGCCGCTGCACCGACTCGGACGGCATGCCCGCACTGCGTGCGGGCGTTCCCACCGTGCACGCGATGACCGCGACGTAGACGAGCACCGCGAAGAGGAGCAGCGCGTTGGCGAGGTGGATCATGACCACCCCGCCGGGAAGGTTGAACTCGACGGCGAGCGCTCCGAGCGCGATCTGCACCACGAAAAGACCGGCGGCGATGCTGGTACCGATGAGGATCCTGCGCTGATGCCGGTGCCAGATCCAGGTCGAGACCGTGAGGATGATCACGAGCAACGTGCACACCGAGGCGATCCACCGGTGGGTGAACTCGATGAGCGTATTGAGCTGCCACGCGGGGAGCAGCGAACCGTGACACAGCGGCCACTGGTCAGTCGTCCCGCAGCCGTTGCCGCTGCCGGTGACCCGGACGATGCCGCCCCACACGATCAGCAGGTAGGTCAGTACCGCAGTCCACACCGCGAGGCGGCGGAATCCGACCGACGGCCGCGCGGGGATCACGCTGCCACCAGCGTTACGCGGGTGCTCCCGCGGACGCCTTCTTGCGTGCCATTCGCTTGTCGCGAACCGGCCTCAGGCTGAGCACCTCCTGCTCTTCGTCGAAGTTCCAGGCCGGCGGCGGCGACGACGTCGCCCACTCGAGCGTGTTGCCCTCCCAGGGATCGTCGGGGGCCGTCTTGGGAGCACGCATGCTGATCACGAAATTGATCATGAACACCGTGATCGAGATGGCGATCACGAACGCGCCGAAGGTGATCAGCGAGTTGATGTCGCCCCAGCCACGATTGTCGAGATAGGTCGCGATCCGGCGCGGCATCCCGAGCAGGCCGAGGGCATGCATGGGCAGGAACGTCAGGTTCATGCCGATGAACATCAACCAGAAATGCAGCTTGCCGAGCTTCTCGTTGAGGAAACGCCCGGTGACCTTCGGGAACCAGTAGTAGAAGGCGGCGAACACGCCGAAGACGCTGCCACCGAACAGCACATAGTGAATGTGCGCCACCACCCAGTAGGTGCCGTGCACCAGGCGGTCGACAGCCAGGCTACCGAGGTACACGCCGTCGATGCCACCGATCAGGAACATCAATAAGAAGCCGCAGGCGAAGAGCATGGGCGTGTCGTATTTGATGCTCCCTCCCCACATCGTGGCCAGCCAGCTGAAGATCTTCACCCCCGTCGGTACGCCGATGACGAAGGTCGTGAAGGCGAAGAATGTCTGCACCACAAGCGGCAGACCGGTGACGAACATGTGGTGCACGAACACGATGAATCCGAGCACGGCGATCGCCGCGATGGATGCCGCCATCGCCTTGTAGCCGAAGATCGGTTTGCGGCTGAACACCGGGATGATCTCGCTGATGATCCCGAATGCGGGCAGGACCATGATGTACACAGCCGGGTGCGAGTAGAACCAGAAGACGAACTGATACAGCAAGGCGCTCCCGCCATTGACCGGGTCGAAGAAGTTGGTGCCGATCTGGCGGTCGAGGAGGTTCATCGCCAGCCCGGAGGCGAGGAACGGTGACGCGAGCACGACCAAGGCCGCGGTGATCTCCTGCGCCCAGACGAAGAGTGGAAGGCGTCCCCAGGTCATGCCCTTGGCGCGCATGTTGTGAATGGTCGCCAGGAAGTTGATGCCGCCGAGCATCGACGAGATGCCGAGGAGATGGAGCCCGATGATCCACAGGTCCTGGCCCATGCTGCAGCTGTAGTGAGCGCCGGTGAGTGGGACGTATCCGGTCCACCCCGCGTCACCCGGCCCACCCGGGCAGAGCAGGCCGGCGTGCGTGGTCGCCGGAACCAGGAAGCCCGAGTACATCACGATCCCGCCGAGCGGGATCAGCCAGAAGGACAGCGCGTTGACGCGCGGAAACGCCATGTCGCGCGCGCCGATCATCAACGGGACCATGTAGTTGCCGAGCCCGGCCCACACCGGGATGATCCACAGGAAGATCATCGTCGTCCCGTGCATCGTGAAGATCTGGTTGTACTGCTCGGGTGTCAGGAATGTGTTCTGCGGCTCGGCAAGCTGGATCCGGATCAGCAGCGCCATGATCCCGCCGACGATGAAGAAGAAGAAGGTCGTGAACAGGTACATGATCGCGATCTTCTTGTGGTCGACAGTGGTCAGCCAGCCGAGGATGCCGTTCGACTTGTCGACGCGCGCAAAGCGTGCCCGTGGAAGCGTCGCGTCCATGACCGCCATCAAGATCCTCCGAGAGTGCACGACTTGCTAGCCGGATCGATCGAACCGCTGGGATTCCCGAACACGCACGACTGGAACTGGTTCATCGGCAAGGCAACGACTGTGAACACCATGGTCGCGTGGCCCACACCGCAGAGCTCGGTGCACTGTCCGTAATACGTCCCCTGGCGAGCCTGGATGGGCGCTGTATTGACATCGCCCGGGATGGCGTTCATCTGCTGACCGAGCGAGGCGGCGAAGAAGCTGTGGTTGACGCCGCATCCCTCGTCGGCGATCGCCTGCGCGAGGGTGCTGCCTGAAGGAACCGACGGCTTGGAGTTGCACGGCGGATCGGTCGAGACGATGTTGAGTGCGACGTCGCTGCCCGCCGGCACGTACAGCGTGGTGAAGCTGCGGATGCGCGCACCGCTCGTGCTGGTGCCGTAATCGAACGTCCAGCTGAACTGCTGACCGATCACCGTGACCGTGTACTGCGTGCCGGCATGGACGTTGTTGATGAACGGCATGTTCGCCGCGGTCAGCCCGAAGAGCGAGAGAAATGTCGCCAGTGGGACGAGCGTCCAGGCGATCTCGAGCCTCGTGTTGCCATGGAACTGCGGTGGATCGTCATCGTCGCTGCGCCGGCGGAACTTGACGAACGCATAGAGCAGCAGCCCGGTGACGATGACCCCGAGCACAACCGACGCCCAGAACACGGCGGTGTAGACGCCGAGCGCTCGGTCGCTGATCGTGCCGCCATCGCCGAAAGCACCGGCATTGTTGACGCAACAGGTGGACTGTGCGAGCAGGTTCATCGACGACGCAGGATGATCGCATAGCGGCGTTCAGACGGGCAATCCGAGCCGTCCGAGGCCCCGGGCCAGATGCTCAGGATCAACGCTGCCATATCTTGGTCTTGGTCTTGATCTGGCGTTTCACGAGTTCGGTGATGTCGGTGTTGATGAGCGCGGCTCGATCCCACGAGCCGCGATTTCCCGGGGGTATCGACGGGTCCGGCAGCATCTCCCCCGTCGCCGCGGATCGCTGACGCCGCTGGAGCCGTCTCAGGAAGGATTTGGGGGCCTCCGAGCTCACAGCCGGAACATCCTGCGTTGGGCTGCACGCTCGGCGTCGCCGGCGCCCATCAGAACGGCGCTCTGGTAGGCGTCGATGATCGAGCTCGCCCAGATGAACAGCCCGGCGAGGAACAGCCCGATGAACGCGAACACCGAGAACAGTGCGATCAGCAGGAAGAGCGCGCCGGAGCCGTGGGTGAGCAGCGCGTGTCCCACCGTCTGCCCGGCCATGATCAGCAGGATCGCCGGTCCGATCGTGAAGATGGTCCAGAAGAGGTAGTACGCAGCCTTGCGGGGATGCCCGTTGTAGATCTGTCCGAGTCCAGGGACGATCGACAGCGTCGCCGCCAGTCCGGGATTGGGCCGGCGCAGAGGGCTGACCCCTCCCGCCTCAGACGCCATCACCGGCGCGGCGACACGTCCCGAGGGCGCGGCCGCCCAGCAGAGCCATCGCCGTCATCGCCCGACGAATGCCCGGTAGAGGTAGTACGCAGCAAGCAGGAGCGTGCCGAAGGACCAGATGGCCACGAAGAGCACATCGCCCCAGCCGGCCTCGCCCGGGTACAGCTCTGCAAGCAACGGTATGGGCAT
>PNBE01000114.1:0-152 GCA_003135895.1 Candidatus Dormiibacterota bacterium
CGTCAACTGGTGCCCACGCTGCCGGTCCGCGATCAGCGATGAGGAGATCGACTGGCAGGAACACACGGATCCGCTCTACTACCTGAAGTATCCGGTCGAAGGTGGCCTCAGCATCACCGTCGCCACCGTGCGTCCGGAGACGATGCTCGGCG
>PNBE01000114.1:201-20953 GCA_003135895.1 Candidatus Dormiibacterota bacterium
CACGACCCGACCGACTACGAGATCGGAGTGCGGCACTCGCTGCCGATCATCAATGTCATCGCGCTCGACGGCACCATGGATGTGCCCTCGCTGCCGCAGTTCCACGGCATGCCCGCCGAACAGGCAAGAACGGCGGTCGCCGCGGCGCTTCGCGACCTGGGCGTTCTCGTGAAAGAGGAGCCCTATCTGCACGAGGTCGGCCACTGCGATCGCTGCGGCACCATCCTCGAGCCCCTCGTGAGTGAGCAATGGTGGGTGCACATGGCGTCGCTTGCGGCGCCCGGCATCGGGGCCGCCGAGAGCGGCGAGATCGTCTTCCATCCGGCGCGCTACACCGACGTCTACCTCCAGTGGATGCGCAACATCAAGGACTGGTGCATCAGCCGGCAGATCTGGCTCGGCCACGCCATTCCGGTGTCGACGTGTGCCAACGGCCATCGCTTCGCCTGGATCGAACCGCCGCAGCAATGCCCTGACTGCGGCAACGGCGCGCTCACCAATGACCCGGATGTGCTGGACACCTGGTTCAGCAGCGGCCTGTGGCCGTTCGCCATCTTCGGGTGGCCCGAGCACACAGAGGACCTGGAGCGCTTCTATCCGACCGATGTCCTCGCCACCGATCGCGGCATCATCTTTCTCTGGGTTGCTCGAATGATCATGACCGGCATCAAGTTCACGGGCCGGAACCCCTTCAACGACGTGTTGATCACCAGCACGATCCAGGCCGCCGACGGCAGCCGGATGAGCAAGTCCAAGGGCAACGTGATCGATCCGCTGGACCTCATCGACAGATTCGGGGCGGACGCCGTTCGCGCGTGGGCGGCGGCGGTGGGAACGAGTGGTCAGGACATGCGTTTCGACGAGGACCGCATCGCTTCCTACCAGCGCTTCGCCAACAAGCTGTGGCAGGTGACCAACGGCTTCCTCGTCGCCAAGGTCGGCAAGGGATCGGTGGCAGACCTCGACGTCCATCCACCCAGGCCGGAGACGCTCCGTCCCGAGGACCGGTGGATGCTCGCCGAGCTCGCGGCGGTGGTCCGCGAATGCGACGCCGGCTTCGACGCCTTCCGCTTTCACGACGCCGTTGAGCATCTCTACGACACGGCGTGGCATTCCTTCTGCGATTGGTACGTCGAAATCATCAAGCTGCGCCTCGCCGACGTGGGTGACCACGAGTCACGACGCGCTGCGGTCTGGACCGCCGTCACGACGCTGGACGTGCTCCTGCGCCTGCTGCATCCGTTCATGCCCTTCGTGACCGAGGAATGCGCGCAGCAACTGCCGAATGCGGCACCGACGCTGCAACAGCGTGCGTGGCCGGAGGAGGACCCGCTCTGGAGCGATGCCGAAACGACGGCCGCCCATCACCAGATCAGCGAGGCCATCGAGCTGGTGCAGCGCATCCGGGCGCTCGGCCACAGTCACCGCGTCCCACGGGGCACGCGCGATCGGATCCGCGTGGTGGTGCGAACCGCCGATGGTGCAATGGCGAGCAGGCAGCTCACGAGCTTGATCGGCGGCCTCGTGCCGGCAAGCGTGGTGGACGGCCACGAGCGCGGCGTCGATCCCGTGGTCGTGGTTTCGGGTAGGCTCCACGCCGAGGTGGTGATCGCCGACACCGCCGCCGACGCCAGTGCGACAGCNNTCAGATCGGCCTGCTCGAGGCAAACGTGTCGCGGCTCCAGGCACAGCTCGCAAACCCCGCGTTCGTGAACGGGGCACCAGCCCAGGTCGTCGACGAGTCGCGCCGGCGGCTTGCCGAGGCCCTCGCTCAACTGGACGTGTTGCGCCGCGGCGCGTCAGGAGGATCCACCGATGCTGCTGGTTGATCTGGGGACGCTCCTCACCGGGGTGGTGGTGGTCGTCGTCGCCTACCTGGTCGTGCTCTGGCTCGCCCTCGCCTTCTACGTCGTCCGGGATGCACGGCGTCGCACCACGTCACCCGGCTTCACGCTTTTCGCGATGCTGCTCGGCTTCGTCCCGCCCTTCCTCGGTGCCCTGATCTATTTCATGGTGCGACCGCCACTCACGATGGAGCAGGTTCGGTCGCTGGCCATCGAGGAGCAGGTGCTGCTCGAACCGCCGATCGAAGGAATCCCCACGCGACCCTGCCCGACCTGCGGACGTGAGATCCAGCAGGAGTTCATTCTCTGCCCGTATTGCCGGACACAGTTCGCCCGGCGGTGCACGGGGTGCGATCGCAGCCTCCGGCTCGGCTGGGGCGTGTGCCCGTACTGCGCCACCGAGGTCGGAGCGCCGGCGCTGGCCCGTACCGGGAGGTAGCGTCACGATGCTGGGCGGTGGGCTCCAGCTGGCGCTCATACCCGCGCCGCTGATCGCAGCGGCGATCGTCGTGTTCGCGCTCTCACCGCGACAGGCCCGCAGTGCTCGACTTGTCGCCGGACTCGGCATCGCGGCAACGATCGCGTTGTTCGCGGTCGAGGCTGCCGCCCTCAACGGCAGCGGGCGGATCGAGACGTCCCTCGGGACCCCGGTGGCGGGGATCGCCTACCTGCTCCGCCTCGATCTGCCCGGCGCCACGCTGGGTCTGGCCGCTGCAGCAGCCGGCCTGCTGCTGCTCCTGGAAAGTGATCGACAGACACGCGAGGTGAGCGCCCTGCTCGTCTGTGTTGCCGGCACCCTCGTGGCAGCGCTCGCCGGCAACATCGTGATGCTCGCGGGTGGCGTCGAGATCGCGGGAGTCGGAACGCTGCTCATGACCAGCGCAGCCCGGGGCCGTCCGGGCCGTGGCGGCCTCGTCGCGATCGGGCTCGAGCATCTCGCATCGCTGGGACTCGTGGTTGCCGGCGTCCAACTCCTGAGCGTTGCCGGCACCACCGACTTCGCGGTGATTCCTGCGGGAGCGATGGGCGCCACGGTCGCTGGGCCGTGGGCCGCCGCGGGCGTGATGCGGCTCCTCTCTCCGGCATTCGTACCCATTCGCGGCAGCCGCACCCCAACGGCCGCCTGGGCTACGACCGGCGCCATTCCCTGCGGAGCGATCGTGGTCCTCCGACTCCGAGAGGCGGCTGCAGGTCCGCTCCCGGAAGGCATCACGATCGGACTCGCGGTCGCCGGCGGGCTGGCGGCGGTTCTGGCTGTGATGGTCGCGCTGCGCAGGTTCGACGCACCGGTGGTTGCGGGGAGAGCGCTCTGCGTCGTCGCAGCCGCACCGGTGATCGCGCTGATCGGCATCGCCGGTGCGGCGGCGGGCGCCGCCGTCGCCGCCGGCATCTGTTGCGTGATGCTGTCCACCGCCCTGACGCCCGCATGGGAACAGATCGGGCGGGGGAGGGCTAGCGCTGCCCTCGCCGCGGTTTCGCTTGGCGCCGCCGGGTCGCTACCGATCGGGTTCGGCATCACGGCGCTGATCCTCGAACTCTCGGCCGCGGTGGCGATCGGCCGGCCGGCTGCCGCGCTGGTCGCGGCCCTCGGCCTGGCCGGCGTGCTCGGTGCCGCCGCCGCGGTGCAGGCGGCGGCACATGTCCTGACGTCGCGGGGACCCGCGGGAAGGGCCGGATACCCGTCGGTGCTCGGCTCCGTCGCCGTGGTCGTCTCCCTCATCGCGGCGGTTGTCCCCGGAACGATCGCCACATCGGTGCTCGCGGCCCTGAACGCCGGGGGCCTGACCGAGTCGATCGGCGCAGCTGCGATCCGGACCAGCGCAGGCGACTGGTCCGGCGGCTACGTTGTCGTTGGGTTCGTCATCGTCGCGGCNNGCGCCACGCTGACAGGGTGGTCGCTGGTGGCCCGGTCGTCGCCCCAGCCCGTTCCATCGGTGGGCTCGAGACCTGTCGGGCTCCGGGTCGTCCGCCGCTGGCGTCCGGCAGCCCTCCGGGGCAGCCTCTGGCTGCGCCAGGCGGACGAGTGGCTCGTGGTGCAGCCGCAGCTCCTGGTCGTCCTCGTCGGAGGAATCCTCGCCATCCTGCTGCTCCCCCTGATCCACTGATGGGGGTCTCGGCACCGCTGCTCTCGGCCGCGGGGGTGATCGCCGCGGTGGTTGCGATGATGGTGGACGGACGGCGAGCGGTGGCAATTGCGGTCGCTTTCCTCGCCGCGGGGCTTGCCCCGACCGCAGCAACCTTCGGGGGTGCGCCTGGGGCCGCCGTGCTCGGTGCCTGCGGCATCGCTGCATTGGTACTCGCCTGGGCAGGCTGGCTGGGGGGACGCGTGCTCCCCTGGCTCTCGGGCCTCGACCCGACGATCCCCGCATTCGCACCGGCAGCCAGGCTCTTCGGTCCCAGGAGCGCCCGCGCCTTCGGCGCCGCGGTTGCCGTACCCATCGCTTCGTGGGTGAGCTTCAACGTCCCGGTCGGCCAGGTGACCGCCGTGGAAGGTCTGCTGTTCCCGATCGCATACGCGTGGACCTGCGGCGTGATCCGGCTGCTGGTCGCGCGAACCCTCGAGGACCTGGCGGTTGGGGTGGCGATGGTCGGCATCGCGACTGGCACAGCCTGGCTGCTGCGCAGCGGTGGCGACTCATTCCCCGGCGCGGTCATCGCCTGCGCTGTCGCCCCGGTTGCGGCTTTCCTCGCGGGCTGGTTGCACGGCCGCAGTTCGCGCAAGGCCCATCCATTCGTCGAGGCGCAAGCGTGAGCCCTGCCGTCATCGCGGCGGCGTGGCTCGGCCTCGGCCTGGTTGCGTCGGCGGTCCTGCGCAGGCGCACTGCGAGGCTGGTGGCGGTCGTCCCCATGGTCGGAGCTGGGCTAACCCTGCTGGCGGCTCGCTCCGCGACGACCGCCGTTCCGCTCGGCGGCCTCAGCGGGATCAGCGGACTCGATCGCGCAGGTCAGGGACTGCTGGTCGCCGCCGGCATCTCCATGGCCCTGGTGATCCTTCTCCAGCCGTCGATCGACGTCTCGATCGGCCGCACCATCGGTGTTGTGGGGGCGGCCGCGACCATCGCTATGGCCAGCAGCGATCCGCTGATCACCGCATTGGCGCTCACCGCCGCGATCGCGACCATGGTGCTTCGCTGGATCGGCCAATCGCCGGGGCGGGCGACCCTTGCGGCCGGACGGGTGGCGGGGACCGGCACAGCGGCATTGGTCGCGGCCTCGCCATTCCTGCCCCTGACGGGGTTCACGACCGGGGATCGTCCAGCTGTGGTCGCGGCGTTGCTGGCGACGGGCGTCGCCGCCCTCCTCGCGATCTACCCGCTCGGGGGTTGGGCTGCCGGGATCATCGGGTCCCTCAAACCCATGGAGGTCGCACCCTGGCTCGTCCTCCTGGTGCCCGTGGTGCTGCTCATCGCCGAGCGTGTTCCCGGAGGGGTCCTTGGGGACGGAAGCCCGATCTTCGAGCACGTCCTCCTCGTTGTCGGGCTGGGGAGTGCTGTTTGGAGCGGGATCTGGGCAGCGCGGGGACCTGCCCCGATGCGCTATGGCCGCGTGTTCATGGCGGACGTCGCACTCTGCATCGCCGCTGTTGAAGGGGCAGTCGCGTCTCCTGCGCTCACTGGAGCGCTGATCATCGTGGTCACCCATCTCTGCATCGCGCCGATCCTCCTGCGATCCGAGGGCGCGGGTCTGCTCTGGCCGCGAAGGGTTGCCTGGGCATTGCTCAGCGGCGTGCCGCCGTCACCGACCTTCTGGGGTCGTCTCCTGCTCCTCGAAGCGCTTGCCGCGGGCAACGTCGGGTCCACGATCGCTGCGGTGCTCGCGATGGCATTGATCTTCATCGCCTCGGTCATGGCGTGCTCGGGCAGAGCGGCGGTCATCGATGGCGAGGGCTGGCGCGGACGGCTCCCCGAGCTCGCCGCGTGGCTGCTCCTGGCGGTTGGGATCGCCATCGGGCTCGCCCCCCAGTCACTCACCCGTTTCGTGTTCGGAAGCTGAACGGAATGGATCCGCTCGGTCTGCTGCTCGAGGTCGTCGCGCTCGCCGTCTACCCCGGAGGGCTGTTTCTCGCGGTCATGGCCTGGATCACGTACCGCGTCGCCGGGCTTGCGCGGGGCGCTCCCATCGATGCTCGCGGCATCGCGGCAATAGCCTTCGCAGTCGTCGCTGCCGCGGTTGCGCCCCTGCCTGGCACACCGGCGGCGTCGCTGCCGCCTCCGGGTGGTGCGACGCCGAACCTTGTGGCCGCGGCGCTCCTGGTGGTCGTTGCGGGATCGCTTGTGGCGCCTGCGCCATGGTCGCGCCGGCGCATCCTGCTCGTCACGTTCGGAGGCTTCTCGCTGGTCCTGCTCGGCCTGGTGGCGACCTCGTTCGCCATCACCGACATCTCAGGATCGACCGGTGGCGTCAACGCCGCGGCCCGCATCCTCGCCGTGACCGCAGCGCTTCTGGCCCTGCCGATGGTGCTCAAGCCGCAGCGCGCCACGGGGTCAGCGGCGGCCCGCGCCACCGTGGTCGCCGCGTCGCTCGTGGTGGTCCTGGCGATCGTCATACCCCCGGCGCAGCAATGGCCGGTGGCACCGCTCTGGGTCGTCGGGCTCGTCGCGGCGGTGGCGGCCTATGCGGTCCTCCTGCGCCTCGGACGGGCAGTCACCAGGAGAGAGCACCTGTCACTGGTCGCGATCGCCTGGCTGTGCTCGGTGGCCGCTGCTGTGACTGCGGTGATCGCGGCGCGGCCCTAAAGCGCTGTGCGTATATGCGGACTTCATCAACTCGGGGTCGCGTCGCGGTGCTAGCATGGAACGTGAGTTGGCGCGAGATTTCGATGCGGCCGTTGCGCGCGTGACCGCCACGTGATTGGAATCGTGCTCGCGTCCGGGTCGCCTCGCCGCCGCGAGTTGCTGACCCGGGCCGGGATCCGTTTCAGGATCATGGAACCTCCCGAGGACGCCGCGCTTCCTGTCGGCGTGAGCGCCGAGCTGGCGGTGCAACTCGTTGCCCGCCAAAAGGCGGTCGCCGTGAGCAAGCTCGTTCCCGCGGGAACATACGTCCTGAGCGCCGACACGATTGTGGTCGGCCCGCGTGGGCCGCTCGGCAAGCCGAAGACGCCGGAGCTGGCGCGGGAGATGCTCAACGACCTGCGTGGCAAGCGCCACACGGTGCTCACCGGCGTCTGCGCAATGTGTACCGGAAGCGATCACGAGGCGCTCGGAGTCAGCCGATCGGCCGTTAAATTCTGCGATTTCACCGACGATGCGCTGGATATGTACGTCGCCTCCGGCGAGCCGCTCGACCGCGCCGGCGCGTACGCGATCCAGGGCGGTGGTTCGGATTTCGTCGAGGCGGTCGCGGGCCGCATCGACACGGTCATCGGCCTCGACGTCGGGCTGGCGCTGCGCCTGCTCGGTGAGATCGGTTACCCCGATCCGCTCCCGCGCACCACTGACATCATGCTGACCGCGTCGCGGCAGCGGCGTCCGCTCGCGCCGCTTCGCGCCGCTACCAGGGTCTGACCGTTTCGCGGAGCAGGCGCGTGCGGGCACTGGCGTCGCACCTGACAGGCGTCCTCGCCGTGTCGATCCTGGCACCGATAGCGTTGGTGCTGTCGGCGTGCAGCACCCAGGCCGCGCAGCTCTCGGTGACGCTCGCATCGGACTTCGGGGCGTCGTACACGCCCGGGACGAGCGACGCCGATTTTCAAATCACGGTGGAGAACCTCGGCCCCGGCAATGCCTCCGGCGTGGTGATCCACGCCCTGATGCCCACCGCGTTCCAGTTCGCGGTGACCAACTCGATCGTCACCAACAGTGCGGCGCGCACGACCCCGGAGGACGCTCAGGTCGGTGTCACCAACCCGCAGTGGGGCGTCTGGTCGCTCTCGTCGCCGACATCACCGAACGGGAAGACCTCATACGCGTCCATCTCGATCAACTTCG
Source organism: Candidatus Dormiibacterota bacterium (assembly GCA_003135895.1). Lineage (GTDB taxonomy): Bacteria > Chloroflexota > Dormibacteria > Aeolococcales > Aeolococcaceae > Palsa-851. The sequence continues at coordinate 7,976 of PNBE01000114.1, forward strand.
GCGTCAGCATCACCGCGCACCCCAACACGTACTCGCTGGCAGCGGAGGTGGTCGACGACAGTCTCACCGACACGGTGCAGAGCCACCCGATCCAGGTGGCGGTGAACGAGGCACCGCAGCTCGGGGTCACGGCATCGGTCGGTCCGACGTCGGTGCATCCCGGTGGTCAGGTCACCTATCGCGTCACGGTCACCAACAAGGGCACCGGCATCGCTCCCACAGTCGACGTGCTGGTCACCCTTCCGCCCGTCCTGCAGTACCAGTCGACGATCTCACCCTTCGGAGGGAACGCGTCCGAGGAGTCGCTGATCACCCCGGTCAAGGGCGCCTACCTCGTCTTCTACGGCGGCTTCGAGTTACCACCGCAGACAACGCTCGGGCCGGGAACGCTGACCATCGAATTCATCGCGCAGTGCATCCCCAATCCCGGTAAGGGTGTTTACCCGATTCAGGTCTCGGTCACCGATGCGACTCGCGACCACGTGAGCATCACCAACATCGCTCCGCTCAACGTCTTCGGCGCATAGGAAAATCCCGTCGGCGGAGGCCTGGCATGGCGCGCACGTGGTAACCTCGCGTATCGCGCCCGGTATCAGCCGGCGTTCCTCAGTGGAGTGAACCCGCTCCCGGCGAGAGAGGCACATGTACGCAATCCTTCAACACGGCGGTCACCAGTACCGTGTCGCTTCCGGCGACCGGATCCTTGTCGACCGCATTCCCGTCGAGGTCGGGTCGACCGTGACCCTCGAGTCGGTCCTGCTGATCGGTGACGGCGCCGAGACGGACGTGGCCAAGGGATCGCCCGTCGAGGCATCGGTCACGGCGACGGTGATCGCGCACCGCCGCGGGCGCAAGATCCGGGTCTTCACCTACAAGCCGAAGAAGCGCCACCGGCGCACGCTCGGGTATCGCAGCCAGCTCACCGAGCTGCTCATCGACGAGGTCGGGCGCGGCAAGGTCGCAGCCAAGCCGAAGGCAGCCGCACCGAAGCGCGCCGCGACGCCGAAGGCCGCCGCCAAGGCTGACGTGATCGAAGCCGAGGCTGAGGCGGTCGCAACCGAGGCCGAGGCGATCGCCGTCGAAGCTGAGGCGGTGGAGGCCGAGGTCGCCGTCGCCGAGCTCGCCGTCGAGGAGGCTGTGGCCGGCGAGACCGAGACCGAGAAGCCGGCGGCCAAGCCGGCCGCTCCGAAGCGAGCAAGGACACCCAAACCCAAGAAGGATCCAGGCGATGGCGCATAAGAAAGGCGGCGGGAGCTCCCGCAACGGACGCGACTCCCAGGCCAAGCGCCTCGGCGTGAAGCGACATACCGGTGAGGTCGTGCTCGCCGGCACCATCCTGGTCCGGCAGCGCGGCACCAAGATCCTCGCGGGTGAGCACGTCGGTGTCGGCCGCGATCACACGCTCTTCGCCCTGCGCACGGGCACGGTTGCCTACGATCACACCGGCCACGACAGGACTCGCGCCAACGTTCGCGCGATGCCGATCTTCTCGGTCGGCGAGATGGTCGAGGAGCCCGACGAGGAGCCGGTCGCAGCGACCGGCTGAGCCACGGCCACTCGCGGCTCGCCCTTCATCGACGAGGTCGATATCGATGTCGCGGCGGGGGCAGGCGGGCGGGGAGCTGTCAGCTTTCGCCGTGAGAAGTACGTCCCCGACGGCGGCCCGGACGGGGGCGACGGAGGACGTGGCGGTGACGTGCTCGTCGTCGCGGACTCGACGGACACCACGCTGTCTGGCTTCCGCGAGCGCCGCTCGTTCAGCGCCGAGGACGGACGCGCGGGTGCTGGGGGCAAGCGTTCGGGACATCACGGGGCGGATCTGACCCTGCACGTCCCGGTCGGGACGATCGTTCGCGATGCGGACGTGGTGCTTGCCGACCTCGACCGCCCCGGCGCCGTCGCGCTGGCGGCTCGCGGGGGACGCGGAGGTCGCGGCAATACCCGCTTCGCCACGGCCACCCGGCAGGCGCCCCGAGCGGGTGAGCTCGGAGATCCCGGAGAGAAGCGCCACCTGCACCTCGAGCTCCGCCTGATCGCCGACATCGGACTCGTCGGGCTGCCGAACGGAGGCAAGTCGACGCTGCTGGCGGCGCTCACAGGAGCCCAACCGAAGATCGCCGCCTACCCGTTCACGACCCTCCACCCGAACCTGGGAGTGGCCGAGCTGGAGGGCGGGCACACGCTGGTGCTGGCGGACGTCCCCGGTCTTATCGAAGGAGCCAGTCATGGGGCCGGCCTCGGCCTCGAGTTCCTCCGTCATCTCGAACGCACCCGCACCCTTGTCCACGTGGTCGACGCTTCGGCAGGTGTCGATGCCGCGCGCACTGCTCTGGCCACAGTTCGCGCGGAGCTGGAGGCGTACAGCCCCGAGCTCGCCGGGCGTCCGTCGGTGGTCGCGTTCAACAAGATCGATGTTGCCGAGGGAGCGGCCGCGGCATCGGTCCTTGCCACGGAGTTCCCGGGGTCCTTCCCGATCTCAGCGCAGCACGGCGACGGCTGCCGTGATCTGCTCCTCGCGGCGGCAGAGCTGGCGGGTCGCGTGATCCGCGACACGCCCGGACCCGCGCCGCCGGGGTTGCACCGCGTCTATCGTCCCCGACCCCGTCGCGTGGTTACCACCGACGTGGTCCGCGAGGACGGCGGGTTCAGGGTGACCGGCGACCTCGTCGAGCGCATGGTGGGTCGCATCGACCTCGACAACGAGGAAGCCGTCGCCCGGCTGCAGCGCAAGCTGGCCGCCGCGGGAGTCGACGCGGCCCTCGCCGCCGCCGGTTGCCGCGAGGGTGACACCGTGCGGATCGGCGACGCCGAGTTCACGTACAGCGACGACGGCCTCTCGTGACCTCGGTGCTCGTCTTCGGAGGCACGTTCGACCCGGTCCACAATGGCCACCTGGCGATCGCCCGCCAGGCACGGGCAGGGACCGGCGCCGAGGCGGTGTGGTTCGTGCCGGCGGCGCTCGCGCCGCTGCGAGACACACCCCACGCGACGCCGCAGGAACGCTTCGAACTCCTCGAGGCGGCCTGCGCGGATTCGAGAGAACCCGGGCTCGCCGTGCTCGACATCGCGATCCGTCGCGGCGGGATCTCGTACACCGCCGACGTGATGGATGCGCTGCGGACCGAGCATCCGGATCGGGACCTGGCTGTGCTGATCGGCGCCGATGCGGCCCGAACGGTCAACTCATGGCACCGGGCCGGCGATCTGCTTCGCATGGAGCGGTTCGTCATCGTCAACCGGACCGGTTCGCCGCCGCTCGACCCTGGGGAGATGACCCGGCTCGGCTATGCCGCCGCCCGAACCACGCTGCTCACCGTCGATTCGCCCGACGTCAGCGCATCCGACATCCGCCGTCGATCCGCCCGGCGCCTGTCGCTGCAGGGGCTGGTTCCCGACGTCGTCGCCTCGCTCATCGAGCGGACAGGGATGTACCGCCAGAATGGGGACGATGCATAATGCGAATCGGATGACATCCACGGACCTGGCCGGCATCATCGCCGCCGCAGCTGCCGACAAGAAGGCGCGGGACGTGGTCATTCTCGACATTCGCGGCAAGACGACCATCGCCGACTATTTTGTTATTTGTGAGGGTGATACCGACCGTCAAGTTCGCGCCATCACTGACAATATCACCGACGTCTGCAAGCAGCACGGGTTTCGCGCGCTCGCGGTCGCCGGCCTCAAGGATGCGTCGTGGGCGTGCGCCGATTTTGACGCCGTCATCGCGCACGTCTTCCTCCCCGGCGAGCGGACCTTCTACGACCTCGAGGGTCTCTGGGGCGACCCGGCGGGCGAGCGCGCGGTCTGACGCCTGGCCGCAGGTGCGAGGCGGATGTCCTTACCCGGTGAGCGGCACCGGGTGCATGATCGCCGTTGCCAGGTTGAACAGCGCGAAGAGCATGGCGACCGCGCCGAACGCGATCGCGCCCCAAAGCACCACCCTCTCGACGATCCCGGGATCACGGCCGCCGATCGAGCGCAGCGGTGGCAGAAAGCAGCCCAGCAGGGCACCCGTGATGAGACCGCCGATGTGCGCGTAGTTGTTGATGTCGAGTGAAACCCCGAAGACGAACGTCAGCACGACATTGAGCACGATCACAGTCACTGCGTAGTTGCGCACCGTGTGCGCGATCCCGACCGGCACATTCTTGCCCTGCACTCTGCCGACCATGAGGAGCAGGCCAATCAGACCGGCGATGCCGCCTGACGCACCGAGCGAGATGCTGATTGGCGCGATGCCCGGCAGGCTCGGCGCGAAGGTGCTCACCGCGACCCAGAAGAGGCCGCCCCCAACGGCGGTGATCAGGAACACCCCGAGCAGCACCAGTCGCCCGTAGAGTTGCTCGACGAGCCGGCCGATGAACAGCATCGCGATGCTGTTGAAGAGCACGTGGTACACGCTGCTCGGGTCGTGCAGGAATGCGCTGCTGACGAAGCGCCACCACGCAATGCCGCACGCCGGACTCTGCCCGAAGGAAGGGTAGAACTCGGCGTTGGGCAGCGCTCCCCACGAGCAGATGTCGGGTCCGGACGACGTCGAGTGGATCGACAGGGTGGTGAACTCGAGCACCCAGATCACAACGAAGACGGCGATCAGCGAGTACGTGAGGTACGGCTGCGAGACCATGGCGCGGCGCACCGGCGCGACGTACCCACCCGCAACCGCCTGTCGCTCCGCGAGGTCGACGGCCGCCAGCGTCGGGGTCGGCGCTCCTTCGTGCACCGCACGCGCTCGGGCGCGCAACTCACTGACCGACGGCATGCCGGGAGGGATGGGGAGGACGACACCGGCGTTGCCGCTGGCCGTGTCGACCCAGGCGACGCCCAGGCGAACCGGGTCGCCGGGCCGGGTCGCCGCCGACAGCGTCCCGGCGAGCGGGCCGAGCGCGATCAGGAGGATGTCGCACACCTGCGCGCCCTGCTGATGGAGCCGGTCCAATCCCCACCGACGCGCCGCGTCGCACCGCTCAGCCAGGTCGGCACCCGCCGCGGCCGGGTCCGCAGGCGGCTCGTAGAACGCGACCAGCGCCGCCCGGGGACCGTTCCACATCGCCGCTGCGAGCACGTAGTGTCCCAGCAGCTCCCCGAGCCGGCCGTCGCGCGGGTCGGCCAGCCTGAGCCGGTACCGGGTCACGAGGTCGTAGGCAATCGCAAGCGCCACCGGGTTCGGCCCGGGAGGCGGAGCGGCGTAGGTGGGTGGTGCCGCGTCCGTCACTCGGTTCAGTCTACCGATCGCACCCCGCGACACCCTCGTCGGTGAGGCGCTTTTCGGCTATGGTCACGCGATGCCTCCGGTCGGGAACGCCGCGACGATCCAGCCGAAGATGACCCTCGGCGCGCTCTATCGCTGCCTCGTGGATCGCCTGGACACACGCCTCGGCATGCGGGTGGGCATCCACTTCGAGGAGCGGACGTCCGTTGTCGCGGAGCATGCTCTGGCAGGGAGCGAGCCGGACCGCATCGAGCAGCGGACCTTCGACGCTGACCTCGCCGTCCGCGATGGGCAGGTGATGGGGGCGACGCTGACCGCGGGTGCGACGAGCGCTGAGACGCTCGTGATCCGCACCGCCGAATCCGGCGGCGTCAGCCGGTACTCGATCGCCGGCGAGGGCTTCGGCGAGCTGCGCGTGCGTCCCGATGTCTTCAGCCTCGGAGAGTTCGGCGCCAAGCTCGACACCGTCACCGTCAACGACGCGGTGATCGATCAGGAGACGCCAGACGGATCGGGCCGGATCGTCATCGATGCGGACATCGACGGTGATGCGTTCGCTCGGTTGCTACGCGTCTTCGGGGGCGGTGAGCTGGAGACCCCGGAACTGCCCCTGCTCTCGCACTCCGCGGTGCTCTCCGCGGCGTCCGACGTGACCCTCGACTACTGGTGGTCGCTCCTGGGGCTCGACGAGGTCGAGGGCCGGCCGGCACGCCACAACGTCGTGGTCTGCCACGTGCACGCCGCCTTCGCTCCGCTCAGCGGTGATGACGCGGGGGTGGCTGCGGTGGCGATGGACCCCGGGCTGCCGATCCTCGAGGATCTCGATGCCGTCTGGGACCGAGCCCGGCAGCGCAGGGTTGGACCCTAGACCTCAAACGCCGCTAATGCGTGGGTAACGTCGGAAGTGGTGTCGGGGTCGGGCTCGGTCCGGGCGATGGGTTCGGATTCGGGGTCGGGTTGGGGGGCGGGGGCGGCGCCTGGTTCGGACCTGCGTAGGTGCAGGTCTGGGTCGGGAGCGGCGTCGGGCCGTAGTACGTGCAGTTGGTGGATGCGCCGGGCTGGGTTCCCGGGAGGTAGAAGTTGGCGTTATCGCCGCCGCCGCCCACCGAGATGACGTCAGCGGGCTGCTTATACCAGGTCACTGCCGCGCCCTTGAGTGCGGCCGACATGTATGAGTGCCAGATCGGGGCGGCGCCGCTGTACCCCGAGATGATGCCGTCGAGGTGACCGCAGTCCGGGTAGTTGGGGTGAGCCGGCTTCAGACCATAGCGAGCCAGGTCGTTGGGGCTGAACGGGTAGGTGTTGTCGACCTCGCCGGGCTGGACGATCTTGCCTCTTGCGATCTGCTGCGCCATGTACCTGTAGTCCTTGGGCTGGAGGCAGCTTCGTTGCGCGTTGCCGACCCACACCGCGGTGAGCAGGTTGGGCGTCCAGCCCACGGTGAGGTTGTCCATGAAGTAGTCCGCCGTCCCGGTCTTGGCGCTCACCCGGCGCGTTCCGAGGGTCAGGTAGCCGTTGCGTCCGAACTCGCGGATCCGGTTGTTGTCGTTGCTGGTGATCTCATCCATGATGTACGCGACGTTCGCCGGGATCACCTGACGGCCCGCTGCCGCGGCGTTGTACGTCCAGATCTTCTGCCCTGTGGCCTGCGCAACGATGCTGGTCACCGGCATCGGGTTGTGCTGGACGCCGAGATCGCCGAGGGTGGCGGCTCCGTCGGCGAGGTCGAGGAGCGTGATCCCGCAGGTGAGCGATCCGAGGGTGGCCGCCCACTGGGTGGGTGTCGGCCAGTTCACGTACTGCCCATTGCGCCCGCAGTTCTCATCGAGCGACTTCACGCCCATCGCCAGCTCGGTGTTCGCGATGTACTGGGTGCCTGTCGCGTACTCGGTCTTGACCGCCGGGATGTTGAACGAGTTCCCAAGGCACAGCTTGAGTTGGCAGATCCCATGGGTGCGACGGTCGTCGTCGAACGGCGAGTAGCCATTGGGGTTTCCTGGGATCGGAAAGTTGTATCGCTGGTCGAGGATCGGCGTCGTCATCGTGAATTTGGTCGACGCGATGGCGGCCGTGTACGTGAACAGCTTGGTCGTCGACCCCATGTTCAGCTGGACCGCCGCCGCCTCGTTCACCTGACCGAAGTACGGGTCCGCATAGTTCCAGGTTCCGACCATGGCGAGCACCTCGCCGTTCTGGGGGTTGAGGCTCACCAGGGCGCCGTCACCCATGTTCTCGGCGAAACGCTCCTTGGCGACGAGGTTGTGGACGGTGCTGTATGCGAGGTTCTGCTTGGCCTGGTCGATGGTGGTGTGGATCTCATACCCACCGGGGCTCGCATACTGCGGGAAGTTCGAGTTGAGGTATGTCTCCAGGTAATTGATGAAGTCGAGGTCGTAGTTGGGTTCGGATCCGGGCTCGTTCCACGGGTGGACGGTGAGCTTCTCGTTGTAGGCGGCGATGCCCTGTGCCTGGGTGATGTAGTCACTTGCCTGCATGGCCTGCAGGACCGCCTTCTGGCGCGACTTCGCGAGCGGGTTGATGGCGTCGTGCGCGCTGTGGATCAGCGGGTTGTATGCCGTCGGCGACTGGGGCAGACCGGCGAGCATCGCGGCCTGCGCCAGGTCCAGCTGGCTCGCGGGCTTGAGGAAGTACAGCTCGGCCGCACTGCCGATCCCCACCGCGAAGTTGCCGTAGAAGATCCGGTTGACGTACATATCGAGGACTTCATTCTTCGTGAAGTTGAGCGCGAGCTCGTTGCCGAGCACGATCTCCTTGATCTTGTAGTCGATGCTCTGGGGCGGATCGGCGCCGCCGTACAGGCTGATCTTCGCCAGCTGCTCGGTGATCGTCGAGCCTCCCTGGAGCGACGCGCCACGGTGGGTGACGTCGGCGATGCCCGCCTCGACCAGGCGGGCGAGGTCCCACGAGCCTTCGGTGTAGAAGTTGTGGTCCTCGATGGCCACGATCGCCTCCTTGAAGTACGGCGACATGGCGGTCAGGTCAAGGTGGATGTGGCGGTAGCCCTCGTTGTGGAAGACGTGGATCAGCCCGCCCGCGGAGTCGTAGACGCTGGTGTCGATCTGCGGCTCCATGTTGGTCACCGTCGCCGCGTCGGGCAACTGGCCCTTGTAGGCGTTGTAGCCCGCGAACACCGCCCCGACCGTGCCCGCACCGATCGCGGCGAAGATGGTGATGGCGATGAGCACGATCCGGAGCGTGCGCCCACGCTTGCGCGGGGTGCGGAGGTGCTTGTAAGCGCTGGCGCGCCGGCGGCGCAATTCTGCTCGTGCCGCTGCCTGCGTGGCCCCGATGCCGGGATTGGTCGAGCCGTTGGCGCGATGGGGGGTGCGAGAGCCGTTCGGCAGGCCCGCCCTACGGCGCCGGGCTTCGGGGCTCTGGTCGAGGCTCACGCTCGAACCGTCACATGCATTGGCGAGATGGTCTCCTGACTCCGCAGCGCCATGGCGCGCCGGCAGTGCTGTCGAGTTCCTGGGTGAAACGCCAAGGTGCCGGCCGGGTTACGCCGGCCGCATCGCCATGGCGAGGATGAAGAGCGCGGCGAACACCGCGATGATGGCCGCCCCACCGAGGAGCGCGCCCGGGCCTTCCTCGATCCAGAAGGGCCCGACCCGTCGTCGCCGCGGGAAGCCTTCGTCCATTGGTACCGCCATCGCGTCCAACCGTACCAGCAGGGTCCCTGGAACGGTCGTATGACAATCCGTCACGCGCGCCGGAACGTCAAACCGGCCCATGACACAATCGGACGCCGATGGCAGTGATTGCGCCTGTTTCCGCGCCCGCTTCCAGTCCGATCGCGCTCCCTCCCGCCCCGAGGACCGCCGAGGAGACGGGGCTCCCCTTCAGCTTTGTCTGCGACCTGGTCCTCAAGGTGCTCTATTTCAACGGCAGCATGCTGGGCCGCGACATTGCGAACCATCTCTGCCTGCCCTTCTCGTTCGTCGAGACGACTTCGCGGTTCCTGGCCGACGAGGGCTACTGCTCATCGACCGGTGTGCACACCGCAACCCTTGATCCGGGGGAGCCGATCAACGCCGGCATGCAGCACATGATCTCGACCACCGGCCGGCAGCGCGCCCGCGAACTGCTCGAGATCAACCAGTACGCCGGTCCCGCACCGGTGCCGATCGCCGACTACACGGCGATGGCCGAGCGCCAGTCCCATGTCGACGGGCAGGTCAACCGCGCCCGGCTCCACGACGCGTTCAGCCACCTGGTGCTCTCCGAGGTCGTCCTCGACCACCTGGGACCCGCGCTGAGCGCGCGCCAGGCGGTCTTCCTGTACGGGCCTCCCGGTAACGGCAAGACGACCATCGCCGAGGCTGCCGCGTCGCTGCTGGGGGCGCCGATGTTCATCCCTCGCGCCCTCTACGTCCACGGCGAGGTGATCCGGTTCTACGACCCGATCCATCACGAGCCCATCGATCGCGAACTCCCGCCCCACGACCGTCGCTGGCAGCTGGCCAAGCGGCCCGCCGTCAAGGTTGGCGGCGAGCTGACCCCGCGCATGCTCGAACTCGGCTTCGATCACACGCTCGGCTTCTACGAGGCGTCGATGCAGCTCAAGGCCAATGGGGGCCTGTTCCTCATTGACGACTTCGGCCGCCAGCAGAACATGTCCCCACGCGACCTCCTCAACCGGCTGATCGTGCCGCTCGAGAAGAAGGTCGACTACCTGAACATCCCTCGCGCCGGATCGAGCATCCCGGTGCCCTTCACCTGCCTGGTCATGCTCTCGACCAACCTGCGTCCGCAGAACCTCATGGACGAGGCATTCCTGCGCCGGGTGCGCTTCAAGGTGCATGTCCCGGATCCGACCGTCGACGAGTACAAGGAAATCTGGCGGCGGAACTGCGTCGACAACAACCTGCGTATGGACGAGGGGCTCGTCGACAAACTGCTGGAGACGCATTACTCCGCCAAAGGCCGGGCGTTGCACGGCACGCATCCTCGCGACCTGCTCAACCATGTGATCCATGCCGCGCTCTACCTGGGCAAGCCGGTCGAGCTCAACGCCGAGCTCCTCGAGCTCGCCTGCGAGACCTATTTCGTCGATTCGGACGAGTAGGTCATCGCGACGCGCCGTTGGGTGCGCCAAGGCGAAAATAGGGGAAGAGGAGTGTTGACATGCCGAAGACCCATCAGTACGAGCTGACCGTGACCTGGACCGGTAACACCGGTACTGGGACGAGCGGATACCAGGCATTCGAGCGCTCGCACGACGTCAGCATCGAAGGCAAGCCGACGATTCCCGGAAGCGCGGATCCGGCATTCCGCGGAGCGCCCGACCGGTGGAATCCGGAGGAGTTGCTGGTCGCGTCGCTGTCGCAGTGCCACATGCTCTGGTATCTCGTGCTCTGCGCGAAGGAGGGGATCGTCGTGACCGAGTACGTCGACCGGGCGTCCGGAACGCTGGTGGAGACGGCGGACGGCGGAGGTCATTTCGAAGAGGTGTCGTTGCATCCGCAAGTGACCATCACCACGCCGGAGAAGATGGATCGCGCGATCGCGTTGCACGAGCGCGCGCATGATCTCTGCTACGTCGCGAATTCGGTGAACTTCACGGTGCGCACCGCGCCGGCTGTCGTGAGCGCAGTCGCTACCGGTTAGATGGCGTCGCGGCGTCGCGAGCCGTCAGTCGATTCCTATCGTGACTCCGGCGCCGCGCCCGCAACGTTGCCGTGCGGAAAGCCGTTGCGCACGTAGAACAGCAGCCCACCCGCGCGGATGAGCTGGAAATTCGCGTCGACGTAGGCGCGCAGCGCAGCGTCAGGCGGGATGTCCCATATCGCGAAACGCGTGCTAGTCACCATGTAGTCGGAATGTTCAACTTCGTTGGTCCAGAGGTGCTCTGCGCCCGCCGACCCATATCCATACGACAGGGTTGCGCCTTGGGGATCGATCATCGTGTTGCATCCGGACCCCGCCGCGACGAAGCGATTTGTGGTCACCAGCTTTGAAGGTGCGTCCGAGAGCACGCAGGCTCCTGCGGGAATCACAGCGTCGACGACATTGGCGACGTCGGGCGCGGCGACCCCGGGGATTGCGACCAACTGGCTGATGCACAGGACTGCCACGCCGGTTGTGGCGATTGCCAGCGCTACACGAGGCGACCTCTCCGCAACCAGGCGTGCGAGTGAGATCCCCAGCAGCAGGGCGAGGAAAGGGGCCATGAACGCTGCGTACTGTGGGAAGTAGTATGCGGGCCCGAGCTGGGCGAGTGCCGCAAGGGTTGTTGCGCTGATTGCGAACCACTCGAGCGGCGACGGCTTCCTGCGCGGAGGCAAAGCGAATGCCGCGACCACGACTGCTATGAGCACGATGGTGCCGGCAATCGCAACCAGAGCGCTGCCGCCAAACGCGAAGATGCCGGTGAGCTCACCGAGCCGCGTCGAGATTGAAACTCGACTTGCCACCGGTATGTAGCTCAACGGGCTGAAGACGTCGCGGATGAAAGAGCCGGGCGCGAGGAGGAAGAAGGGCAACGTTGGAACCCCGAAGCCCGCGATGAGACCGACGAGGAACGGGACGAGGCGACGCCGGATCCCCGGCAGGCAGAGAACAAGGACGACGAGCACCGGAACGATCGCCGGCGACTTCACCAAGCCGGCGATCCCGAAGGCGATGCCACCGAGCACCAGGCGCCGGCGAGAAGAAGTGAACGCATCGCCGTCGAAGATGAGCGCGAGCCCCGCGAGACAGAAGAAATCGACGACCGACTCCAGCAGACCACTGCGCAGCGCGTACATCTCGGCGGGAAAAAACGCCATCACACCGCATGCGACGATCACCGCGCTTCGGCCCCGGTGACGGATAACCAGTCCGATGAGGATCACGCTCCCTGCCGAGAGAAGCGGTGTGCCGAGGCGCAGCGCCGCGAGCGCATCGCGAGTGCCGATCCACTCGGAAAGCGCTGCGAACGGGGTCGCCAGCAGTGTGAAACCGGGCGGCTGGATGAGATCGAAGTCCCGATACGGGATTGCACCATGCACGAGCCTGATCGATGCACCGATCCACACGGAGATGTCGGGAGTGATGCCGAAGAGGAGCCCGGGCCGGCTCAGTTGATAGAAGGTGATGCCGGCGGCCAGCACGGCAGCAGCCACGATGATTGCTGTGATGGCTCTGTCGACCGGTCGCTTACCCGGCGGTGCGCCCGTATCCGGCACTGTGCCGAACGGTGTCGTCGCCAGGTCGCTCTTCCCCTGGGCACGATCGGGCTGCGGTGAAATCACTCACCGGTTCTTATACACCCCTGTCAGGGTTCGCTCTCTTATCGGGCCGTCTGCGAGCGATGGCCTCGAAAACCCTCCCGCTGCATGCCCGGCGTCCTCAGCCTGCGAACGCTGACTCAGCCCTCGTGCTTGAGGGGCTCAGCTTGTAACCAATGCTCGCGCGCTGTCTTCGTTCTTGGATAAGGAGGTTGCCGGGCGCTTCTCGATGACGTGGTCGATCATCCCGTAGGCAACCGCCTGCTCGGCGGTCATGTGGTAGTCGCGTTCGATGTCGCGGCCGATCTGCTCCGAATCGCGGCCGGTGTGCCGGTGGTACAGCTCGATCAGCAGCGCTCGCTGACGAAGGATCTCGCGGGCGTGCACGTCGAGGTCGGTCGCCTGTCCCTGCATGCCCTGCGCCCAGGGTTGGTGGATGACTACGAGTGAGTTGGGCAGCGCGAGTCGCCGTCCCGGTGCACCGGCCGAGAGCAGCAGCGATGCGCCGCTCGCGGCCATGCCGAGGCACGTGGTCTC
>PNBE01000007.1 GCA_003135895.1 Candidatus Dormiibacterota bacterium
GCTCGTCATGCCTCTGTCGCGACAGCGAGGTATTGTGCGGTGCATGCTGCCTGCGCGCTCGGGTGGTGAAAATGTCAATACGACACATGCTCACTCGGTGCGATCCGCTGCAGTGAACACCCGAGGAAAATGGTTGCCCCGCTTTGGAATTAGTCGATGATCAGCGTGGGTTGCGTGGGATCAACCGCTGCTGTTGTGTTCAACATGCCGGAAATGACCGGAGGGCATTAGCAAGGGTAATTTGGCATTAGCTTGACGGACCCGCCGCCTCTCGGGGGCACGCCTATCGAGACGCGATCTCAAGAGCCTGGGGGTGGTCACCGTAGCCGCGGAGAGGGCGCTGGCACCGCATGCTGCATCGCCGGTCCCCGCCGTGTCCAGACACAATCAGGCGGATACTGCATCGTATGCGAGCCGGGTCGCCCAAGTCCGCGGCAATCTATGCGCGCATATCCCATGATCCATCGGGCGAGCGTCTGGGCGTCCGGCGCCAGGAGGCGGACTGCCTCGAGGAGGCAAAACGGCGCGGTTGGAGCGTCGCTCAGGCCTATGTCGACGACGATCTCAGCGCATTCAACCCGAGTAAGCCGCGACCCGAGTACCAGCGCCTCCTGACCGATATCCAACTTGGCTCGCGCGACGGCGTGATGATCTGGCGGCTCGACCGGTTGCATCGGCAACCTCGGGAGCTCGAGGAGTTCATCGTGCTCTGCGACAAGCACCACGTCGCGCGCGCGACCGTTACCGGTGACGTCGACCTCGCGACCAGTCAGGGACGGCTCTTGGCCAGGACCTGGGGGCGCCTTTGCTGCTCACGAGTCCGAGATCAAGAGCGAGCGCATGACCCGCGCGAATCTGGAGCGGGCAAGGCAGGGGATCATGCGCACGCCCCGGCAGCTGTACGGATACACCGCCCGCGCCTCAGCTATCAAGCCTGGTGAAGCCCAGGTGATCCGCGAAGCGGCAGGGCGATTGCTCCGCGGCGATTCTCTGCGCGGTATCTGCATGGACTTCAACGCCCGGCGGATCCCGAGCCCCCGGAAAGCTCTCTGGCAAGCTCCAGCGCTGCACGACATCCTCGGCAACCCCCGTCTGGCAGGCTGGAGTACGTATCACGGCGAGGTGGTGGGGAGGGGTGCCTGGAAGGCGATCTTGACCCGCCGTCAGAGTGAGCGGATCCGATCCCTGCTCTCTGATCCAGAGCGGGTCTTCGGCGATGGCACGCGGCACTGCTATCTGTTGACCGGGTTGGCCCGCTGCGGTCGCTGCGGTGAGCGACTTAGGACCGGTGGGGTCGGGATCGAGCGGAGTTACCGATGTGCCCACCAAGCCGGACGAAGGGGGTGTGGACGCCTTGCCATCACCGTGGATGACCTCGATGCCATGTTCATGGATCGGCTCTATGAGCGATTGGACTCGACGGCCTTGCCAGCCGCTCTGCAACGAGGGCGGCTCGGCAATAGCAGATGGCGTCGTGCGCGATCCTCCCTCGATGACGCCGAGGCTCGCCTTCGCTCGATGGCGCGCGAGTACGCAATCGGGACACTCACGCGCATGGAGTGGCGAGCAGCCCGGCCAGTTCTGATCGAACACGTCAACGCGATGAGGACGGCATTGCTCCACGATCGAGCCGAGGACATTGTTTTGGAGTTCGTCGGTCATGCCGATGGTCTTCGCGCCACGTGGGACGAGCTTCCTCCCAGTCGACGCCGTGCGATCGCTGCCGCGTTGGCCGAGGAGGTCGTGGTCTGGCCGGCTCCGAGTACCCGAGCGCGGGCTAACGAACGGGCCTCCATCTGGTGGCGTGACGAGGTGCGGCCACGGGCGCCGCGCGGTGCCCGAAGAGGTATCGCGGAGCGGCGTGCGGCAGGAGAGTTTGACCACTGCTCGGTTGAATCGTGTCCGGAGCCGTATTACGCGAGCGGGTACTGCTTCATCCACACCCACCGGATCCGGCGCCATGGTGAGCCAGGCACGCCACTGCGGCAGAAGATGCCTCCATATCGAGGCGCGCTCTGTTCCGTGGATCGATGTGACCTCACCGCCGTCGCGGTCGGCCGGTGCCAGCACCACCATTACGAGTGGAAGCGCGATGACCCCGACCGTCCACGTTGCTCGGTCCCGAGTTGCGAGCGAAGCGTTCGCCATCTCGAGTGGTGTGGTCTCCACTACCAGCGCGTGCGGAAGACAGGTGCGACGGACGCCCGACCGCAGGCAAGAGCGGGATGTCGCTAACGCCCCCGTGCTCTCAGGACTCGGTTTCGGCATGTCGCGCCGACGTCACTGGCGTGACAATTGCGGGGTGGTGAGGCTCGGAGATCCTCAGCAATGACGTACTAGCAGTCGGCGCCTCCGCCGAGGCGGTCGAGGCGCATCCGGTGACTACGAGAGCAACCGCTCCAGCAACCGTGACCAGTAGTCGTTTCACGTGTCAGCTCCTCGGGTGACGACCCAACCCGCCTAGAAGGGCTGTGTTCAACGACCGTTGAGCCCACGCGCTGATGCCGTCTCACAATCACCCTGCTGAACTGCGAGCAATCTTGAGACATTTGCGAGCCACGGAATTAGTCGATGATCATCACCCGGAGTGCTGGATTAGTCAAAGCTCGTGAGTTCAAGAACACGAAAGGTGGCGGCTGCGCGTAGAGGAGATGATTTCTCATTAGGTCAGCGTGCCTCGCCCATCGGAGCCACTATCGAGTTGAGACGCTGGCCGTCTACGATGTACCGCGGTGGATGAAGTGCACCATTACCTTGTCATATTGTCGAGTGGTGAGAGCATAGGAGCTAGCGCATTGAGGAGACTGAAATGAGTATTCGGGAGGTGGCTGACCTAGCTGGCGTCGCGATCTCATCCGTCTCACGTGTGCTCTCGGGGCATCCGGACGTGAGCCCGGAAATGCGGGAGCGCGTGTTGAGTGCCGTACGTGAGTGCGGGTACGAGCCCAACCAACTCGCTCAGAGTTTGCGGCGCGGAACGTCGATGTCGGTTGGGTTCATTGTGGGAGACGTCTCCAACCAGCTCATGGCGACGATTGCTTTGGCAGCTGAAACCCGTCTAGCCGAGAAGGGATATACGCTTTTACTTGCCAACTCGCGAGGTCTTCCCGCGCGGGATATGGCGAACCTTCAGATGTTCGGTCAACGGAAGGTGGACGGGCTCCTACTTAGTCTGACGAGTGAAACGGAACGACGTGTTGCTCATCTACTAAAAGGGATGGGGAAACCCGCGGTGTTGCTCGACAGGGATGGCGGACCTCGCGATGCATCGAGGGTCCTCTTCGATCACGCCTCGGGATTCCGCGCAGCGACGGAATACCTCGTTGGGCTGGGCCATCGACGCATTGCCCTGATCGCTGGATCGCCTGACTTGCGACCGGCCCGCGAGCGGGTTGGCGCCGTCATGCAAGTCATGACACATGCCGGCCTTCCCAAGCCGCTCCTCGTCACTGGGTCTCTGAGCCGCGCTCAAGGTAACGCGGCAATGTCCGGCCTCTGCGAAAAATCCCATCCGCCGACCGCGGTCCTGTGCGGCAGCAACCAGCTGCTGCCCGGGGTCCTCGAAGCTATTCGACAGCGCGGACTTCGAATCCCTGCGGACCTTAGTCTGATCACGACTGACAATGTGGAACTGGCGGAGTTTCACGAGCCGCGACTGTCATCGATCAACCGCGACGCCGCCGCATTTGGGTGGGCTGCCGCGGACTCACTTCTGCGCCGCATGGCCGGCGGCTCATCCGACACCGTCATCTGCGCCACGTCCTTCTCGGCCGCCGCCAGTTGCGGGGCTCCGAAGACCGCTCGACAGCTCGGGGCAGGTTCGCGTATCCTAGGCTAGGAAACGATTCCAGAGGATAATGCCGATGACTGCTCTACCGTCCCCAGAGACGGCCGTGGATTCTCGCCTGCAGCTCACCCTCGAGCGGATCGAGGTAGTTCCCGTGGTCGCCCCTTTGGCCCGAGAGTTCATCGGGAGTCACTATCGGATGAGCAAGCGCGCGACCTTGGTGACGCGACTCTTCACCCGAGAGGGCATCGTTGGAGAGGCCTATGCTGGTGACGAGGCGAGCACCCTTGCGCAGATCAGCGCGGTCATAACCGAGGAGATTGCGCCTCGCCTTCTGGGCATGAACTTGATGACGGCCTCACGCGTGTGGGCGGCGGCGTACCCAGCCACCTACGACATACTTCGCGACCGGCGTGTGGGCTTAGTTGCACTCGCCAGCGTTGATTCCGCCATGTGGGACGCGATTGGGAAGGCGCTCAATGTACCCCTGCACGTGCTTTGGGGAGGGTTCCGCGATCGGATACCCATGATTGCCATTGGTGGGTATTACGGCGAGCCCCTTGGCCCGATTGAGGATGAGATCGAGAGCTACCGCGAGACCGGTTTAGCCGGCGTGAAATTCAAAGTGGGTGGCGAGACCCCGGAGCTTGATGCACTTCGAGTCCGACGGGCCAGAAAAGCGGCAGGCGATGACTTCATCATCGAAGTCGACGCAAATCAGGGGTACAGCGTTTCCGATGCACTCAGGTTTTGCCAGCTTGTGCAAGATCTCAATATTCGCTGGTTTGAGGAACCAGTGGGATGGGCTAACGATCGCCGCGACCTCGCGGCAGTGCGTCGGGCAGGCGGGATCCCCGTCACGGCAGGCCAGAGCGAGTTCTCTCCTACCGGCTGCCGGGAATTGATGGAAGCCGACGCTATCGACGTCTGCAACTTTGACGCCTCCTGGTCGGGTGGACCGTCAGCGTGGTTGCGCGTCGCAGCGATCGCTCACAGCTTCAGTGTTCAGATGGGCCACCACGAGGAGCCGCAGGTTGCGACTCATTTGCTGGCCAGTCAGCCACATGGGACTTACGCGGAATGCTTTCACCATGATCGTGACCCCTTCTGGTGGGACCTGATCAGCAATGACAGGCCGCTAAAAGATGGTCAACTGACCCTGCCCACGGGGCCAGGGCTTGGATGGGAGTTGAATACCGAATTCATCGACCGCTATCGGGTAGATCGTTGACCCGGCCGGCGCCTGCCGAGCACTCAAGGTTGGCGCACGTGGGTCTTGTTCAGGACGCGAAGCGGCGACCCGTATGAGCCAACCGCAAGGAATGCTGCGTCAGATGAAGGAGATCCGCGCCTTCGAGGACAAGCTGCAGCAGCTCTTCTCGGACGGACTCGTAAGGGGCAGCACACATCTCGCTAATGGACAGGAGGCCGTCGCCGTCGGGGCAGCGGCAGCCCTTGCGCCGCAGGACGTCGTGTTCTGCACATATCGAGGCCATCACCATTGCCTGGCGCGGGGAATGCCACCTGAAGCGGCGTTCGCAGAAATCCTTGGAAGGTTGGGTGGGTGCTGCGGGGGCAAGGGTGGATCGATGCATCTCACCGACCCCTCGTTAGGACTCCTTGGCTCCTACGCGATCGTCGGCGCGCACATCCCAATAGCGGTAGGATCCGCTTGGGCAAGTCGGGTGAATGGCGATGACGCGGTGACCTGCTGCTTCTTCGGGGACGGTACGACCACCATCGGATCCTTCCACGAAGCACTGAACCTTGCGGCGGTTTGGCGCCTACCGATTATTTTCATCTGCGAGAACAACCAGTACAGTGAATACACACCCATTGCTGAAGTCGTGCCTGTGGTCAATCCGGCAGCGGATCGAGCGTCGGCGTACGGCTTGAAGAGCGTCCTAGTCGATGGTAACGATATCGAAGCCGTTCGGAGTGCCGTCACGGATGCACGGGGTACTGCAGCGGAAGGTAATGGCCCGTCGCTGATCGAAGCGGTGACCTATCGTCAGAGCGGGCATTCGCGTGCCGACCCCGGCACCTATAAGCCAGCGGCGGAAGTCGCTTACTGGAACACTCGCGACCCGATTAAGTTGTTCGAGACGAGCCTAGACCTCCCAACGGGCGAGCTCGAGGCGATGAATCGTGGCGTGGAGGCAACGATCGCCGCAGCACTCGAGGTCGCGCTCGCCTCGCCTGAGCCCGGGCCGGAGGCGCTCCTTACGAGCGTGTGGGGAGACGCGCCGACATGATCACGATGAACTATCGCAAGGCCATAGCCGAGGCCATCGCTCGAGCCATGCGACGCGACCCCCGCGTCGTCTTTCTCGGTGAAGACGTGGGTAAGCCAGGGGGCGCCTTCAAGACCACCGTCGGCCTACGAGATGAGTTCGGTCCCAATCGCGTGTGGGACACACCCATCAGTGAGCAAGCCATCATCGGTGCGGCCATTGGCGCAGCAATGCGAGGGCTTCGACCGATCGCGGAGATCATGTTCGCGGACTTTCTTGGTACCTGCTGGGATGGGATTGCGAACCACGCCGCCAAGCTACGCTACATGTCAAACGGCCAAGTGTCGGTGCCTATCGTGATCCGCACGCACGGCGGCGCTGGCCTGGGATTTGCGGCGCAGCACTCCCAGTTGTTCGACAATCTGGCGATGTCCATACCGGGATTGAAGGTGGTAGTACCTTCGAACCCAGCCGACCTCATCGGTCTTTTCCAAGCAGCAGTGGATGACCCGGATCCCGTGCTCTTCATTGAGCACAAGGCGCTGTTCGACGTCAAAGGCGAGGTAGACGAGGACCCATTTTCAGTACCTCTCGGCAGCGCCGCAACGGTGCGGCAGGGAGAGGATCTAACTCTGGTCGCGACAGGAGCGATGGTGCCTGTGTGCGTTCAGGCCGCCGAGCGGCTCTCCGAGCAGAAGGTCTCTGCCGAGGTGATTGACCTTCGTTGCCTCACTCCACTCGATATGAGCACGATTCTGACCAGTATCGCCAAGACCTCACGAATCGTGATTGTGCAGGAAGGCCCCGCAACGTGCGGTTGGGGAAGTGAAGTCGCCGCGCGCACCGCTGACGTCGGTTTCAATTCCTTGGACGCTCCGGTTCGGCGTGTTACATCCCCGCCGACGCCGACGCCGTTCGCTGCGAACCTGGAGAAACTGTGGGTTCCTACCGTGGAACGCGTCGTTGCCGAGGCAATGTCCTTCTGGTAGGGACTCTCCTCGGCGGAGGAGGGCTTTCTAGCGACTTTCGATGCGTCGGAGGAATGCCTGGGTCCGCTGGTGGGTCGGCCTCGTAAACAACTCTTCCGGGGTTCCGTCCTCGACGATGCGGCCGGCATCCATATAGACAACTCTGTCGGCCACCTCTCTCGCAAAGGCCATCTCGTGGGTGACCACAATCATTGTCATGCCTCCTTCTGCCAGACGCCGCATAACGATAAGGACTTCCCCAACCAGCTCTGGATCAAGAGCCGAGGTCACTTCGTCGAACAACATGACCTTCGGCTTGAGTGCGAGGGCTCTTGCAATTGCGACTCGCTGCTGCTGCCCTCCAGAGAGCTCACCGGGGTATTTGGTTTCGTGGCCAGCCAGTCCCACGCTAGCGAGCAACTCAATGGCTGACTTCCGCGCGTCTAGCGTTGGAATCGCCCGCGTCACGCGTGGGGATAAGGTGATGTTCTCCAGGGCCGTCATGTGTGGGAATAGGTTGAATTGCTGAAAGACCATACCCACCTCCCGGTATCCCTTTCGGAATCCGCCCGAGCTGCGGCTAGTGTGCCCAGAAGCTCCGACGTCTTGGACGACTTGGCCTAAGACGCTGATTCTGCCCGAGTCAATGGTCTCGAGCCCGGCGATGCATCGAAGCATGGTCGACTTGCCGCTCCCGCTCGCACCGATCAGGACTAGCACCTGATCAGGGGCTACGTCGAGAGATACATCGGTGAGCACCGGGACCCCTCGCCGGTAGGACTTGCAGACCTGGGTCGCTTGTACCGCTAAGACTCCAGTCTCAGAGACAGCGGTCATTGGACCCTTCCGCCGTCGGACCTAAGCCAAGGTGGCACGAGAGTGCCATCTGGCGGATGGAGTCGATCAAGCCGAGTCTGGTACATGACTCGAGGGAACGCCGTAATCGGCAAGGAATCCGCCATCGACCGCAATTACCTGGCCCGTGATGAAGGACGCAGCCTCGGACGCGAGAAAGCAGATGACGCTCGCTATTTCCAAGGGTGACGCCAGTCTGCCCATCGGGGTGCGTTGAAGAATGTGGCTTAAGTCCAAAGAGCCGGACTGCTGGAATTCGGCCAACATCTCCGTCTCGACGTAACCGGGCGCAACGGCATTCACCCGAAGCCCGCTCAGCGCCCACTCCACCGCAGCGGTGCGAGTAAGAGATACGACCGCCGCTTTTGAGGCGTTGTAGGGGGCGCGCCCAGGCGCCCCACGTTCGCCGGCGACCGACGACAGGTTGACTATCGTGCCGCGCTTGCGGGCAAGCATGTACCTAGACGCTGCGACCATGCAGCGAAGCGTCCCGGAGAGGTTTACGTCGAGCACCGATTCCCAAGCGAGCCAGTCAAGCTCTGCGAGGCGTGTATGAGCTTGTATCCCCGCGCTGTTTACTAAAAGGTCGATATGGTCCCATCTGTCCGTGATCTTCTGGAAACACTCGTCAACGGACGTCTGGTTACGGACATCAAGGGCGACCGCGAAGAACACGTCTGAATCCGATGCTGCACGCTCCTCGGCTCTGCCGATGTCGAGGTCGGCTAGCGCGACCTTCCAGCCAGTGCGACGGAGTTCGGCACAAGTCGCCCACCCAATCCCGCTGGCCCCTCCGGTTACGACGGCTATCTGAGCCTCGGGCATGCGGGACCTCCTTTGCCGTTCGTAGTCGTGTGAACGTCAGGCACTGGAACGATGGTCACGCTGCGACCACCTTTCCGTATCGATCGGCGTAGCGCTCGACTGCATCAAGATCGAGCCGGACGCCCGCTCCGGGTTCGGATGGCGGGGTGAGGCTACCATCCACGATTCTGTCGACGGTCGGGCTCCTCATAAGTTCGTGAGCTCTGTCAAAGGGGCGGTCCTTGGGAAAGATTTCGACGTGGTCGCCGCCCGGAGATCCGAACGCTAACTGTTCATTGATGTCACCGGTACCATGGAATGAATACCGCAATCCTTCCCGACGCGCTAACCGCACCGCGGACGTCGCTTCTGAGACTCCGCCAACGGCGCATGCATCAAGCCGAACTACGTCGACCGCGTGTGCGGAAATGAGCTGTTCAGTGGCAGCGATCGATGAAAGTTCATCGCCTGCGCCGATTGGGACTGAGCTAGTCTGTCGCAACTCGACAAGGTCGCGGACGCGGCCCTTCGGCAGTGGGTCTTCGACCCACGACAAGTGCAAAGCTCCAAGTCGCTCCATGTTGTTACGCGCCTCTCGCAGCGTGTGCCAAGACCAGCCGACATCCAGGACAATTCCTATCTCGTCCGGAATCCTTCGGCGCAACTCTTCCAGGCGCAAGAAGCCCCGTGAGTCACCGCCTTCGAGTTTGAGGAGGGAGAAGCCCTCGTCAACCCGTTGACACAGTCTCCGAACGAAATCCGTCTCCGATTCCTTGTCGAGCGAGTATCCCTCGACGAGGAGTACGGGTAGTCGCCGATAGTCACCCCCCATCAACCGCCAGAGGGGAACCCCGCAGGCTTGAGCGACTATGTCGAGCAGTGCGAACTCCACCACTGATTTCCCGCGCGTGACGACCCCTTCCTGATCGAATGCGAGCGTACCGTTCCGTAAATCGTCCATCCGCGCCGTCACAGAGAACGCGTCTAAACCAATGAGAAGCGGAGCTAACATCTCCAGGATCACCACATCGATCGGCGCACCTCTACTTAGGGTGAGGCCCTCGCCAGCGATACCGCTACGTGTGGTTACACGAATGGCAGTGTACTTGCGCGCACTGATCAAACTCGAGCCATAGGGAAACGGCTCGGCTAGCGGAACCTCGCATGCCCACGCCTCGATGGAGGCAATCTGCATGTCCGTGTGCGACACCACTGTATCTACACCCGAACCGTATCAAGCGTGAGGAAGGTGGCCAGGATGGGGATCTCGATGTCTAGATCACCACGAGCCAACGCGTGATGGTGAGTCGTTCCCGCTTGTAGCCACTCAGATGTAGCCTGTTCAACCGGCGTCCTATCGAAACGAAAGTAGCCATTCGGCCCACCTAAGTCCGCGTGGCTTTTCGCATCAATCACCCCCGTTGCCCAAGCTAGGCGCCAACCACCTCCTCGCGGAGACATCGACAGCAGTGTAGCTCTGCCGGGCTCGAGAGCAAATTGCACCCCATCACCGGGACCTCGAACTCCAGGGTAGAGCTCATTAGCCCGAACCTGCAACGTGCCGTCGGCCGCCCACGCAGGGTCGCCCTCGCCGCCGGCGGCCAATAACACGTGCCCATTCGTGAGGTCAGGAGTGTAGAACTCGCAATACTGAGCTCGACCCGACAGAAACTTGGCAAGGAACAGCGCCATCGCTGCCGGGAGGTCGCCGGTGCACGAGAAGGGGATGTTCTGAGCCGTCAGCACCGAGACGGCGAGGCAAGCAGGTATACCGATGACGTCATTGTCACGAAAGTACGGCCCGTGACAGTTGACTGTGCCTCCAGCGGCGTTGCGATCGCGCACTAAACGGCACAAGGCGTCGGCCAATTCTAACGACGGCCCGTGCGCCGCGAACTCTTTCGACCATTGGGCAACAAACGGGTCCATTTCGTCGGGCGAGACGGACCGGCTCGAGTGAACGTAGTCGTTCAATTCAACTGGGCCGATGGTCAGGACTGCGGCAACTCCCAAGCGTTTCAATTCATCATCGGATGCTTCGACGTCGTCGTACCCTGGTATGACACCGCCGATTCGGAGAAATCGTGCCTTGCGGAGCCGCCTTGTGGCGGCGGCAGCTCTGATGGTGCGAACAAGTACGCTCATTTGAGCCGGATCCTGCGGAGATGCCGTGACCACACAAAACGGACGTTCACGACGGCTGAGCAGATTTGCAAGCATGAGACAGCCAACCGTCGAAGTGTTCACCGTCGACTGTGCGTGGCTGAGTTGCGACGGAAGCTCCGCGATTTGGATCGCATTCCAGACCACCACTGGCGCGTCGCATTTCTCGAGGGCGCGCATCGCCCACTCGCCAGGCGCGACCATCGATGGCGAGTACACAACGCAGTCAGGATCGATCGCTCTCATTTGCGTAGCAGCAGACTCCCCGTCGAAACTTGACTGCAGGATGCCGAGGTTGGTCACGGAAAAGTGGGCCGCTAGGGCCTCCTGAGCCCGCTGAGCTGCGTGCAAGCGACTGGACTTGAAGTCAGGCTCCATCTGCGCCTCATACATGGAGAAGTAAGCAGAGAGGAAGCCGACGCTCACTTCGGCTCTAGGCGCAACACCCTGGTGGCGCGGTTCAGGAGATGGGGTGGTCGACTGCAACGCCATCAATCACATCCCAGGGAGCCTAAGGCGGCGCTCCAACGCCCCGGCACCCAGCGAGATTGGATACGTAATTACGAAGTACACGACGGCAAGAGCGGTGTACAGCTCGAGAGGCCGATAGGTGGCCGCCACCCGATTCGTTATTTGGTAGGTGATCTCCGACACTGCGATGACCGATAGTAGCGAGGTGTCCTTGAGTAGGCTGATGAGAACGTTTGTGATTGCAGGAAGCACTCGCCGGAAGGCCTGCGGAAAGACGACGTATCGGAGTGTCTGTATTCTAGAGAGACCAAGCACGTGAGATGCCTCGCGCTGAGCTGCTCCGATTGATTGCAGACCTCCACGATAGATCTCGGCAAGAAAGGCTCCCGCATTCAAGGAGAGCGCGATGATTCCAGCCTCTACGGGGCCGAAATCTATGCCGGTTACTATCGGAAGGACATAGAAGATCCAAATGAGCTGAACGAGCGCTGGGGTGGTTCGGAAGAAATCCACGTAGACATATACGAGGATGCCGAGCGGCTTCCAAGCATACAGCCTCCCCATCGCGGCCGCTAATCCTAAGATGTTCCCCAGTACGAGGCAAATGACGGAAACCCCAAGGGTGAACTCGAGACCAATGAGCAGAGGATTGAACGTGTCACTGGTAAAGACGATCCCCCAGTCCCACTTGTAGTTCATTCCAGCGCGCCCCGGAGGAGCGCGCTGGAATGATCCCGCCGAATGAACAGTGCCATACGATAGCCGCCGCCGCTACAGCTCGCGACCGTGTCCAATCGCCCACCTCCGTCTTACTGCCGCAGTTGAGGGCGGGATACACCATGACGCGTTGGTTTTGGCGCGATCAACCCTTAAGGCTGTTCGCAACGGTCAGCCACTGCGTCTTGAGCGCCGCCAGGTCTCCGTCGGACTGCTCATGAGCCAGGAATGCATTCAGCAGAGACAACAGTGCGCCATCCTGCATGGGCACGGCCCAAGCCAACGGAACCGAAAGCACACCGTCGGGCTGGGTGGCGATATCTGGAATTGTCTTGAATCCATACTGCGCAGCTAGCGCGGGCGCCAAATAGCTCGATGTCGCGAAGGCATCCACGTGCCCCGCACTCAAATCTGCTACCAAAATCGCTGTAGGCACATTAGCCAATTTCACAAACTTTGCTTTCGTCAATACCGTTGAATCGCTTTCGCTCGCGCTCCCAGCAACGATGGCAACGGAAACATTCGGTGAATTAAGGTCATTGAGCGTCGAGAACCGATTGTCGTTCCCACGAACAAAGAACACATCTCCAGATCCGCTAAAGGCAGTCGTGAAGTTTACAACGAGCTTGCGGGCGGGCGTCGCATGCAGATCGGCGCAGATGAACGCGTACTTTCCTGCTTGCAGGCCAGCCACAATCGTCGTATATGTCGCCGGTACGTACTGGAGTTTGACATGCGCATACGCTTCAAACTTCTGTAGCAAGGCCGGGATAAGAGACGTGTAGTTTCCCGAAGAATCAAGGAACGTGAACGGCGGGTCTTCCGCCATCCCGCACTTCAGCACGCCCCCTTGAGCCAACGCCTGTGCCGCATTCTGTGACGCACTGGCGCTGGGACTCCCACTCGTCGATCCGCATGCAGCCACGGCTGAAATGCCGGCGAGGAAGGCGAGAACCCTCAGAAATCGAGAGGAACCGCGCATATTCTTAGTCTCCTAGAAACGTTTCCGGTCCGGCGATAATACACTCTAGGAGGGTGTTGTCAAGCGGCTCATCTGCGGAGCCGTCCGGTTTCCTGCCCCACCCTGAGCTGGCGGCTGAGCGAGACGATTGATCTCGACCTGGTGGCGCGTGCTTGCTTCGGCTGCGCCTCTGCGACGTTAGCCACACGCTATCCGACGGCTTTGTTGCCGAGTTTGCGCCTCAACCTACCCGGATCGCTCGGATGTCATCGAGGCACGGCTCATTGCGAGAGCGCCGGAATAGTTGCCGCCAGGCACTTTGCCTATTCACCCCTCGCCACCGAGGACCGGTTGGCCTCGGCTAGTGCTCGAGATGCTTCGATCACCAAAATTGACGCCAGTTTGATCCGTGTCATAGGGTCGACAGGGAATGATCGTCTGGAGAGGCCGTGTTGGGCAAAAGGCAGGCAGATGCCTGCGCTTGAGTTCGATCGAGCATACAGGTCGACTCTGGCATTCGTCAACCAATCGAGGATTGGCCCTTACCCCTCGTCGGGAGCAGGGTTCGCATGTCTGAGCGCGCAGTCCTGACAACGCAAGATCGCACCGCCCGCGCCCTGGATTCAGGTTGCTTGTGACTCCGTCTCCGCGACACTACGTTCCCGCTCGACTTTTGAGCCGACAGGACACCTCCGATGCGTGAACCATCACATTTCCGTCAATCCCGACCGGTGGTCCAGGTGGGCATCGGGTGACAGAACGCTCGGCTGGGCGAGCGCGCTTTCACCGAACCAGCAACGATGACGTCGTCGCTGACTCCGTTACGCCGACGCGGCGAAGCCTCGCCCCGTCACACTGGGAGTTGAAGATCCTTCGGCGGTCGCGAGGAGGCGACGCAAACGTATGCAGCAGCCCATCATCCACGCGACTGAGGTGGTCGACTCCACCAACCACGCCGAGGGCACCAACCCCTACTACCAAGCGGCGAAGAAGTAGCGGTCTCGGTGCCACCTATCGCGACGGAGTCTGCCCGACCTGCTGGGCGGAAAGCCGTGAGGGTCCTGCTCGTCTCGTGTTACGAGCTCGGACATCAACCGCTACACCTTGCCTCGGCGGCCGCCTTCCTGCGGGCTGCGGATCATCACGTCAGCGCCGTGGACCTCTCGGTCCAGCAACTCGGCGAGGCCGACCTCGACGCCCCCGAACTGGTGGCCATCGCGGTCCCGATGCACACAGCGATGCGTCTGGCTGTCCCGGTGGCTCGGGCGCTCCGCGCCCGTCGCGGGCCGGACCTGCGCATCGTGCTCTTCGGCCTCTATGCGCCGCTCTGTGGTCCAGCCCTTGAACCGGGCCTGGTCGACGCTGTGCTTGGGGGTGAATACGAGCAGGCGCTGGTCGACGTGGCGGATGGGAACCCGAGCCCGCGAGCGGTCGTCCTCGACCGGCTTCATTTCCCCCTGCCCGCTCGCGACCTGTTGCCGCCGCTCAACCGCTACACCCGGCTGCTCGTGGATGGCGAGGAACGGCTGACCGGCTACGTTGAGGCAACGCGTGGCTGCGTGCATCGCTGCCGCCACTGCCCGGTTCCGGCTGTCTACGATGGGCGGATTCGGGTCTGGCAGCGCGAGGTACTCGTGGAGGATGTCGGTCGGCTCTGGCAGGACGGGATGCGCCACCTCACCTTCGGCGATCCGGACTTCCTCAACGCCGTCCCGCATGCGATGGCGGTCGCCCGCGCAGTGCACGAGCGCTGTCCGGACCTCACCTTCGATATCACCACCAAGGTGGAGCACATCCTCGAGCACCATCAGGTGGTCGCCGAGCTGCGTGACCTGGGGCTGCTCTTCATCGTGTCGGCCGTGGAGTCCACCAGCCCACGCGTGCTCGAGCTCTTCGCCAAGGGACACTCCGCTGACGACGCCTTGACTGCACTGCGTATCTGCCGCTCGCTGGGCGTTGAGATGCGGCCATCGCTGCTGCCATTCACGCCGTGGAGCACGCTTCGCGATCAGATCGAGCTGCTCGATCTGATCGCCGGCAACGCGCTGATCGACAGCGTCGACCCGGTGCAACTGAGCATCCGCCTCCTGGTCCCTCCGGGCTCACTGCTGCTTGCCTTGCCGGAGATGCGTGAGCATTTGCGCGGCTATGACCCCGCTGGTTTCAGCCATCTCTGGCAGCATCCTGATCCGGCGATGGACACACTCCAAGCAGAGATCGCCGAGCTGGTTGCCGCGAATGCCGATGGCGGGGTACCAGCGCGATCGACCCACGCCGCCATTCGCCAGCTGACTGCCCGCGCCGCTGCGGGCCAAGGACTGCGCTGGCCTGACGCCGGCAGAGAACTGCCGCCGGAACGGGGGGCGCCGCCGCGGCTGAGCGAGCCGTGGTTCTGCTGCGCCGAGCCGACGACAGCCCAACTCGCCGGTTCGGGCGTCGGCATCGCCTGAGGCGGTCCTGCCGCGCGCACTACGGCGACGGGAAGGGAAGCGAACAGCCCCTTGGGGAGGCGATGATCGACTGTTGACGGTGCGGCTACACTCCGCGCGTGGCCGACCCAACCGCGGTGATCAGGGCCATCGCGGGCAGCCGGACACTGACCCGAGTGGCCGGCGCATATGCGCTCTTTATTCTCAACGAGTACGCAGTGTGGATCGCCATGCTGGTCTATGCGTACCAGCAGGGCGGTGCGACCACCGCCGGTCTGGTCGTCATCGCCCAGACGGTGCCCGCGAGCCTTCTGGCGCCGTTCATCGCCACTGTGGCCGATCGACGCTCGCCTGCGGTGCTGCTCATCGGCGGTTACCTCATCCAAGCGGTTGCCATGGGGATCACAGCCATTGCCTTGCTATCCGGCATCTCACCGTTCGCGGCGTATGCGGCGGCGGTCGTCGCTGCCACCGCTGTTGCCGCGACACGTCCAGCTCACGCGGTGCTCGTGCCGGGCCTGGTGCGCAGCGCCGGGCAACTGAGCGCCATGAACGTGGTGACCGGATGGGTCGAGAGCGTTGGCATAGCGGTAGCGGGAGGAATGGCTGGCGCACTGCTCACCATCGGGAGCGCCGGTCTCGTGTTTGCCGTGTGCTCAGGTTTCGCGATCATCGCCACCCTTCTGGTGGCATCACTGCGCAGGCCTCCGCTCGCCGTGGACGACACTGGGGACGCGCCGGCGCGCGTACTCGCGGATGTCGTCGACG
The DNA here is from genome assembly GCA_003135895.1 of Candidatus Dormiibacterota bacterium. Classification (GTDB taxonomy): domain Bacteria; phylum Chloroflexota; class Dormibacteria; order Aeolococcales; family Aeolococcaceae; genus Palsa-851. The sequence continues at coordinate 16,158 of PNBE01000007.1, forward strand.
GCATTCATCTGCTTATCAAGGAGCGCCATCCGCGGCTCCTGGTCATCATCCTGGCACTTGCCTGGGTAGTGCTCGGCGCTCTCGATGTGCTATTCGTGGTCCTCGCGATCAACGTACTTCATCAGGGCCAGGCATGGGCGGGATACCTCAACATGGCGTTTGGCATCGGCAGCTTGCTCGCTGGTGCCATCACCGCGATGCTTGTGGGTCGTCGTCTCGGAGTGCCCATCCTCGCCGCCAGCCTGGTCATGAGCCTCGGCCTCGGCCTCACAGCCTTGTCAGCGAACGTGTTCGTCACCGCTGCACTTCTGGCCCTAGCCGGAATGGGATCTGCTGTTCTGGAGATGGCGACGCGAGCACTTCTGCAACGCGCCGTCCCCGCGCAGCTGCTGGGGCGGATTTTCGGTGTCGTCGAGGGAGTGACCATGGCCGGGCTGGGGATTGGGTCGCTGCTGACAACGGTGTTGATCCACGTCGGTGGACCGACCGCAGCCCTCGCCGGGGTGGCTGCTGTGCTCCCAGTTGGCCTTGTCTTGTGTGGCCGATCCCTGCTGCAACTTGATTCCAGTGCAACCGTGCCGATTGTGGAAATCGCACTGTTGCGCTCGCTGCCCCATTTCGCTCTTCTACCCGGGCCGGCATTGGAGGGGTTGGCCAGGTCGCTCGAATGCGTCCGCCTCCCGGCGGCAGCCGTGCTAATGCATGAGGGCGATGCCGGCGATCGCTTCTACGCGGTGGCCGACGGCGAGTTGGACGTCACCATCGCCGGCGCGCATGTGTCGACTCAGCGACGCGGAGACGGCATCGGTGAGATCGCGCTCCTGCGAAATGTCCCGCGCACCGCGACCGTGACGGCTGTGAGCGACGTGACGCTCTACGCGCTGGACAGCACCACCTTCCTCGCAGCGGTCACCGGCCATGCTGGAACCCACGCCGCCGCCTCGGGGATTGCGGACGGTCGGCTGACGGGCGACGCAGTATCCGGCAGGCGGTGATGTCGGCGTGGATTCGAGCCTGGGGGCGCTGTCGCATCTACCAAGCCCAGTGAATGAGCGCCATGAGCAGGACGATGCCGAGCGTCATAGCGGCGACCAACACCAAACAGCCGGAGCAGAAGTCGAGTCAGGTGATGGTATCGAATCCCGTGGGGCAAGCATAAGAGGTGCACATCGGGTCGCGTGATTCGCGATTATGCAAGGAGTTTATAAGGAACGTGCGAGGCACGGAATTAGTCGATGATCATCATCCGGAGTGCGGGGTCAATCGATGCTCTTGAAATCGAAAGCGCGAAATCTGGAGGGTGCGCGTCGAGCGGATACCTTGGCATCAGCCGATGCAGATGATCGGAAGAGCCGGATATTCCACGCTGGATCCCGGTGCACCGATTGATCTGGCGGCGATTCACGCCCGACTCTCCCGTAAGCAAATGATGCGCACACGGTTGGTTTCGTTGGGTCCGATAGGCTTCAGACCTCCGGCCTCCCAGAAGAGTCGAGCCCGAGCGTCCACCTAGGATTGCCTGCCTCGCGCCGGGCGGTGAGCGCTTGCTGTACCACCGTTGTGGCGAGACACGCTGCCGCACCGGCGAGCAGCACTGCTCCGACACGGATGACAGCAACGTCACCCTCGCCAATGCCCACTTGCAGTGTTGCCCAGGAAGATCCGAGCATCGCCATGGCAACCGGCATGGTGAAACCACCCAGCCGACCGGCACTGAGCGGGTGGCCTCCCCGGCCGTCGTGGCGGTTGCCGATGAGCACCGGGATGATCCGGTTACCGTTCCCGAGTATTGCCATCGGGGCCACACCGAGGAGGAAGCCGCACACCGCCAATGCCGCCCACATCACGCCACCGGTCATGGCGATGACCCCCTCGCCCGCAGACACGACCAGCAGTCCCGCCGCGACCAGGTGGCACATCCACGTGACGGCCGCGACATTGGTGGCGCGATGTCGCACAAGGTGAACGACGTCGGCTGCGAAGAGACAACTCGCAACCAGGAGCAGGGCCATTGCGGATGCGCGCAGAGCCGGTGGCGCATCGATGAGGATGAGGACCGGACTGCAGAGCACGCCCGAAACGGCGATGCAGAGCGTCGGAATCACCAACCGCGGGCGTACGGATGAGCCGTTGAGACCCCGCACCGTATGGTATGACACTCCGACGAGGATCATCCCCAGCCAGCCGGCCACCGCGAGTACGATCTTGGCTGCGAGCCATCGACGCGGGTCGCCAATCCATTCGTTGGGCAGCGCGGTGGCGAGCAGTGATCCGAGAACGATGACTGCCGTCAGGGACAGGAAGGCGGTGATGTGGAAGCCCCCCTCGGGCGTGCGCCGTCTGGCTCGGATCAGAACGTCCGCCATCTGGCTCAGGAAAAGGCCCACAGCGACTGCCAGCAGCGGTCCGGCGACTGCCGCGATCACAACCGCGCCGGTGCTCAGTGAAACGGCGAAGAGGATCACAGCGACGGCGTACGTCGCCGACATCACCTGTGCCCGTCGCAGCCCGCGAACGTTGGCGTGGAAACTGGCTGGGATGAATTGGTACAGCACGGCCATCACCATCGACGTGACGAAGCCGAGGGCGAAGATGTGGGTCAGGCCCAGAGCATGGAACGAATCGTAGGAGTTGGGGTGGGACAGCGCGTCGGCCCAGATGACCAGGAGCACGGTGCCCACCGCAAACATGGTCATACCGAAGAGTGCTAGGCGCAGCGGCACCCAGCGGAGACGCTGTTCTGCGCTGGAACCATGCAGTGCTCTGGCACCGGCGGCCATGGGCAAGCCACGCAGGGCCGTGCTCGCCGGTTTGGAGGATCCTTTGGTCATGTCGTTCACGGAGCCATCATGACGAGAAGGTCGTATACGCGTCGTCGACGGTGTCCCACTGCTCTGGTGGCAACGTCTGAAAAGCGTAGGGATACGCGTCCTGCTCGTCGGTGAAGATGCGGTCATGCAGACGGCGAAGGCCATCTGCAATGCATGTTCGAACGAGTGGGTCGCCGTGACGGCCGCGTCGCCGCCGTTCTTGCCGTTGGGCGAGCGCTGCGGGAGGTGTGGCTGATTCACCGCGAACTGATCGGAAGCACGACCGGCGAGGCAGCGGAGGGTGTGACGCGTGCCATCGGGCGGCTTGCGACGGGAGGTGCCGTAGCGATCAGGTGTCGCGGTCGCGAAACACGCGTCGCGTTGGCTTCGAGAGCCTCGGAGGATGACGGCTGGCGCACCCGCAATTATCGAATCCCAAGTCACAGCCGCCCCGGTGCCGACTGAGACCTATACCCCAGGACTCGTCAGCCGACTGCCCGATGCAGTCGTCCGAGATGACGGGGCTCGGGCCAACGTTAACGTGGCGTCATGTCGTAGCGACTCACATGTTAGTCGAGCACGACGACCGAGAATGCTGGGGTAATCGATGCAATTGAATCCAGTCCGCCGGAACCGGAGCGATGAAGAAGACAACCTAATCTGGCATTAAGTGCTGAGCCCCCAGCACATCGCGCCGCCCTCTTTGGGATTCGAACCGTCATAGAGATCGCTGTGCAACGCGGCAGCGGCCTCGAGCTGTTTCTCGGCAAGCCTAGCTGGCCCGCCGAGCTGCCAAGCACCACACGTCTCCGACCGACCTTTCAGTGCGCGTACTAGCGATCCGCGTCTTGAGTCTGCGCCGGATCCGCTGATACGACCGGTGAGCGCACGGTGACGTGTACCTCCTGGACAGCATTGTTGGCATAGCCGAGCCGGTTCCAGCTTGGGTGGTCAGGCTGCGTCCGCCCTGCCAGATCCGTTGCCCGGGCCCGAATCACGACGTTCCCATCGATGCTGTCGAGCCGCACTACCCGCTCCCACCATTGCCAGCTGTGCCTGCGGCGCTCCCCAATCAGGGTTGCCAGCTGCCAGGAGGCACCATCGATGCTCAACTCGACCTGCTCGATGGGCGCGGCCCCCGACCATGCGACGCCTCGGATCACCANNTCGATGTGGTACCGGTCGATCTGGAAGTGGCCATCGAAGGGCCGGTCGATCAGCTCGATGTGGGTTAGCCATTTCACCGAGGCCACCGCGTACCAGCTGGGCACCACCAGGCGCAGCGGATACCCGTGGTGTACAGGCAGTTGCTCGCCATTCATGGCATACGCCAATAGCGCGCCCGATGTGGTGAGTTCATCGATGGACAGGCTCCGCTCGAAGTGCACTGAGCCATCGCGTGCTTCGACCTCACCGCTGTCAGTGCCCCGGAACACCACGTCTCGGGCGGCGCGCTGTACACCGGCCCGTTCCAGCACCTCTGTCAGCGGAACGCCGGTCCACTCTGCGGTGCTCACCGCGCCAACACCCCACTGCTCGCCGGGCACCCGCGGCTCGAAGCCGGCTCGACCATTGCCGGCGCATTCCAGCGTGACGACGGCGCTCTGGGATGGGAGGGCTCGCAACTGAGCAAGGTTGAGCGAGAGCGGCCGCTCAACCAGGCCGCTGATTTCGAGTCGCCAAG
>PNBE01000105.1 GCA_003135895.1 Candidatus Dormiibacterota bacterium
CGAGGCCCTCGCGGACACCGTGACGCGAGTTCCCTCAGGTGACCAGACCGATCAGGAATCGAGAAGCGCCGTCACCCAGGCGCAGCTAGCATGACCGCCATGGACATCACCATTCACATGACCTTCCTCCCGCATAACGACCCCGACGCATCCCTGGCCTTCTATCGCGACACCCTCGGATTCGAGGTCCGCAACGACGTCGGACACGGCGGGTTGCGCTGGCTCACGGTCGGCCCCGCCGGCCAGCCCGGCACGTCCATCGTCCTGCATCCGCCGGGCGCCGACCCAGGCGTCACCGACGACGAGCGCCGCACCATCCTCGAGATGATGGCCAAGGGCAACTACGCCGCCATCATCCTGGCCACAGCCGACCTCGACGGCACCTTCGCGCGGCTGCAGGTCAGCGATGCCGAGGTCGTCCAGGAGCCGACCGAGCAGCCATACGGGGTTCGCGACTGCGCCTTCCGCGATCCCGCGGGCAATTTGATCCGCATCAGCGAGCTGCGCTGAGCCGTCCGGCGATCGCGGCCATGACCTGCGCAGACGGGTTCCGAATCATTCGATGGCATCCCCTGAACGGCGAGGCAGCCGCACGCAGGTGGGCCGACGAATCAGCCACGTCCTAGGGCTCTGCGGACGCGCGCCCGCCGGCGCGCACGCCCTCGACCGCCCGTCTCGCCGCTCTACGGAGAAGCGCCCGGGCGTGGCGCATAGGATCGAGTGAGGGGTCGAACCCGTCGAGGGCCAGGGCTGCGCTGAACAGTTGTGGCAATGGATCGAGCACAGCGCCGGCGATCGCCACGCACGGAATCCCGAGCTTCTGTGCCCTGCCGGCGACCTCAGCGGGCGCTTTCCCGGTCGGGGTCTGACTGTCAAGGCGTCCCTCACCGGTGATCGCAACGGCCGCCTCATGCAAGGCAGCGTCGAGCCCGACCAGGTCGCAGACGATGTGTGCCCCGGGCAGCAACCGAGCGCCGGCCAGGGCGAGCCCGAAGCCGCATCCTCCCGCCGCCCCCGCGCCGGGCAGCGTCGAGACGTCGTCGCAACCTGACCCGGCCGCCAGTCGCGCGAAGCGTGCCAACGCTCGCTCGAGACGGACCACGTCGCCGGCATCCGCGCCCTTCTGCGGCGCAAACATTCGCGCCGGGCCGTTCCGGCCGAGCAACGGGCTGCGTATGTCGCACGCGACCTCGACCGTGGTGTGCGAGAGCGTCCGCAGGACACCCGACAGATCGATCGCATTGGCGTCCTCGAGCCCGGCGCCACCGGGACCAATCTCCTCGCCGCGTGCGTCGGTCACGTACCCGCCGAGCGCCTGGAGCAGCCCGGCTCCCCCGTCGGTGCAGGCACTGCCGCCGACCCCGACGACGATCTTTCGCGCGCCCGAATCCACCGCGATGCGGATGAGTTCGCCGGTTCCGCGCGAGGTCGCGTGCATGGGATCAGGTGCGTTCGAATCGAGACGGCGAAGGCCCGACGCCTCGGCAAGCTCGACCACCGCTTCATGGCGCCCCAACCACCCGAGCCGCGCGATCACTGGATTGCCGGTGGGACCGGTGACGCGGTGGCGTGTGACCCGGGACTCCGATCCCCGTGCAGCGAGGAGCACGTCGAGCGTGCCGTCCCCTCCGTCGGCCACCGGTATCTCAATAGCATCGGCGCCGGCGTCTCGAACACCGCGCGCCATCGCGGCTGCAGCTGCAGCGGCGCTCACCGTGCCTTTGAACGCATTGGGTGCACAGACGGCGACGAATCGGCGGGTGCCGGCCGATGGTGTCGGTGCCGATCGCTGCATGGTATCCATGGTGAGGAATCGCCGGTCGCGTGCGGAGATCAGAATGCTCCGGTGATCAGCCGGGTCGTGACCGTGGGACTCGGCGTTGCGTACGTCGGCGCATGGGCGCTCAGTTCACTGGTGCTCAAGACCACGCCCTCGGACCTCGACCTGTACTTCTGGCCGTCAACCGAGACGATCGTGTCCGGTCACCCGCTGCTCATCTACTCCGCAGGGGTGCACGACGCCTACCCGAACGCCAACGGGCCGCTCGGCCTGGCTCCCCTGGTCCCGATCGCGGCGCTGGCCAACGCGTTGGGGTGGGCGGAGAGCCTCGCCGGCCGCGCGGCGCTGACCGGGGCGGTCGCGTCGCTGGTTGTTCTGCTGCTCGCATTCCAGGTGGTTCGCTTCACCGCGGCAGCCCGCGGCGGGCTGCGCCGGCCCCTCGCCGTCGCGTGCACGGTGCTGCTCGCGCCCGCGCTGTGGATCGCGGTGATCGACTACGGTCACATCGAGCAGCCCGTCGAGTTGTGCTTGATAGTGTTCGCGGTGACCTGCGCGCTGCGCGACCGAAACGCGTTGACGGGCATCGCACTCGGCGCGGCGGTGCTCACGCGCACGATCGTAGGACTCTGCGTGATCCCCTTCGCGCTGCTTCCGCTCGCAACGCGCCGGATCCGCCCGATGGCAACGATCATGCTTACCTGCGCTCTCACCATTGGCGCCGGCATCGCGCCGTTTCTCGTCGCCGATGCTCAGGCGGTGGTGCACGCATTGCTCACCTATCGGAGCGGCCTCCCGATCGGCGGCGGATCCTTCTGGATCGTCGCGCGCCATGCCTCATGGGCTGGACTCGCACGCAGTGGCGACGTGTACCTGGGCGCGGCTGTGGCATGCGCCCTGGTGGCGTTCACGCTGCGCCGCAAACCCACCGTCGCGACAACGCACGTTGGGCTCACGGGATTGCTTACCGTCGCGTCGTGCTGCTTTCCGCTGTTCGCCAAGACCGTGTTCCCGTACTACCTGCTCGAGCCATACGTGTTCGCCGCCATGTGGTGGCTGGCCCGCCCCGGCAGTGCGCTCAACTGGCGGGGCCTTGTGCCCCTGCTGCTCACCAGCGACGTCTTCATCGTCAAGGCGGCATCGACATCGCCGTTCAGCGGGTGGGGTGTCGTTGCAGGCGTGGTCTCATCGGCAGTCGTGGCTGCGGCCGTGGCGCTCGTTACCCTGGATCTGCTCCACACGCAGGACCATCCCACCGCAGCCGATGAGCATCATCTCGACCACAGTCCAGAGCACGTGGCGGCAATCCAGAATGCGACCTAGATGATCGGTGATCGCGGTCGCTTCCTCCTGCTCGGCTCCGGCGAGTTCGAGCCGTGGACGGCGGATGCCGAGCGATTCGCCCTGTCCGGCGCCGCTGGCGACGGCTTGGTGGCGGTTCTGGCGACGGCGAGCGCACGCGAGGGAGAGCCGGTCTTCGAACGGTGGACTGCGATGGGGCTCGCCCACTATGAGTCGCTCGGCATCGACGCTCGCGCGGTGCGTGTGCGCACACGCGTCGACGCACTCGATCCCGGTGTGGCGCAACAGCTCGACAGCGTGAGCATGGTGTTCTTGAGCGGCGGTAGCCCGAAATACCTCGCAGAGACATTGGGCGGAACGCCGGTGTGGGACAGCGTGCAACAAGTCATCGAGCGAGGCGGCGTGTTTGCCGGATGCAGCGCGGGTGCCATGATCGCAGGCGCCTCGGGTTTGCGCTTTCCATTCGCGAGCGGGCTTGGACTGCTTCCCGCAACGGCGATCGGCGTTCACTGGGATGCGCTCTCTGCATGGTGGATCCGCTGGCTGCGCGACCTTGCGCCTCGCCGGTTGTCTGCGGGTATGCGTTTCGTCGGAGTCGCCGAACACACCGCGATCGCGTCGGACGGTGAGGACTGGCGGGTATTCGGCAGCGGCGTCGTCGACGTGCGGCGCGGCCCGGAGCGACGGGCCTTCGGTCAGGGCCAGCGGTTCCCGAGATAGCGCCTTGACCCCGCGGCCGATCCGGACACGACGATTGGGACCTATGCGTAATCATTGGACCCCAAAGTGATCTCGCAATCCGATTCCAACCTGACAACTCACCGGGCCCGCCGGGTCAGCGCCGCCCTCGTGTTCATGCTGGCAGCGTGCTCGCCGGCGGCACCAGCGCTGGCCACGCCGAAGGCGAGTCCGGCCGCGCAGGCCCCCCCGTCAAGCACGCCCGCTCCAACGGCGACGGCCACGCCACGACCCGCGCCCAGCCGCTTAGCGGGTGCGTCGTTCGCGCTCCCCGCTCTGCCCCCAGGTGTGCCGTTCACCGGCAAACTGCTGATTGCCGATCGCGGCAACGGCAGGATCATCGAGATCAATGCACGTGGCGTCGTCGACTGGATGTTTCCACGTCCTGGGCAGAAGCTGCCGGTGCGCTTCGGTGCACCTGACGATGCGTTCTACACAGCAGACGGCAGGACCATCATCGCCAATGCGGAAGGCCGTCAGACGGTCACCGCTATTGACCGAGCAACGGGCACGATCCTCTGGCAGGTTGGCAAGTACAACGTTCGCAGCAGCGGTGTTGGATACTTCAACGAGCCCGACGACGCGGTCCCCCAACCAGACGGAACCATCTGGGTCGCCGATATCCGGAACTGCCGGCTCGTGCATCTCGGTGCGATGGGAGCATGGCTGGGAACACTGGGCAATCGCACTTGCCGGCACAACCCACCGAAGAGTTTTGCTGAACCCAACGGTGCCTTCGCCGCGGCGGGCGGGTCGCTCATCGTCACTGAGATCGGCGGAAGCTGGGTCACCTCCCTGACGCCGGGTGGTCCCGTGGCATGGTCGGTGCGAGCGCCGGTGCGCTATCCGTCCGACGCGATGCAGATCTCCGACGGATCGGTGCTCCTGACCGATTACTCCCTACCTGGAGCCGTCGTGCGCCTCAGCAATACGGGCAAGACGCTGTGGTATTACCGGCCATCCGGCGCCGCCGAGCTGAATCACACCTCGATTGCGATACCGCTGGCGAGTAATCGCGTGGCCATCTGCGACGACTTTCACAGCCGTATCGTGGTTGTGGATCCCGCCACAAACCAGGTGATCTGGACGTTCACCGGGTCTGGTTCGTCTCGCCTCTTCTATCCTGACGGGATCGCCTACGAGCCGCCGCAGTGAGCGCGGCGCCGCAGCATGGCGGGGCAACCGGCGCTCAGTGACGCGGCGAATCCGCGGATGCGCGTGGCCGTCTCGTCGACGCGCCGCCAGCTCGATCATCAGCGTGTTCACGTTGGCGGCGCTCGCTGCGTGCGCGAGTCCCGTGACCCCCACACCCACAGAAAGCACTCCCAGCCCGCCGGCGCCGACCCACTCCGCAACGCCGATGCCGACGCCGACAGCCACACGCGTGAGCACTCTGGCCGGCTGCGTCGCCGCCGTGACACGAACAGCCCTCCACGTGGTCCACCACTTCTCGGTGTCGCCCGACGACATCGCGGTTGATACCTCGGGTCGCCTCTGGGTCAGCGCACGAGAGGCCAACCAGCTCATCAGTCTGAACCCGGATGGGAGCGGGATAGCCACCACCACCGTGACCGGCGGGCCCGAGGGTGTTGCGGTCGCTGCCTCGGGCGTCTACATCGCGCAGCAGAACGTCAACGCCATCGAAGAGGCGACGCCGCAGCGCCGCGTGGTGGTGACCCTGCCAAATCGCACGGCGAATGCGGGCATCGACGGCATATCAATCGGCGCAACCAACCAGACATTGCTCATACCCGACAGCCCCGTCGGTACCCTGCTCGAACTGTCACTGATCGGACCTCCGAGCACACGCGTGATCGCTACTCACCTCGGAAGGCCGGTCGCAGCAACCGTCGACGCTTCCGGCACCATTTTCGTCGCGAGTGAATCCTCGCCCGGGCTCGTGATGGTGACGGCCGCCGGCACAGTGACGAGGGTCGGCGGCTTCACCGATCTCGACGAGGTCGTTGCGTACGCCGGGCTCCTCTACGTCACCGACCTGAGTCGACATGACGTGGTCGCCGTCAATCCCCGGACGGGAGCCTCGGTTCCTCTCGCACTGAACCTTCCAGCGCCGCAAGGCCTGGCGGTGACAGCGAACGGGGTTCTGGAGATCGTCGACGCCACGACCGATACGCTCTACTCGCTCCCCGCCTGCGGGGTTGCGTGACGGCGGCACGAGCCGCCACTCAGAGAGAGGTCGCGATGAGCGCCACAACCGCGGCGCCCATGATCGTGGTGGCAATCCACACCAGCGCGTTGCTCACCGTGCCGCTGCGATGTTCCGCCATGACGCGTCGATCACGAGCGAGGAGCGCAATCAGCACAAGGATCGGCGGCGCAACGATGCCGTTGATGATCGCCGTCACCACCAATGCCTGGATGGGATCGATGTTGAGGATGCTCATCAGCAACCCGCCGAGCAGCGCCACCACGATCAGCGCGTAGAACGTCGGGCGCGCTCGAGGTGTCTCGCTGAGGCTGCCGCGGAATCCGAAGAATTCCTTGACGGCGTATGCCGCGCTTGCCGTGAGGACCGGAATGGCGAGGAGACCGGTCCCGATCATCCCGAGCGCGAAGAGCACAAACGCCAGTGGGCCTGCCAGAGGCTTGAGCGCCTCGGCAGCCTGTTGCGCGGTCGCGATGCCGCCGTGTCCGTGGGAATGAAGCACCGTTCCGGACACGAGGATGATGCTGTACATGACCAGCTGGGAGAAGAGCATGCCGACCGCAACATCGATCCGCGCGGCCCGCAATTCCTTCCTGCTGGTGCCACGCCGCTCCTGCTCGGTCGTGGCTCCGGCTGCTTTCATCTCATCGACTTCGCTCGACGCCTGCCAGAAGAAGAGATAGGGACTGATCGTGGTGCCGAAGATCGCGACCACGATGCCGACGAACTCCTTGTTGAATTCGAAGTGCGGAATGAAGGTTGCCTCGAGTGTTGCCAGCAGCGGAGGATGGACGATGAACAGAGTGATCACGTATGCGAAGAGCGCGAGGGTCAGGTACCTGAAGCAGCGAAAGATGATCGAGTACGAGAGCCGGAGTTGCATGAATCCGACGAGCAGCGCGACCGGCACAAGAAACCAGCCGGGTGGGACGTGGCTGCCGGTGAGCATCGAGCCACCCGCTGCGACGGCTCCGAGGTCAGCTCCGACATTGATCGTGTTGGCGCAGAAGACCAGCACGATGCAGCCACCGACGAGAACCGACGGGAACTTGCGACGCAGCGACGTGCCGAGCCCGACGCCCGTCTGGAGTGCAATCCGCGCACAGGCCTCCTGCACCGCGATCATCAGCGGGAAGGTGAAGATGGCCAGCCACAGCGTCCCCAGACCGAACTGACTCCCCGCCTGCGAATAGGTCCCAATTCCCGATGGATCATCGTCCGAGGCACCGGTGATGAGCCCGGGCCCGAGCACCTGGAGCAACCCCAAGGGTCCCCTCCGGCGGACCTGGTCAGCGCCGCTGCGTCCCACCTCCGGCGTACCCGTCGCCGACTCGCGACCGTCGCCCTTGGGGACGGCCGCCGCATGAGGCTCCTTCTCGGACACGACGCCTGCACGCGATGCCACGGCGCGAATGGGATCGGGTCGCTCGTCAGCGACAGGTGGCTCCGACCCGGAAGTCCCCATTCCGTTCCCCAATGCTCTCGTCAACGCTCCGCTGCGTCGACGCGCAGCAGCAGAACCACCAGCACCACGACGATCACTCCGAGGCCCCCCAGCCAGTAGTACATCGTCTCTCCTTTATGGCGCTGCGCTAAGAAAATGTTATAGGAAGACTACCCTCTTGTGCCGCGGATGGGGCTTAGGACAACGGCCACGGGTGACCGGCGTGTAACACGGTTTCGGCGAGGCATCGGATATGGCGGTCCCGGGGGGCCTCAGCCGCGCTTCATTAGGAGTCGCCGAGCGGCTTCCTGTCGCCGACCACGAGGAGAATCGCCACATGGGGACGCCCGAGAGGCCCACGGCTGCCGCGGGAGGCGGACCGCGCCGACTGCCGATGAGCCAGCTCTTCCGCCGCAACCGGCCGGAGGAGGGCGACCAGGCGCCGCCGCCCACGCTCGTTGCGAGCACTGGGATCGTCTGCACCCTGGCGGGTTGCTCCAACGACACTGCACGGCCGTGCGCGTACCGCGACGGGCGAGGACGAGCCTGCGGAGCCGTCTACTGTCCCGAGCACGGCGTGTCGACCGACGGGAAGTTCTACTGCCGGCGGCATGCGGGGGTGCTCCGCGCCGTCGGGGCGCAGGAGACACCCCAGGGCGGATTGCCGGATGTCGACAACCGCGCACCCTCACTGGTGAGTTGGATCGCCCGCGACCTCGATGCGAATGTGCGCAGGTTGCTCTCCGGCGCTGCGCGCCCCGGCGAGAGCGTGATCGCCGATGAGACCGTCCACGTCGCGCGCGACTTCAGTCGCAAGGCGCGGTGGGAGCAGAGCTGGCGGTTAGTGGATCACACCGGGCAGATCCTCAAAGTGACGATCCAGGTCTTCGAGGAGAACGACTCGCTCGTGCGCGTTCATGTCGGAAGCGGCGTGATCGCAGACGCCGTCCCGCCGTGGATCGTGCATCGCACTGAGGACAGCGATGTCGCCACCGACACCGCGCACCGGCAGCGCTTCTATCTCTGGCTGGACGAGAGCATCTTCATGGCCGTCGATCGATTCCGGACCGAGCGGCAGCGCCTCAACTAGCGCATCGCTGAGCGGCTGCCGGTCAGCCGGACGCGGATGGTTGCGGGATCCCCTCGAGCACTCCCGACACCGAACGGGCGGCTTCGCTCCCGGGGACGTACACGGTCACGCCACCGGCACCTGTGCACCGCCACGATCCCGACTCCCACATCGCGCAGGTCCGCTCGTCGACCCCGATCAGCACTGCCTCCGGCAATGCTGCGCGAGCGGACGGATACCACCTCGCGCCGAAGGTGTCGTGGTGCGGAAGGATCGCCGCGTCCGGCACGACCCCAATTCCAGGGACCGCCCGCCGCTCGGTGTGGCCAGGGAACGATTGACGGATCAGGGTATGTGCGCACAGTGCCATGGCGCCGGCGGAAGAACCCGCCAGCGCTGCGCCGTTGCGCCAGGCGGCGACAATGGCGTCCGCGACCGGGCTGCCTCGGAGGACCGATGCCGCCAGCCCGGGATCGCCGCCGGGGAGGTAGCAGAACCCGGAGGCGGCCGCCTCCCTCGCAAGCCCGGGGTCCTGCGCCTGCGTCCTGGTGTACACGGGCAGCTCGCTGAGCTCCAGCCCGAATCGCCGAAACCACGCCTGCGCGTGTCGCACGGCCATCTCCGGACGCGACCTGGCCGCAGCGGTCGCGACGACGTAGGCAGGTCCCCGCGCCGAAGTGGCGAGCACGGCGTCATGCGGCTCGTTGCCGGGGTGAAATTCATCACCGCCGACGAGCGCAAGCAGTCCCGCGTGCGTCAGGCGGTTGTGCGCTGCGCTTGGAGCGCTGCTTCGAGACGCAGTCGAGCGTCGGCCTCCCGCCTCGCCTCAACGACCAGGTCCCACAGTACGCGAGACGCGTCTCGCTGCTGCAGATACGACGTGATCGATCGGCTCTCAGCGTGGTCTGCACGGCGCTGCTGCCACCAAATCCAGGCCATCCGGGGTTTCCTTTCTAGACGCCACAAGTCTACCTCGGATGTTCGCTCTCGGTTGGCATGTCGAAGAAAAAAACGTCACCGTTTTCCTGGCGCGACAGGGTCCTCGATTGGCGCGCTCGTGCGCCACCATGACAGGGACCTTGGCGACGAGAATCAGCTTGTTGGAGACGCTCCTGACGAGCATGCCGGTGAGGCTGGAAAGTCAACGCCGGCCCACGATGATCAGGTCGGCTCCGCTCTCGTCGGCAGCTTCGATGATCGCCCGAGGGAACTTTCTTCGGCGACTGCTCCGCGTATCACCAGGTCACCGCGATGTATTTGCTCTCCGTGAACTCGAGCAGGCCGTCGTGACCGCCCTCACGGCCGAGGCCGCTCTGCTTGACGCCACCGAACGGCGCCGCCGGGTCGGATACCAGGGGTCGGTTGAGCCCGACCATGCCGTACTCGAGCGCCTCGCTGAAGCGCAGCCCTCGTTGCAGATCGCGGGTGTACACATAGGCGACGAGGCCGTACTCGGTGTCATTGGCCAGGGCGACAGCCTCCTCCTCGGAGTCGAAGACGACCACCGGGGCGACGGGTCCGAAGACTTCCTCACGCAGGATGGCCGCATCGGTAGGCACATCCACGAGCACCGTGGCCGGGTAGAAGAACCCAGGGCCGTCGGGAACCCTGCCGCCGACCGCAACCCGGGCACCCTCCCGCACCGCGCCCTCAACAAGGGACACCACCTTGGCGCGACCGGCGGCGTTGATCAGCGGGCCGAGCTGCACGCCATCCTCGAGGCCTGGACCGATGCGCAGCGCGCCCATCGCCTNNCAAGCCTCACCACCGTTTCGCATCTTTGCCACCATCGCTCCGGCGACGGCACTTTCCAGGTCGGCGTCGTCAAACACGACGAACGGCGCGTTGCCGCCCAGTTCCATCGAACAGTTCACGACGCAGTCGGCCGCCTGCCGCAAGAGCCCACGCCCGACCTCGGTGGAGCCGGTGAACGAGAGCTTGCGGACTCGTGGGTCATGCAGCATCGCCTCCACCACCGGCCCGGAGCGGCGTGATGGCAGCACGTTGACCACACCCGCCGGGACCCCCGCCTCCAGGAGCAGGGCGCCCATCGCGAGGGCGGTCAGCGGTGTGTCCGAAGCGGGCTTGAGCACCACCGTGCATCCCGCTGCCAGGGCGGGACCGATCTTGCGGGTCGCCATCGCCGCGGGGAAGTTCCACGGGGTGATCAGGATGCTCACGCCGATCGGCTGGCGCAGCACGAGGATTCTGTTGGTGCCGGCAGGGGCCGTCTGCACGTGGCCCTCGGCACGCACGGCTTCCTCGGAATACCAGCGGAAGAACTCCGCCGCGTACGCGACCTCGCCGCGCGCGTCGGAGAGGGCCTTGCCGTTCTCCATGACGATCAACCGCGCGAAGTGCTCGGCGCGCTGGGTCATGAGCTCGAAGGTTCGCCGGAGCAGCTCGGCACGCTGCCGTGGTGGAGTGGCCGCCCATCCGGGGAGCGCGTTCGACGCGGCGGTCACCGCCGCCAGCCCGTCCTCCACCGACGCGTTGGCGACGACTGCGATCACCTCGCCGGTGGAGGGATCGTCGACGTCGAAGGTCTGCTGGTCGGATGCCTCCACCCAGCGCCCGGCGATCAGCAACTGAGGCGGAGCGCCGATTGCCTCGGCTTGCAGCGCGGTGGTCATGACTGCATTGCCCTCTCGATGGTGGTGACGATGCGCTCGACCGAGGGAATCGCCATGTCCTCGAGCGCATCCGCGGACGGGAGCGGAATGTGGGGCGTGGTAATGCGCAGCGGCGGCCCGTCGAGGTAATTGAAGCACTCCTCGGCAACGATCGACACGAGCTCGGCCCCCCACCCGCAGAGGCGTGGGTTCTCTTCAACAGTGAACAACCGTCCCGTCGCCGACACTTCACGAAGGATCGTCTGCGTGTCCAGCGGTACAAGGCTGCGGACATCGATCACGCCGGCCTCGATACCGCGCTGCGCGAGCGCCTCCGCCGCGGCAACGGCGCGGGGCACCATTGCCGCGAGTGCGACGATCGTGGCGTCGCCACCGGGCCGCAGGACTTTCGCGGAGCCAAGCGTGTCCACGATTTCGCCGTCGGGAACCTCGCCCTTGCTGGAGTACAGGCCCTTGTGCTCGAAGAACATGACCGGGTCGGGATCGCGCACCGCGGCGGCGAAGAGCCCGATGACATCGGTGGGATTCGACGGCGCCACCACCTTGAGCCCGGGAACGGCCATGGCCCAGTTCTCGACCGACTGCGAATGCTGCGCCCCGAAGCGCAGACCGCCGCCATTCCCGGACCTGATGACCAGCGGAAAGCTCACCTGCCCCGCGGTCATGTACGAGCTCTTGGCGATCTGGTTGGCGACCAGGTCCCAGCACACCGCGAAGAAGTCGGCGAACATGATCTCCGCGATGGGCCGCAGCCCGGTCATGGCAGCGCCCATGGCAGCGCCCAGGATCGCCTGCTCGGAGATGGGCGTATCGCGCACCCGTTCCGGGCCGAAGCGCTCGAGCAACCCGACTGTTGCCTTGAACACGCCCCCGGCGCCGCCCACATCCTCGCCGAGGAAGACGACGTTGGGATCTCGCTCCATCTCCTGTGTGATCGCGCGAGCGACCGCATCGCGATAGGTCAGTTGCGCCATGACGATCCTCCATCCGACCAGACATCGCGCAGGAGGTCGTCCGCTCCGGGTGCCGGCGACGCCTTCGCGTTGACGGTGGCGGTCTCGACATCGCCGTCCGCGGTCTCCTCGATCGCATCGAGGTCGGCTTCGCTGACGCCGCGGGTCACCAACCGGGTGCGGTAGAGCACGATCGGGTCGTAGTTCTTCCAGGCGGCGACCTCGGCGTCCGGCCGGTACTTGCCCGGGTCGGCGCGCGAATGGCCGGAGCTCCGGTAGGTACGAGCTTCGATCAGGGACGGGCCACCGCCACTCCGAGCCCGGTCGAGGCTTTCCCGAGCAGTAAGGTACATCGCATCGGCGTCGTTGCCGTCAACGAGGATGCTGTCCAGCCCGTAGGCAGCGGCGCGATCGGCAGCGGGATTGGCGACGGCGGTCACGCTGCCGATCGGTGTGTACTCCATGTACATGTTGTTCTCGCAGACGAAGACAACGGGCAACTTCCATACCGCCGCGAGGTTGAGGGACTCGTGAAAGGCGCCGATGTTGGTGGTGCCGTCACCGAAGAACGCGACAGCAACCCGTTGCTCGCCGCGGTATTGCGCCGACCATGCCGCGCCGAGCGCGATGGTCAGGTGTGCACCCACGATCGCGTACGACCCCATGACCCCATGGCTCACGTCGGTCAGGTGCATCGAGCCACCTTTTCCCGACAGCACGCCACACGAGCGACCGAGCAATTCGCCCATGACGCCGGTCATCGAGGTCCCCCGCGCAAGCGTGTGGGCGTGGCCGCGGTAGGTCGCGAAGGTGTAGTCCTGATCCTCCATCGCCTCGCCGAACGCGGCGGCGATGGCCTCCTGGCCCAACGACAGATGACTGGTTCCCTTGACGAGGTTCTCCATGAAGAGGTCGTACGCACGAGTCTCGAACTTGCGCATGCGGACCATCTGGCGGTAGAGCGCCAGCTGCGTCGGGACGTCGACGCTCCCGTCGGGACGGTGCAGCGTCGCAGGGTCGATTCCCGGCGGTCCCGCTGTCGCAGCGGGATCGTCAGTTGTTGATGTCATGTCTGTACTCCTCTCGATCGCGTGTGCCGTTCCGGCTAATACTTGTTGGTGACAAACAGCTCTTCGGCTGGGAAGAGTGTCAGCACCGAGCAGCCGGTCGACGTCACCACGACCTCCTCCTCGATGCGCGCCGCCGACTGACCGTCGGTTGCGGGGCAGTACGTCTCGAGCGCGAAGACCATGCCCTCGCGCAACTCGATAGGGTGTTCGAGCGAATTGAGACGGGAGATGATCGGCCGTTCGTGCAAACCGAGCCCAAGACCGTGCCCGAACTGCAGTCCGAAGGCGGCCATCTCGCTCTGGAAACCGAAGTCGGTCGCCTCGGGCCAGAGTCGGGCGATCTGATCGGTGGTGATACCGGGACGCACCAGGTCGATCGCCACATCGATCCACTCGCGCGCTCGCGCATAGGCATCACGTTGCGCGGGCGTCGAGCGACCCACCGCAAACGTGCGGTAGTAACAGGTGCGGTACCCGTTGAAGGACTGGATGATGTCGAAGTACGCCTGGTCGCCGGGGCGGATGAGCCGGTCAGAGAAGTTGTGGGGATGGGGATTGCACCGCTCCCCCGAGACAGCGTTGATTGCCTCGACGTCGTCGGATCCCATCTCATACAGGCGCTTGTTGGCGAGCGCGACGATCTCGTTCTCACGCACGCCGGGTTTCAACGCCTCGGCGATGTCCTGGTAGACACCATCGACCATTGCCGCGGCGGTGGAGAGCAGCATGATCTCGTCGGCCGACTTGATGAGCCGCGCGTCGAGCATGATCTGCTGCGCGTCGCGGACATCGACGCCGACTCTGAGCAACTCGAGCAGCATCGGCGTTTCCGCGATGTCGATGCCGAGTGCCATCCCCGCCACCCCGGCGGCCGCAAGCTCCGACTGAATCTCCGCCACGGCGCGGGTTATCAGTCCGGCGTCAGGCGCGACCGCACCGCGGAGGCCAAGCATGCCGGGACGGCTGTTCTCGGGCCGGATCCACGGGGCGTAGAGCTGATGGTGTCGAGCCGCTGATCCGAAGTCCCAGACGATCGGCTCACCACCGCGGGTCAGCAGCGCATACCGTGCCACCTTGTCGCGAGCCCACTCACCGATCATGGTCGCGGTTACGTAGCGGATGTTGTTGATATCGAACAGCAGCACCGCGCCCAGCTCCGAGGCCTCGAGTGCCTCCCGAGCCCGTGACAGCCGGTACGCGCGCAGACGCATGAAGTCGACGCGCTCCTCGAAGTCGACGTTCATCCGGCCGGGGCTGGGCGGGACCCCGCCGAGGGTGTCAAGGCTCATGACAGTCTCCTGTGAGCACCGGTCGAGGAGCGGCGCCGTTGCGCCGCAACGCGATGTCCCGGCGCGCTTGCTTATCCCAGCTGCTCGCTCATCCAGTCCGCCATCACCGGCCGGTACTTGTACGCGATGTTGTTGCACACATGATTGCCGTCCGGATACATCAGCAGCGTGGCATTGGGCGCCTCGCGCGCGATGCGCTCCGCCTGTGCGGGGGGGAACAGGCGGTCGAGCGCGCCGTGGATGACCAGCAAGGGTTGCGTGACCTTGTCAAGCACCCCCTCGAGGTTGAGGCCGTAGGCCTTGGCTCGCGCCTCCTCCTCGCTGGCGGACTTGGTGTAAAAGATGTAGCCACCGCGCGTGAGGGGATTGAGTGCGTCCCAGCAGTCGCCCAGGTTGTACGGACCGGCCAGCCCGATAATGGCGTTGAGACGCGGCTCATGGGCCGCGGCACGCGGTCCGTAGATGGCTCCCATGCTGATGCCCATGAGTCCGGTCAATCCGAACGTGCTGTCCAGCCCGACCGTGGCGAGATGATCGAGCACCGGGGTGATCACGGTCTCCCAGTTCGGGCGGATGGCGAAATCGACGGAGTTCTCGGACTGACCGGGGCCGTCGATGCTGAGGGTCGCCATCCCACGGCGGAGAAACTCGTCCTCGATGCTGAACATCTCCTCTTTCGAGGAGTCGAGACCGGGCACGATGAGCACGAGTGGCGGCCTGGTCGCGCTTCTCGGACGCCGGAGATGCCCCGGGATGATGTGACCTTCGAAGGGAATCTCGAGGCGTTCCGCAGGTGGGTCGAGGTGGGGTAGGGTCCGGCGGTACACGGCGACGGCGCTGTCCCGAAGCGTTGCATGCAGCGCAGGGTCCTCGAACCACAGGAACTTGCCGAGGTGGTAGCACCAGGCTGCGCGCTGATATGCCTCGGCTGCCGACACCATCCGGCCGTGACGCTCGGCCTCCTTGCCCATCGCCTCGTGGACGCCGCCCATCGCGTGCCAGTTGGGTCCCCAGTCCGCCCACTCCACGGTTCTGGCTAGCACGTTCTCGAAATCGTTGACGTCGATGCCGTTGGCAACGAAGCGCGGCTGCCAGTGATGCGCTGCGATCTGCACACGGTTCATCGCAGCGTCCATCAGACGGGTGCCCCCAGGAACAGACGGCCGATCTCACCGTTGCCGAGCACGCCCGTTCCCGTTCCCTCGAGGCGGATCCGCCCGCTCTCCAGTACGACGCCATGACTCGCGAGCCCGAGCCCCGAGCGTGCGTTCTGTTCGACCAGCAGGATGGTCCGGCCGGACTTGTTCATGTCGCGGATCAGGTCGAAGACGACCGTGTGGGTCTTGGGATCAAGGCCCATCGAGGGCTCATCGAGGATGAGGAGTTGCGGGTCGAGCATNNGCTCATCCTCTGCTCCGTCAGCGCGCGATCCGACAGCGTGTACGCGCCCATGCGCACGTTCTCCCAGACTGTCATGGTGGGAAAGAGACTGCGCTCCTGGGGAACCTGCACGATGCCGAGTTGCAGGATCTGACGGGGACTCAAGCCGGCGATCGAGTCGCCGCGAAAACGCATCCCGCCGAGACGCGGCCTGATCAACCCACTGACGAGTCGAAGGACGGTCGACTTGCCCGCGCCGTTCGGGCCGACGACGCACGTGATCCCGCCCTCCTCGATGGCGAGACTCAGGTCGTGGAGGACGTCGCCACCGCCATACCCCGCGGTCACGCAGTCAAGTTCGAGGAGTGCGCTCACTTATGACCCCAGGTATGCATCGAGCACTGCGGGGTTGCCGCGCACCGCGGCCGGCGTCCCTTGTGCCAGGACAGCCCCGCGATGCAGGACGACGATCTGCTGGCACAGCCCCATCACGAACGGCATGTTGTGCTCAACCAGGAGAAACGTCACCCCCTGCCGGTTGAGCTCGAGAATGTGCTGACCGATGCGCTCGATCAGCCCCGGGTTGACACCGCCGGCAGGCTCGTCGAGCAGGACCAATTGCGGCCTCGCCATCATCACCGCCGCGAGCTCGAGCAACTTGCGCTGACCGTACGACAGCGAACCGCCGAGCAGGCCGGCGACGTGGCTGATGTCCATGGCCGCGAGCATGTCCATGGCTCGTGTCCGCTCATCGTGCCGCTGGCCTCGCGAGAACAGCGCCCGCAAGCCGGAGCGACGGACCGGGACGAGCATGTTCTCCAGGGTCGTCAACCGCGGAAAGATCCGCGCCAGCTGGAACGTGCGGCCGATCCCGAGGCCATAGATCCGGTTGGGTCCGAGCCCCGAGATCGACTGGCCATTGAATCGCACCTCGCCCGCGTCCTGGGGGAGGAAGCCGGTGATCAAATTGAAGACCGTGGTCTTGCCCGACCCGTTGGGTCCGATCAGGCCGGTGATGCTGCCGAGCTGCAACGACAGCGAGCAGCCATCCACCGCGGTGACCCCGCCAAAATGCTTCGAGAGGCCTTCGATCTCGAGCAGGCTCACGGCGACTGGACTCCGGCGACCGCATGGGTGTCGCTCGAGCTCGAGGCAGTGTCTGATGGTCCGACGGCACGCCGCGATGTGAGCCGCCGAATCAGGTCGCCCACCGACGGGATGATCCCGCGCGGCAGCAGCAGGATGACGACCAGGAATACGGCTGCGTAGAACACGAGATACAGCCGGCTCGCGCCGAAGTTGTATGCGAGCCAGAGCTGCGCCGGCTCGAGGATGACCGCACCGAGCACGGGCCCCCACAACGTGCCGAGGCCACCGAGAAACACCATCAAGACCAGCGATATGCCGACCAGCGGGTCGATCGCGTACTGCGGGTAGATGTAGGTCACGTAGTAGCCGTAGACGGCGCCGATCATTCCAACCAGGCCGGCGCTGATGATGAACGCGGTCAGCTTGTACGCATGCGCCGGCACGCCGACGGCGAGGGCCTTGTCCTCGTCATCGCGGATAGCCAGCAGGCCGAGGCCGAATTTCGAGCGCCGGATCCACCACGAGATGCCGAGCGCGACAAACGCCATCACCAGCATCGCGTAATAAAACGGAGTGTCGAAGAAGTCGCCGGACCACGGCGGTACCGGGAAGCTCAGGCCCGACCCGCCACCGGTCAGTCCCACGAGGTTCTCGGCGAGCAACTGGATCATGAACATCATCGCGATGGTCACGATCACGAATGTCGCCGCGCGCGTGCGCAGCGCAATCCAGCCGATCAGGAGCGCGAGCACGACGGTGAGCGCGCCGGCAACCGGGACGAACAGAAACGGCTCATACCCGGCCTGGATGCCGAGATGCGCAAGAACGAGGCCGAACGCGTAGGCCCCGAAACCGAAGAACGCGGCATGTCCGAGCGAGACGTACCCGGTGTACCCGCCCATGATGTTCCAGGCGGTGGCGAGGCCCACATACATCACCGTGAAGACGCCGATATTGACGGTCGCGGGGTCGGACTCGAACGCCGGGAACAGCAGCGCCACGACGACAACGAGCAGCAGCGCCGCCCATTTGGCGACGCGCATCCAGCCCGGCGATCTCATATGCGCTCTCGCACGCGAATGCCGTAGAGCCCTTGCGGGCGCACCACGAGGACGATCACCAGGAGGAGAAAGAACGCGAAGCTCGCCCACACCGGTGAGATGACCACAGCGGTGACGTCCTCGATGATCAGCATCCCGACCGCGCCGATGATGGCGCCCCGGAGGCTCCCGAGCCCACCGAGCACGATGATGGTCAGCAGCCGCGAGATCAGGTCGTAATGACTGCCTGGATTGAACGCGTTGGTCATGCCGAAGATGACCCCGCCCGCCGCTGCGGTGGAAACCCCGATCCCGAAGGCGATCGCCGAGACACGGTCGACGTTCACGCCGACCAGCTGCGCGGCGGTCCGGTTGAGCATCGTCGCCCGCACCGCCGACCCGAAGGTCGTGCGATAGAGCACGAAGAAGATGCCGATGAGGATCGCGAGGCACAGGCCGAACCCGAACACGTAGACGTAAGCGATGTGAAAGCCGAAGACGGCAAATGAGGCCGTNNCCCAGCGCCAGCGCGTAGGTGACCAGGACAGAGAGGGCCTCGCGATCCTCCTTCAGTGGCCGGATGAAGACGATCTGCAGGACGACGCCCAGGGCGAACATCGCCGGCATGGTGACCACCAGGCTGACGAATGGATCGACGTTGGCCGACCGCAGCAGGGCAAAGCTCAAATATGCCCCCAAGATCACGAGGGCTCCGTGGCCGACATTGATGATCCGCATCACGCCGAAGATCAATGTCAGCCCCGAAGCCATCAGCGCATACACGCCGCCCGTGAGGATGCCGAAGATGACGGCTTCCAGGATGAGGGTCACGCAGCCCTCCCGGTCACCCGGAGAAGGCGGGCTTGGGGAACTCCGGCTGAGCGACGGCGGCCGATGGCGGGTAGACCGGGACCGTCAGACCGTTCTGCCACTGGACGAGGAAGCTTGCACCGTTCGGCCTGCCGAGTGAGTCGAACGCCATCGGTCCTTGGACCGTCTGGAACGTCCCGCTGTGCAGCGCCGTGATGAGTGCGGCGTTGGCGATGCTATGCGCATTCTTTGCGGCTTGGTCGACGACCTCGCCGACGCTGTACGCCTCGGCAGCGTCGCCGGAAATGCCACCCGGTGTGCCGCCATACTTGGCGATGAACTCACTGACGAATGTGGCGTTGTTGGGCGTCTTGGCGCTCGACCACCATCCCGCGGGGACCATCACGCCTTCGGTGTTGGCGGCCCCGACCTTGGTCGCAAAGTCGGCACCCTGGTCGGGTCCAGCGGTCTCCACCAACGCCTTCGGGTTGTAGTGCTGCTGCTGGAACGCCTTGATGAACGCAACCGCGTCCGGCTCCTGCGTCCCAAGGATCACCACGTCCGCGTTGGCGGCGATCACCTGCTGCGCCAGCGGCGTGAAGTCTGTGGTCTCCGCCGGGTACACCTTGTAGGACGCCGTCCTGACGCCGCCGGCCTCGAGCAGGGTACGCGCCTTGTCTATTTGCGGCTGCGTGAACGGGTCATCCTCGGTCGAGTATGCGGCGGTGGCGGGTCGCTGGCTCGCGGGAAGCGAGAGGACCCACTGCGTGAAGCTGACGAGGTTGTTCTCGACCGGCGCCGGCTGCACGAAGAAGAGTGAATGGATGCCGCGGTTGAAGACGCTCGGACCACCGCCGGCCGGCTCGGGGAACGCGTATCCGAAGCGGTTCGTGACCGTCGATGCCGGAATGGTGAGCAGGCTGCTGAACGGTCCGAAGACGAGTGCGACCTTGTCCTGCGTGATCAGGTTCTGGTAGTTGGTGACCACCTGGGTGGTGCTGCTGGCATCGTCCACGTACTTCATGGTCACGTGGTGGCCGAGCAGGCCGCCCTTGGCATTCTCGTCCTGCGCCCAGAGGTCATATCCTTGGACCAGCGCCTTGCCATCGCCCGAGAAGTCCCCGGTCAGCGATACCGAAACGCCGATGGTGATCGGCGCGGCTGCCTGAGGCGAGCTGCTGGTGCCCGGGCTGCTGCTGCCGCAGGCCGCGAGAGTCAGCGCACCCATTGAGACGATCCCGGTCACTGCCAAAGACACTGGCTTCCGCATGCTCGTCCCCCGCTCGCGACATGGCGAGCTGTCTGCCGATGAACAAACGATTGCGCTAGCCTAGAACCCCGCTGAAAGCAATGTCAAGGGCCAAGCAAGAATGCCGGTGACGCTCAAGGAGCTGGCGGCTCGCGCCAACGTCCACCCATCCACGATCTCGCGGGTGGCCAACAACGACCCCGGCTTGCGCATCGCGAGCGCCACCCGGTCGCGCATCGAAGCGCTCCTGCGCGAGACCGGCTATCGCCCCAATGGGATCGCGCGCGGCCTGAAGATGCGCCAGACCAACGTGCTGGCCGTGGTCATACCGGATGTGACCAACCCGTTCTTTGCGGCGCTGTTCCGTGGGGTCGAGGACGCGGCTGCGCCCCGCGGGTTCAACGTCCTGCTCTGCAACACCGACGGCCTGCCCGAGCGTCAGCGATCGCATCTCGAGAGCCTGCAGGCTCGCCGGGTCGACGGGGTCATCGTCGCCAGCAGCTTTCTCAAGGACCCGAGCGTTCGCGAGTTGCGCGAGCAGAAGGGCCCCTACGTCCTGGTGAACCGGTTCAGCGACGAGGGCGAGGACCCCTTCGTCGGCTCCGACGATCTGCTCGGTGGCCAGCTCGCCACCGCCCACCTGATCGAACTCGGACACACCCGGATCGGCCACCTGGCGGGGAAATCGACGGTGAGCACGGGGATGCTGCGCCGCCGCGGCTACCTCGCCGCCCACACTGCCGCCGGCCTCCCAGTCGATCCAGGGCTGACCGTCGAGGCGGGGTACACCGAGGAAAGCGGCGCGGTGGCCACGCGGCGCCTGCTCTCAGTCGACGACCCGCCCACGGCGCTCTTCGCGGTCACCGACATGGTGGCGCTCGGCGCCGCCGAGGTCGCTCGGCAGATGGGATTCCGGATCCCTGAGGATCTCGCCATCGTCGGGTACAACGACATCCCGCTCGCAAGCCGCGTGAGCCCGGGGATCACCACCATGCACGTCCCGATCCACGAGTTCGGCTCGGTCGCAGCCCGGCTGCTGTTGGATCAGATCGAGAACGATGAGCCCACCCGGCGCCGGGTGCGCTTCACCCCCGATCTCATCGTGCGCGAGTCCACGGTCGCCGGGGCGGCGAGTTCGCAGCGGAGTAGGCGACTGAACTTCAGCGCGGAGTAGCGGCGCGTTGACACCGGAAAAAACTTGCCGCTATGCTAGGCAATCGTTTGCGCAAGTGCGCCGCGAACCCCATCACAGCGTTCGAAACAGCCGTTGAGAGGTGAGGACATGACCGACCAGATACGAGCCCAGACCCTCGGCTGGATCGGCGTCGGGCGCATGGGCGAGGCCCTGGCCACCCGGCTGCTGGAGCACGGTTGCGATCTCACCGTCTACAACCGCACGAGCGCAAAGGCCAAGCCACTCATCGATCGCGGCGCGCGAGTGGTCGAGCACCCCGTCGATCTCGCCGACCGGGACATCGTGATCACCATGGTCGCCGGGTCAAGCGACTTCGAAGAGGTGATGTCGGGACCGCACGGCCTGCTCGCGAACGAGTCGCAGGCGCCGGCACTGGTGGTCGATGCCTCCACTGTGTCGATGTCGGTGTCCAGCGAGATCCGGGAGAAGGCCGCATCGCGCGGCGTGACCCTTCTGGCGGCTCCGGTCTCGGGCAATCCGAAGGCGGCGCGGGCAGGGATGCTAAGCGTCGCCGTGTCAGGGCCGCACGACGGGTACGAGCGCGCCCTCCCCTACCTGCAGATGCTGGGCCGGAGCGTTTCCTACGTTGGCGAGGGCGAGGCAGCGCGTCTCGTCAAGATCTGCCACAACCTCATTCTTGGGGTGGTCGCGCAGATCCTCGCGGAGACGACCGTTCTTGCCGAAAGTGGCGGGATCGCGCGCGCGGACTACCTGGCGTTCATCAACGACAGCGTGCTCGGGTCCGTCTTCAGCCGCTACAAGACTCCAGCGCTCGTCAACCTCAACTACGCGCCGACGTTCACGAGCCATCTCCTGCGCAAAGACTTCGAGCTTGGCCTCGAGGCCGCGCGGCAGCGCAACGTCCCGCTACCGCTCACCGCCCTGACCCACCAGATCGTGGTCAGCCTGATCGGCCAGGGATTCGGCGACCAGGATTTCGCCGCGTTGCTCGAGATCGCAGCGCGCGGCGCGAATCTCGAACTGGTCCCGGACACTCGTTTCGTGCCCGACGGCCTCGGGTCGTCCGAGGCGTCGGCCGCAGAAGGCTGAGTCCGAGGTCGAGTCAGCCCGACCGGCCGTCGGCCGGCTTCGAGGTCAGAGAATCGCGGGCGCGCCCGGGTCGGTGCCGAACGCCTGTTGCATGCGAACGGCGATCAGCTTCTCGACCAGTTCCCGCGGCAGTGGCACATCGACGGGGAAATGCAGCGATCCGCTGGTCTGCCGATATCCGGCGAGCTCGGTCGTCATTGCTGACAGGACCGATCCGCTGTGCGGCAGGTAACTCAGATGGTTCTTGAACGCGGAGAACCCGGCGATGACCTTCCCCTGCAGCTTGAACGCCGGCATCCCATAGGAGATGCACTGTTCCGCGTCTGGAATGACGCTGACGATCGTGTCTCTCAATTTGCTGAGAGTGGAGCGCCTCGGCTCCTCAAGGGTCGCCAGATAGCTATCGATCTCCTGCCGCGACATCGCTCCATTCTCGCCGATCTCGGGGTCGGGTTCGGCACGGCGACCGCCTAGTAAAACCGAGCCGAACGTGTCATTCTCGTGGGATGCCCCAGGGGAGTGGGGAGGATAACGATTTGCGCTGCGATGGGTGCGGCAGCGAGAGGGTCGTCCGGTTGCATTTCGACCAGGTCGACGTGAGTTGGGTGACGCAACGCCCAAGTTTCAAATGCGCCGACTGCGGCCGTCGCATGGTCGGCGGCGGCGGGCGTGGGCGAGGTCCATCGGACGCATCAGGCACAGGGTCCACATGACCGCGCCCGCCCATGATCTGATCGGCGCTCCGTTGACGTTAATTCGGTTGGAGCATGAATCGAGACAGCCGCGGCCGCTACGTCCCTTCGCCCGCCTTGACGCTGGCCCGAAACCTACGGGCCATCGCCACGCTGGTGAAAGGCTGGAGAAATGCTCCCGGGCTCGAGCTCTGGCAGCGGATCGATGGTGAGTTCCGCGTGCTGCGTCACTGGCCGGAGTCCTGACCTCGAAGTGGCTGCAATCAGGCGCGGGCTTCGGCAAGGGTCCTGACTGCACATACGGCGCCGTCGCGGACCAGCTCGGCGTGTGGTCCCGAGCGCCCGGATGAGCGCGTCGTCCACATCGCGTCCGGCGAGCAGATCGACACATCCGCACACGACGCCGACTACCATCGGTGAATGACACTGACTCCGGTGAGCATTGTGAGACTGGCGTCGGTGCCCGTCGGGATCGCGGTGGGGGTGTGGATGGCGCTGTTGACGAACCTCCCGTACTGCCCCGTCCTGGGCCGCGCTGACAGCGCGGTAGCTTCCCGCGACCAGGAGGTTCAGTAGCCGTAGCCGCCGCTCGAGCCACCAGCGGCAGTGGCGCCGTTCATGTGCATCACGACCACCATGACGACGACGATGATGATGACGACAGCCAGAACGGCCGCACCGACAGCCCATGGACGTGTCATGACAGTTCCTCCTGCGCCCACATCACGCATGCATTGACTTCCTACACATGTCAATAGCTCTCGGAGTTACAGGCTCGGACGGATCCTTGTGAGCCGATCCGCGCGCGGCTCAGGACCCCGCGGGCTCCTGCTGCACTCCCCCTTCGTCGGCGCTCACCTGTCGCTGCACCGTACGCGTTCTCGCACGCATGCTTGAGGGGGTCCGCACCACGTCGCTCGCCTCGTGCTCGCGAGACATGAAACTCGCGAGTTCCTCGATGGTGCTCATGATGGGAGCAGGGAAGACCACTGTCGTGTTCTTGTCGACGCCGATCTCCACCAGGCTCTGNNAGATTGCGCAACTGCAGTGCCACGGGGTGGGCCATCATGATGTCGGCCGCAACTCCAAGCTTGTCGGCTGCAAGTGCCTCGCCTTCGGCGGCGATGATCTTTGCGCGCTTCTCGCGCTCCGCCTCCGCCTGGCGTGCCATCGCGCGTTTCATGCTGTCCGGGAGTTGGATGTCCTTGAGCTCCACCAGGGTGACCAGCACTCCCCAGTCAGAGGTCGTCGTGTCCAGGATCTCGCGGATGCTCAGGTTGATCCGGTCGGTCTCGGCGAGCGTCTCATCCAGGGTGTGCTGGCCGACCACCTTCCGGAGCGTCGTCTGCGCGATCTGATTGATGGCGGCCGCAACGTTTTCGATCGCGACCACCGACTTGACCGCATCCACGACCTTGAAGTAAGCGACCGCCGACACGTCGATGCTGACGTTGTCGTGCGTGATGATCCCCTGCGACTGGATCGGCATGGTGACGATGCGCAGGGACACACGGCGCAGGACGTCGATGATCGGTACGATCGGCCGCAAACCCGGCTTCCGGAGGCCGATCACCCGGCCCAGGCGGAAGTGCACCCCCATCTCGTACTGCTGGACGACTCGGATCGAGAGCAGCAGCCCGAAGACGATCACGGCCACGACGACAATCGCTGCGACGACGATGGCACTCATGTTCTGCACCTCCAACGACGATGTTTCGTCGATTCTCGATGATTGGGATGTGCGGAGTCATCGAGGCCCGGAAGGCATGATGCCAGGGATGCCGAGGCGCGGGAGTCCCCACAATCGGATACCTGCCAGGGTTACAGCGGCAGGACGCCGCCGAACGTGATCAGGCGTCGAGCACCGCGCGAACGTGCTCGAGGAGATCCGGCGCCCTGAACGGCTTGGAGAGCAGGGTTATCCCCTGGTCGATCACCCCTTGCGACGCGATCACTGACTCCGAGCAGCCGGACATGTACAGAACACGAATTTCGGGGCGCAACTCGGTCACCATGGTCGCAACTTACTTTCCTGTGGCCCCGGGCATGACGACGTCGGTGAGCAGCAGGTGGATGGTCCCCACATGACCGTCGAGCAACGCCATCGCCTCTGCGCCGCTCCGCGCAGCAAGAACGTGATATCCCTGCTGCGTGAGAATTCGGCTGGCGACATCGCGGACCAGGTCCTCGTCCTCAACGACAAGCACCGTTTCCCCGGCGCGATGCTGACTTACGGTGCGCGGGGCATCGGGTTGCGTAACCGCTGAAGCAACGCTCGGGAAGAGCGGCTACTCCTCGGCGACCTCAGGATGTCAATACAGTGCCGATCAATGTGATCAGTCTCGCGCCGCCACGTCCACGGCGAGTCCCGTTCTTCGGAGACTGGGCACGAGCCGCGTGCAGCGGCCGGCTATCGGATGAGTACGAACTCCGAGGTGGCGACGTGGTCGCTGAACGAATGCGTGCTGCTCCCGATCGCCTGCACCGGCGTCAGGTAGGGAGCGACCTGCTGATCAAACGTCGCACGGACGGCCGCCGGGAGGATTGCGCGTACAGCTGCAACAAGTGTCTGCACATTGAGGTAGAACATGCCGTTGTTGCTGCTGCCCACCTGGCCGGCGACCGCGCGATACTGCGGCGAAGTCGTGATGTTGTTGCCGCGCTTGGCGTCGATGACCGCGCGAACTTCGGCGGGCGTTGACGCGATGATTGCCCAGCCATTGTCGACCGCCCATGACGGGCTGATCTCCGAGCTGTCGGCTCCAGTGATTGCGATCGTGGAGACGGTCACGCCGTGATAGGTCTGTTGGGTCGCCACCGGCGAGCCACATCCATGCGCGGCCGAGCATATCGTGGTCGCCAGCTGGTCCAGGAAGGCTTGTGCCGCGCCGGTTGCATCGGTGGCGATCAGGAGGGCTCCCGATGGGACATGAGCGCCGGGCAGCTGTTCGACCTCGATGCCCGCGTCACCAGTGAGGTGGCTGACGATGCCCGATGACCCGGTGATGCCCAGCTGGTCCAGCGCCTGGCCTCCGGTTGCACCAAGACCTGGGATGGCGAGTGACACAAGGCTCTTGAGCATCTGCGGCAGGCCCACGAGGGTGAAAAAGCCGAAGGCGCCCTCCGGAACGTACGCGAGCGCGCCGTTCGTGTGCGCGGCGATGCCGAGTGTCGCTCGCGCCGCAGCACTGAGCTTGGCGGCATCGAAGTCGATGGTGCCCGACACGGTGATGCCCGCGGACGCGGCAACAACGGCCTCCCCCACGCCCTGATAGCCGCGCAACGCTGTCGTCGTCCCTGCCGAAGCGGCGGACGGGATCAGCGCACCCAGACGAGGAATGTCGAGGTAGAGGAAGGCGATGCGGTCGCTGGGGATCCGAGCCTGCACGGCCGTGTAATCGGTCTGGGAGGTCAGGTTCGCGTGCTTACCCTGTGAGGTGTCGATGACCTCATCGACCGCCGCCTCGGACGTCCCGACGATGACCGTATGACCGGTGATCGCCCACACCTGGCTGCCAAGTGACGAGTCCTCTCCCGCACTCACGGTGACGCCGTCGTAGGTCGCTGTGGTCCAGCGCAGGGGCTTGCCCGATGGTCCGGATTTGTATTTAGCGAACATTGCCTGTGCGCCAGTGTCGTTGGTGCTGGCAAGCAACGACACCTCCGCCGGCGTGGCGCTGTCCGAGCTTTTCAGGACGAGCACCGACAGTTGCGACCCCAGCCACGAGCGCACGTCGGTGTGCGAAAGACCCGAGGGCTGCAGGGCTGAATCGAGCCAGTGGTTGACCGTGGCGTCGCGTGACGAGCCTGCGAGCCCCGGAAACTTCCCAAGGATGTCGTTCAGGGCAAGTTGCTGCCCCACCGACGGCGACAGATCGAGATTGACATAGGCGGCCGTGTCGCTCGGAGCAAAGGTCACCATCGAGTCGGCGCTGCCACGAATCAAGCCGAAGGCCAGGACTGCTGCGGCCACCCCACCAGCCACAAGGACAGCGATGCCGCCGGCGGCGGCGGCCCGGAACACCTTTGAGTGTCCGCCGCGATCCTCATGATCCTCAGGCGCCGCGTCTGCTCCGGAGACGGATGTGGGAGGCTCGAACGCCGGAGGCGCGGGCGGGGGGTTCGGCGGAGGCTCGGGCACTCCGAACATGCTCATGATTCTGACCTACGGGTTGAGATGTGTCCGGCCGGGCGCGCCGCACCACAGTCGGGGGGCGGGTCAGTACGGGCGGTGCTCCCTCCACTCATCAGTCGAGAGTCTGAGGCACTTGTATCAGGCGTCCCGAACGATGCAACTGGATTGTTCCCACACCTGCCACGAGTTGTTGCCCGCCGGAAGCCCCCGAAATCGGTCCCGATGACCCGTAATCGGCCGCCGTTCTATCACGCCAAAATTGCCAAACGCGCCGGGGTCTCTCATGCGTCTGGGCCCGGGTGTTCGCCCCCGCATCGGGTCTCCAGATCGTGCACAGCACCGTCCTCAGTAGCCTGCTTTATGCCGAGAACTGGCACATCGTCGCGGCGGGCGGCGTCGGCGGGGCCGGGCTGATCAGAGACCCCGCGGCTCAGGCGTGGTCGCTCTCCGTCGAGGAGCAGTTCTACCTGCTTTGGTCTCGCGCTCTTCGGAGCAACCGTCGTCAGGGTCTACATGGGTTCGGACACTCGCGCCGATCAGCTCCTCGCGGGGTGCTGTGTCGCGCTGCTCGTGCAATGCGGGCTGCTCCCTCGCATCCCGAAACCCGCGACCATCCTTGCGTCCCTGGCCGTCCTCGTGCTCGCCCTCCACCCCCTCCCGCTGGTCTTTCAGCTGACTGCGACGACCTTGCTCGGCAGCCTGATCGTCGCCGGGCTTTCGCAGCACGAGCTCTGGCCGCTCACCACCGCGCCGGCGCGCTGGCTCGGGCAGCGTTCATACGCGCTCTATCTCTGGCACCCCTTCGTGGGAATTGTCTTCGCCCTCCGCGAGGTCGGGCGGCGGTTGGCTGATCGGCAGCGTGCCGGCGCAGTGCTCGTTCACCCGGATGCAGCTGCATATCCGCTCGGCGGTGGCCAGCTCAGTCTGGGCGTTTGAGGGGCCGATGATCCGCCCAGCTGGGGCGGCGTTGCCGCCGCCCCAGAGGCAGATCTAGTTACTTCGGACTACTTTGCCCAGTTGATCGATGTGCCGAAGTTCGCGAACGGATCTCTCGTCCCACCGCAGGACGGATCGACATTGAGGAAGTACGCCGGGTTGCAGTTGGGGTATTGGATCATCTCCGACGCGAAGTAGAACCCACTACCGGGAAGGAAAACGGCCGCGCCGTAATCGCCCCAGCGGGGCCGGATCGGGCCGGGGAGGCCTTGATACTCACTGAAGCCATCCTGGGGTGCCCTGCCCAAAGCGGTGACATGGATGGTGCTTCCCACGAGCCCGCCAGACGATGCAGTCACGCGGCCGTAGGCGCTGCTCGGGAAGAATCCGCCGCCGTCCGCTGCTGTGGGTCCGCCATTGCCCGAGAGCGTGAAGGACATGAGCGCCCCCTCGGCAGCGCTGCCGCCGACAAGATCCGGGAATGCGATGTCCTCGTGCGCCGCTGCCACGTATCCCTGGCTCGTCAGGTTGAGCAGGTGGGTGGCTCCGACGAACGCGCTGGTGCCGACGACGAAGTACGCCGCGCCCACATGGGTCTCGCTGCTCGTACCGAAGGTCTCATCGATCAGGGTGTTGGCGGCAAACCAGATCTGACCTCCCGCATACGATGCCTGGGTCACGCCGTCCCCGTTGGTTGCGAGCCCCTGTTCCGGGCAGCTCGCGACGGAGGCAAGCCCTAGTGCGCCGCAGTTCGTGCCGTCGTCCAGAACGCCGAGCCGCTGGGCAGCGAGCCCGCATGGGTTCCCACCGCTGGCGAGACATCCCTGCCCGCTGTCGATGTACGACTCGAGACCGGTGAACAACTGCCCACCGAACGAGATGAGACTGCACGCCGAACATCCCAGACTGTTGAGGTTCGAGAGCCCGGTCCAGTAGAACGCGGCGGCTCGATTGTCCCCAGGACCGTTCCCGAATGTGAACGAGTTGAAGTCGAGCGTCGCGGCCATGAATCCGGTGCCGCCGTAGTTGTTGTCGAACTGGCCACTGGCCGAATTTGCAGGAATCACCTGATACCAGCAGGTAACTCCGGCTGTCGATCCGCTGAAGCAGCTGCCATCGGGGGGCTGGATGAACGGATCAGTGCCCATGTTCTCGTGCACCAGATTCGCGCTCAGGAAGCCCAACTCGAGGGCGCTCTTCTGGATGGCGAACTCCTGAGCTCCGTTGAACTGGTCGCATCCGAAGGATGGACATGGGGGAAGGGAGCCGCTCAGGTTGAACTCATCGTAGAAGAACAGCAACGCATCTCGAGTCATGCCGATCTTCCCGTAGTCGTTCAGCAGGTGTCCGGCGCCGGGGGCGGTCGGGCTGAAGGCGTTCGGGTCGAGGAAGAAAATGTTCCAGGACGTCGAGAGCGGATTGTTGTTGGTGCTCACGGCGATGCCTTCTCGACAGCTGTCAAACACGCCGATGAAGCAACCCGTGAAGGGGCTGGTGGTCGTCGAGACGATCTCGGTGATGAACCAGTGTCCACCGTTGGCCGCGTCGTA
Organism: Candidatus Dormiibacterota bacterium; assembly: GCA_003135895.1. Taxonomy (GTDB): domain Bacteria; phylum Chloroflexota; class Dormibacteria; order Aeolococcales; family Aeolococcaceae; genus Palsa-851. The sequence goes on from PNBE01000105.1 coordinate 29,569, forward strand.
CTCGCACATGACGTCGCCGCCACTGCTCCAGCCGAGCCCGGTGAGGCCCATCAGACTGTCGAGTGCGGTGATGCCCGAGACCGGCGCCAGCTTCGCGTTGAAAACCCGGATTTCGCCGATGTTGATCGACTCCATCACGTAGCCGTTCCCCGCGCACAGGCCCTGGTCCGGAGGCTCGATATCCTCGCCGAAGAGCCCGCCGTTGGCGGTGGCCGCCAAACCCAGGCGGTTCGACTTCGCGCCGCCACTCCCGCTGATGGTGTTGCATCCCGGGCCGGCCGGGGCGCAGCTCACCGTGGGAAACGGACTTATGACAGCAGACACCGCACGGCTGGTGGTCCGCCGCCCGGCGCCGAGGCTGGGAAGCGCCCTGCGTGGTGTCGCGCGGCTCACCGACCTGGTGGCCGCGGCGGAGACGACGGCGCCGGTGTGCCCGGCGAGCTTGAGGCTGCCCGTCTGGAGATGCGACGCGCCGGCGCTCCCCAGCGCGCTGCTGTGCACCGCAGTCTTGGCGGCCGCTGCAGTTGGACCTGTGACCGCCACCACCGACCCCAGCACGAGGCCGGCGGCAGCGACCAGGAACGTTGGGCGGTGTCTGGCCCGGGGACCGCGCGTTCGGCTCCCCGGAGCCTCGAGGGGCTCCCCTCCTGTCTGATGCCCCGTCCTCATGGCTGGCCCTCCTGCTAACCGCCCTTCGTGGCAAATGCGCTCAAGTGAGCAAACGCACGCTAGTCCTCGCCCAGACGCGTTGTCAAGGGCCATGCCAGCTCGGTGCGCCCAGTCGAGTGGCGCGCCCTTGGAGTGGTGTCACAAATCTGCGAGACCGTCTCTACAATGCGGGGCAGAAGCGCCGGATCTAGCGTCGATCAGCTGGAGAGACGGCCGTGGCGGAGTCAGAAGTTCGGTTCATCCAGATTGGCGAGGCGGCGAGACTCTGCGGCTTGTCGCGGACGGTCCTGCGCCGGATGGTCGCCCAGGGACGTCTGCGCGCGTGGCGCACACCGGGAAGGCACCTTCGCTTCACGCGCCTCGACTGCCTTGAGTTCGCACGTTCGCTCGGCAGGGTCGACGTGGGGAGCGAGGCAATCGACCTGGTCGGCCAGGCGCGGGTGACGTCGCCATCCCCCGTTGATCGGTGACCGGCGAGCGAAAGAGGGTCCCGGAGGCCGCGCGTAGCGGGCCTCCGGGACCAGTTTGTCTCCTTACGGAACCTGGATCCGCCAGAGCCCGCGGCCATGGGTGGCGGCAAGCACAGACGAGCCGCCCGGATCGAGGCGAAGGTTGTTCAACGATGTGTTGGGAAGGTTCGAGCCCAGGCGCGACCACGCGGTGTGGACGCCGTTGCCCGCATTGGCGATGAAGGCGCCGATGTCGGTGCCCAGGAGCAACTTCCCACCACTGAACACGAGCGCGTCGCTCGGCACGTCAGGCAGGTTGCCCGAGATGTTGGTCCAGGTGGCGCCGCCGTTCGTCGATTCGAAGACGTGTCCCGTGCCGCCGCCGGGAATCCAGCGCCGCGAGTATCCGTTGTAGACGGCGAACACGTGCGCGGGATTGGCCGGATCAACGGTGAGTCCGCCAAGGTAGCGATTGGGCAGATTCGGTGCGCTGATCGTGTGCCAGGTGCCGCCGAAGTTCGTGTCGATGCCTGACGCGAAGGGTGTGGCCCCTCCGATATTGCAGCTACCGCACCACCCGGCGTAGGTCACGGCCCCGTTCACGGCGAGCGCCGTGATCGAGTGACCGGTTCCAGTGTCGTGCACGTTGGTGAGGTCGCATGTCGTACCCGCGCACACAGTCGACCAGCCGGCCGTGTCGTTCCAGACATATTCACCACCGAACACCCAGTGGGTTGGATTGTTCACGTCAACCGCGAGGGGTGCGATGAAGCGAGGAGTTGGATCGCAACCGGCGATCGGCGGCGCGACGGCATCAAAGCACGACGGCGTGATGGTGGTGAATGTATGGCCGCCATCCGTGGTCAAGTAGGGGTTCAGGTCCACATACTCGCCGACCGCATCCTGTGCGTTGTTCGGATTCACGATGACGTAGCCACCGTCGCCGCCGGCCGGTGTGATGCTGTGGTGCGAGCCGGCATGAAGGAATGTCGTGCCATTGTCCTGAAGACCGCCCCACTCCGCCAGACCGGCCTTGCTGGCACCGGCCTCGGCGTCGTAGTACTGCAGGGTGAGGAGGGTCTTGTTGAGGTCAGTCCATCCTCCGTTCGCGGCGTGGTTGCCAAGCCCGCGTGAGTAGACGCCACCATCGTTGCCGATGTAGACGGTGCTGCCAACGATCAGCACCGCGTGCTGATCAGGGTGAGTGACCAGCGCGCACGTGTTGGTCGCATCACACGGGAACGCGTAGTTCCAGTACGGGTTGATGGTGGTCCAGGTCTTGCCCGCGTCGAAGCTTTGATAGACCTCTTCGAGGCCGGCGAACAGGTGCTTGGCGTTGTTCGGGTCAACGACCAGGAATTGGTTGTACCAGGCCTGCACCCCGGGTGTGACTCCGGTCGAGCAGCCGCCCGAACCCGAGTTGCAGAGCGTGGTCGAGCTGGCGACGAGCGTCCATGGCCCGCTGGGATTGCCATTCGCTGAAACGAAAATCCCCTGAAGGCCGAGTGTCGACGGCGCCTCGATCATCGCGTACAGCTTCGAACCATCACTCGAATACGAGAACGTGGTGCGTCCGATGTCGCCGGCGTTGATGGCACCGCTCAGGGTGAGCTCGCTGAACGTTCCTGCCTGTCCGTGGTTGGTGGACCGATAGAAGCCGTTGAATGCGGTGTCGGCCGGCGGGTTGCCCTGGCCGCGCCACCCATCGGCAGCAAGCACGGTTGCGCCACCGGATCCCGGCTCGACGACCACATCGGTGATGAACGAGGTCTGGTAGGGATTGCTGGTGGGGTTCGGATCCGGCTTGAGCACCAGGGTCCAGGGCGAGTGAATGCTGGTCGCGCTCCGGCGCCAGAGGCCATTGTTCGAGGCGTCGTAGACGTTCCCCTGGCCATCGAACACCAGCCGGTAGCTGGTGAACCCGGAGAGCTCGCCGCCGCCGACGAGCGAGAAGGACGCACCACCGTTGGTGGACCGAAAGACCCCCTGGCCCTGGTAGGAGTCGGCGTTGGTATTGGCCTCACCTGTGCCCACCCACAACGAGTGGTCCGCGGGATTGACCGCGAGCGAACCGATCGACAGCGTGGCACCCTGATCGAAAATCGGCGTCCAGTTCTGGCCCGCATCCGTGGACTTCCAGACACCGCCGTCGGCGAATCCTGCGTAGAGCGTGCTCCCATCGGCCGCAAGCGCGGTCGCCCGCCCGCTGACGTTGCGGAAGCCTGCGCCGGCATTCGACCAGATCGGGTCGGTATAGCCCGGCGGCTGTGCACTGTCTGTGCCAGTGGTCAACTGCGTCCAGCGTCCCCCGAGGCTCGGCAGCGCAGCAGCCTGCGCCTCGGCGGCCGCAAGCGCCCGTCCCGAGACGGTGAGAGCGGGAGCGGTACGCTCCAGGCTGTAGGCGCTCGCTTCTTGAATGCTCAGCGCGTCCGCCTGGTGAGAGTTCGCGGTCAATGCACGGAGATTGATCTCACGAGCGGCTGCCCCTGAGACTCCCGGGGCGGCGCCGACCTGCGACCCCGAAACCGCAAGGGCAACGAGGGATGCGATCCCCGCGATGCCTGCGATGGACGAGCGAACCTTGCGTGGCGCGAAAACAGACATCCTGGCCTCCCGATGTGCGGGCGTCACCCGCGTTTCCCCTTGATCGACTACACGTCGTACTCTTTTCGTCTGGCGCGTGTCAAGCGCTTGACGCGACAGCCACCGACACCCGATACTCGGCCATCCTCCTACTGCGGAAAGCGCCTGACGATGGCGAGCGCAGTAGCGGCGACCTGACGCCACCCACTGTCCTTCGCAAGGGACCGCGCGGCGGAGGGGCCGCCGCCTCGCCTGGCACGCGCTCGACCACGCCTGGGAGATGGAAGACCGCAGCGGCTCTCGCTAGCTTCAGGAAGTCGCCGGACCCCGCCACAAGTCGATGCCGCTATCGACAGCGTGTTGATCGATCTCGGCCAGCTCGTCAGCGGAAAAGTCGAGATGGCCGAGAGCCGCGACGTTCTGCTCCAGTTGGGCCACGCTGCTCGCACCGATGACCACCGACGTGACGCGTGGGTCGCGGAGCGCCCAGGCGAGGGCCATCTGGGCAAGGGTCTGGTCGCGCCGCTCTGCCACGGAGGTCAACGCTCGCACGTGGGCCAGAATGTCGTCGCTGAGCATGTCGTGGGTGAGCGAGGAATTCTCCCGAGCACGCGAATCCTCGGGAATGCCGTGGAGGTACCGGTCCGTGAGAATCCCCTGGGCGAGCGGAGAGAACGCGATGCACCCGACTCCCTCGGTGCCGAGCACATCAAGCAGGCCCTGTTCGATCCAGCGGTTGAGCATCGAGTACGACGGCTGGTGGATGAGGAGCGGGGTGCCGAGCCGGCGAAGGATGGCGATGGCTTCAGCCGTCCGCTGGGCGGAATAGGACGAGATTCCGACATAGAGAGCCTTGCCCTGCTGGACGGCGGAGTGCAGCGCCCCCAGCGTTTCTTCGAGCGGGGTGTTCGGGTCGAAGCGGTGATGGTAGAAGATGTCGACGTAGTCGACGCCGAGCCGCTTCAGGCTCTGGTCCAGGCTGGCCAGGAGATACTTTCGAGAGCCGAGGTCACCGTAAGGGCCGGGCCACATATCCCACCCGGCTTTTGTTGAGATCACCAGCTCATCGCGGTACCCGCGAAAGTCGGTGCTCAGGATGCGGCCGAAGTTCGATTCAGCACTACCGTACGGTGGCCCGTAGTTGTTCGCCAGGTCGAAGTGGGTGATGCCAAGGTCGAACGCACGGCGAAGGATGGCTCGCTGCCCGTCCAGTGATCGGTCGTCGCCGAAGTTGTGCCAGAGGCCCATGGACACGGCCGGCAGAAGGAGGCCGCTGCGCCCGCAGCGGCGGTAGCTCATCGATGCGTAGCGGTCGGCCGCGGGGCGGTGGTCAGACACCTCGATCACACGCCGATTGTTGCGGATCTGCGCCGCGGTGATCGTGCGCGCTCCACTGATCGTGCCACGTCGCGGCGTGCAGGCAGCCGTTAGGCCCCCATCTCGCCGTGGAGGGTTGTGTCACACCGGCAGAGGCGTCGCCGCGACCTCGCGCTCGTCCAGGAAGGCCCACCACGCATCGGCCGCGGACCGAGCAGCATCGACGACCCGGCTCCCCGGTACATCCAGTGCGGCCAGCGCCTCGATGCCCCAGCGGGCATGGTCGTCGTCCATGGTGGCGTGAAGATCCCAGAAACGGGTTCCCTGCGCGTCGATCCCGTAGTTGCGCCGAAGGCCATCAGCCTTGGACGCCGCGATCGCCGGCGACTGCATCTCGTAGGCGACCACCGCGGCCAATCCCTCCTCAGCGCTTGACGCAACGAGGTCCCGGTATGTCCGCAGCAAGGACTCGGTGGCGTCGCTGGGCGGTGTGTCGAGCGAGCCGACGGCGTTCGCAAACCCCGCGAACATCGTGACGTGCGGCTCGGGATTCGATTCCTCGTCGGCCAGGTTGCGTCGAACCAGGTCCGCCGCCGAACCGGGCTCGAGGCGCGTGAGCAACGTCCGGAGGATGCCTGGCAGTGCTCCCTCGAAATGCCGGTACTGCGCGGCGTACGCGCCGAGCTCGTTGGGACCAAGCGTGCCCGCCTCCCAACGCCGGTAGAAGGGGTGGGTGAGGAGTTGACGGTCGATGAGTGCAGCCGTGAGGTCAATCTGGAGTTGGTCTGGTGTCATGACGATCCCCCGTGGCGGCCGGTTCGATGCCCGCCAAGAATACGCGTGGTCGCCGATGCGGTCATCGCGGCTCACGATAAACACGTCGCACCGACGCCGCAGCGACCACTCCCAGTCCGGCGCTCCCGAGCGCGTTGGCCTGCTCCACTTCCTGCGGCGTGATCTCCTGCTCCCCTTGCTTCCCCACCACCATCACCTCGTCTCCGCGCTCAGCCTCGGGGACCACCGAGAGATCGATGCGCGTGTGTTCCAGCGACATGCCACCCACGATCCGGCAACGCCGACCGCGCACCAGCACCTCGCCGCAACTCAGCAACCGCAAGCCGTCGGCGCTGCCCATCGGGATCACCCCGATGCGGGTGGGCTGTTCCGCGACCAGCGGTGACTCCGACACAAACTCGTGGCGGCTGACCGATCTGACCTGCAGGATCCGGCTGGTCACGCCGATCAAGGCGCTGCGCAACCAGGATGGTCGGTCGGCTCTCCCACGCGGTATCAGCCCGTAGAGCAGATGTCCGGGGTCGACTGCATTGAGCGATTGATGCGAGCCGGTTCCCAGTGTCGCGCTGCTTTCGGCCAGGCGCAGTTCCAGATCCACCCCCTCGATCGCGACGGTATCGACGACGTCTTTGAAGCGGGCGAGCTGCCATTCCAGATACTCCGCGGGTCCAATGCCATGAAGATGCGTCGTAATCCCCATCAGCCGAACGCCGGGCACGTGATTGACCGTCTTCACCAGCTCCGCCGCGTCATCGACCCCGACGCCGAGTCGTTCGAGTCCCACGTCGACCTCGACGATCACGTCGGTGCGACTCCTGGCCGATCCTTCCACCGCCACCGCTGCTTCCAGCTCGGCGACCGACAGCATGGCTCCCCAACGTCGCGCGAACGCGCCCGCCTCCGCGCCGGGAAGCATGCCTCCATACATGAGGATCGGAGCGTCGATCCCGGCACGCCGGATCTTGAGCGCGTCCGCCGGGTCGCTGAGTCCGAAACCATCGCCACCGCCGGCGACGATCGCTTCAGCGACGGCAGGGAGTCCGAGGCCATATCCATTCGCCTTGACCGCGCCGAAGATCTTGGTGCCCGCATCGGCCTCAGAACGTATCGCGCGCAGGTTGTGGGTGACGGCGTCGAGATCGACCTCAACTGCATTCGGGCGCGTGATCCCCGCGGGGACAGTTCCCGAAGTCGTTCGAGGCATCAGCTCTCGGCTCTGAACAGCGCTTCGGCGATTGCAAGGTCTTCGACGGCGAGACCGACGGACTTGAAGACGGTGATCTCCTCGGCTGAGGTGCGCCCCGCGCCACCGGCGCACAACCCAAAGAGGTCGTCGACCACGAAGTCGGCAGCGACGGTGCCGTTGGCAATTGGCAGGAGGACGTCGCCCGATTCCTCGGACACCCGGGTGTGCTCTTCGACAAACCACCGTCCTCGCCGTGCTGTGACATCGTCAAGTTCGCGGACGTCCGGGAGATAGGAACCGATCGCATTGATGTGCGTTCCCGGCGAGAGGAGATTGCCGTCAAAGACGGGCGTGGGCGAGGTGGTGCAGGTACACACGATATCGGCTCCAGCGACGCTGGTGGCATCCCCGCGTCGCGCCTCGAGACCGAGGACATGAGCCAGGTCGATGAGCAGCGCCGCCCGGTGCGCATCCCTGTTGACGATGGTGACCTCACGCACCGGTCGTACCGCGGCCATCGCCGTCAGATGCGCCTCGGCCTGGACGCCGGCGCCGAAGATCACGACGTTCGCGGCATCATCGCGCGCCAGCATGCGCGTCGCCAGCGCCGATACCGCGGCGGTGCGAAACCCGGTGAGAGCCGCGCCGTCGACCAGCGCCAGCGGGGCCAGCGACTCGCCGCCGAAGAGCGCGTAGGCCGCATGCACCGACGGCATGCCGATCTCAAGATTCTTGTTGCGCACGCTGACCACCTTGACGCCGGCATACGAGCTGCCGTTCCCGGCGTTGTGGACCGCGCTCATGATCAGCAGCTCGCCATCAGCAAAAGGGAGATGCTGACGCCCCGATGGTGGACCGCTCTGTCGACTCCGGAATGCCGTCGCGAGCACATCGGCTGCCATGCCGATGGAGAGTGTCCGCGCGATGTCCTCAGCGCTGATCAGGCGAAGAGCCATCACCACGCGTTCACGTGCGGTTCGTGCCTCACGTCTGCGGTACGAACTTGGGCAACGCGACATCCGGGGCAATGGTGTCGAAGACGACCGATACCTCCATACCGATAGAGACCTGCTCAGGCGCACACCCCAGCAACGTGCTGACCATCTGCGGACCCTCGCTCAGCTCCACAACCGCGAGCAAGACGGGAATCTGATCCGTGAACGCCGGATGATTCGGGCGCCAGACGATCGCGAATGAGTAGACGGTGCCCCGCCCGGAGAGTTGCTCCCACTCGTAGTCAGGCGAGAAACACCGCGGGCACAGCATCCGTGGGTAGTAGATCAGCTGCTTGCACCGCGCGCATCGTTGCAGCCTCAGCTTCCCCTGGAGTCCGCCTTCGAAGAAGGGACGGTTCCATTCGAAGAGCGTCGGTGTGGGAATACCGCTGCCGGCGTGCTCGAGCACGGGGTGGGTCGCTTCCTCAGTAATGCTCGTGTCCTCCTTCTTGATCAGCGAGACCATCGGATGTCGCCATTCGCTTCTATGCCGCCGTGTCCATGAGTCGACGCACCTCCTCACGCGCAAGTCCCGCACTGAGGAGCACCAGCAACCGGCAGCGGGCTTTCAACGGCGCCAGGTCACTGAGGGCGATTCCGAGCGCGTCGAGATCAGATCCGTAGCCGGTGACGCCATCGTAGAGGGCACCCGATCGCCTGACCACGCGCCCCGACGCGCACCGCGTGGTCAGTACCACCACGGTTCCGCGTTCCATCAGGTCGCGAAGTGCCGGCATCAGCGCCGGGGGGACCGCGCCGGACGTCATGCCGGCGACCACCAAGCCGGGTCCTCCCAACGCACCGACGGCGCGAACCACGTCAGCGGACATTCCCGCGTAGCAGGTCAGCAGATCAACGCGTGCAAGAGGCTCTCGCACCTGATGGGACGCTCGCTCACGGAGCGGCACCCGCGTGACCACCACGCGGTCGAGGTCCACGCGTCCGATTGGCCCGGAGTCGAGACTCTGAAACCCCGCGGTCGCCGTGGGGTGCACCTCGGCTACCTCACGCGCCGCATGTATCTCGCCGTCGAACACCAGGACGGCGCCGGCACCCGCCAGGCTGGGAGTACACGCGACCGTTATCGCATCACGGAGATTCCGGTGGCCGTCGTACCCGGCGGTGCCGGGAAAGCGCTGTGCACCTGTGAAGACGATCGGTTTGGTCGAGTCCACGACAAGGTCCACAAAGTAGATCGTCTCCTCGATGGTCGCGGTGCCGTGGGTGACCACGACGCCGTCGACATCGTCGCGCTCGATGTGACGTCTCACCGCCGCGGCAATGCGGAGCATCTCGTCCGGACCGACAAACGTGCTCGGCAGGTCCATCAGGTCCTCGACCTCGACGGCAGCCATCGTCCCGAAACCCTCGGGGAGACCCGACACGAGTTCGGCACCGCCAAGATGCCGAAGCTCGGGTCCCCCCAACACCTGGGTGATGGTTCCGCCTGTGGTGATGATCGAGATGGACAAGACACTCTTCCTAGCTGGAGCTGATGTGGCCGGTCATGGCGTGAGTTCGCTGTCTCCGCGCACGATCTCACCTGCCCGGCCTTCCGTGAAGCTGGCCCCAATCTTGGCCGACAACCCCGGCACCGCAAAGACGATCGCGATCCCGATGACGATCCACGCGGCCACGATGTAGGGGAAGAACTGAGCAGGGGCGGGTGGTACCGGGTAGACGTTCGAATAGAGCGTGTAGCCGAGCATCACGATCGCCGCGATCGGAATGAGGAACTGGACGGCGTGCCAGATGCCGCTCTTGGCGAAGAACCGGATGGCCGCGAACTGTGAGGCGATGTACACCACCAGCAGAGCGAGCACACCGATGGTACCCAGGTCGCCAAAGCCGGCAACGGCGTTGAGGCCCAACAGACGCAGCACCACGACGACGACGGCTCCGATCACCACGAGTGTCGCCACCGAGATGTACGGCGACGCGTGCTTGGGATGCACGGCGCTCAGTGAGCGGGGACCAAAGCCGTCCCTGCTAATGGCGAAGAGCATGCGCGACGATGCCACGAACAATCCGACTCCAGACGCGAAGGCAGACGCCATCGCTCCCAGGTCGATGATCGCGGCCATGTAGGTGCCGACGTAGTTCTTGGCAACGTCGGCCAGTGGGGTGGCGGACGACGCGAAGGCGGCGACCCCTTTCGAATCGGTGCCAAATCCCTCAGCCTGCATGTAGATCACCAGGATGTAGAAGATACCGGTCACCAGTACCGCGGCTGCGAGCGCGCGCGGTATGGCGCGACGCGGGTTCTGGGTCTCCTCACCAAGCGTGGCCGCACCTTCAAATCCTGCGAAGGAGAGAAATCCAAACACGCTCGCAAGTCCGACCGCCGATACGCCCGCACTGCCGATCTGAAAGGGGACTGTGCTGAGTCCGTGAGCTCCTCCCCGCCCGAGCACGATGGCCACCAGGACCAGGATCACGGCCACCGAGACTCCCTCGATCGCCAGGCTCGTCCGCGTCGAGAATCGCACCGAGCGGTGCACGAGGATCCACATCAGGGCCAGGAACACGAGAGCCGGGATGACCCAGTCCACAGTCACTCCGAGCAACGCCAGGAACGACTGCAGGAAGTCAGCCGAGAGGATCGCCACCGCAAACGCCAACACCGCATACGCTGCCAGCAAGACCCACGCCGAGAGGAAACCGAACCTCGGCCCGAACGAGCGTCCGTTGAAGATATACACCGAGCCGGCGTGGGCGTATTGCCGTCCAAACTCTACGAAGGAGTACGCCACAAGCGCGATCGCCACGGTGGCTCCGACGAATGCGAGTGCCGTCGCCGTGCCGTCGGTTGCGGCTGTCAGCGATCCGTTGAGGGCCATCGATCCTGTCGGACCCATGATCGCGACCGACAGTGCCATCACCTCGAAGAAGCCCACCGTGCGCTTCAGCTTGCTACGGGCTCCGGCCGGAGTCCCTTGAACACTCTGGTTGACTGCCATGCCCGCTACCTCCTCGCCGTTGACTGAAGTTCAGATCCTTGTCGCGGAGCACCCCGGCTCCGCAGGCTCCCTCGATCTACTCAGTTGCCAGAATCACCGCCGACTGGCACAGCCCTTTGACGTAACCAACCATTCCGAACCCGCTCACCAGCGCCGTGCGCGCATTCGGCACCTGACGTTCACCAGCCTCGCCCTGCAGCTGCATCACCGCTTCGGTGAGCCCGATCGCGCCACCGCCGGCACCGCTCTGACCGCAGGAGAGCTGCCCGCCGCCGGTGTTGATCGGGAGGGTCCCGGTCAGCGAGATGTCCGTCTCTTCCACAAACGCTCCGCCCTGGCCGCGATCACAGAAGCCCAATCCTTCGAGCTGAATGAGCTCCATGATCGGGTAGTCGTCGTAGAGCTCGACCATGTCGATGTCGCTGCGTGAAAGCCCAGCCTGCTCGAACATGGTTGGCGCGAACTCTCTCCAGCCGGCATCGAGGAGCACCAGCTTGTCCGGACCGTAGTTGGTCCGCTCGCCTCCCGCCAGCACGCGGATTGCGGGACGGTTCAACGTGCGGGCGCGCTCCACGTTGGTGACCACGATCGCCTCGCCGCCGCCGCAGGGCAGCACGCAGTCGTACAAGCGGATGGGATCGCAGATGACGCGAGCGTTGAGATAGTCCTCAATGGTCATCGGCTCGCGCAGGAGTGCGTTGGGATTGAGGCCGGCGTTCCGCCGCTGCGTCACCGCGAGCTTCCCGAGTTGTTCACGCGTTGTGCCGTACTCGTAGCGGTGACGCTGCTCCAGCATCGCGAAGAGTCCGTTCGCCCCGCCCATGCCGTAGGGGATCAGGTACTCGCGCATGCCGCTGTTGAAGTCGTCCATCAACGACACATGCGCCGACACGGAGTAGGCATCGGCGGCGACGAGGACCACCGTCTCGGCGTCGCCTGCCTCGATGGCGCGGACGGCCCGCTGCAGGCCGATGACCTGGGCCGCGCCGCCGAAGGTCCCGAGGTATCCCCAGGTCAATGTCATGCCGAGGTGCTCGGCGAGCGTCGCCGTGTTGTCCGGGGGAAGCATGAATGAGCAGACGCCGAGGCCGTCAACGTCGTCGTTTGACAGCCCGCAGCTGTCCAGCGCCAGGCGCACGGCTTCGATGCAGTACTGCAATGTCGACCACTCCGGGCGCTTGTGGTATGTGGTCTGGCCGTAGCCGACGATGACCGCATTGCCTTCGAAGGGACGCTTGGCGGCTGGATCGCGAGGACTCATGAGTTACACGACTCCCGCGGTGGTCAGATCACTCCACTCCGCTTCGCTGAGCCCGACCTCATCGCAGAAGAAGCCGCGCCCGGCTTCGCCCTTGGCTCCCCCCGGGTGACGGACCTCCCCCGGCGTCCTCGAGAATTTCGGCACCACGCCCTGCATGTGGATCTCGCCGAAATCGGGGTCGGGTACCCCCACGATCGCCTCACGCGCGGCGTAGTGTGGGTCGGCAAAGATCCGGGCGATGTCATACACAGCGCCTGCGACCACATCCGCTGCTTCGAGTTGTTCGATGGCTTCACGCAGCGTTCGGCCGGCGAACCATTGCGCCACGATGTCGTCGAGGACGTCGGCATTCAGACATCGAGCTTCGTTGGTCGCGAAGCGTGGATCGCTGCTCATGACCGGGTCACCGATCGCCTGAGCGAGACGCGCGTAGGTGCGCTGTGACCCCGCCGAGATCGCGACATACTCACCATCAGAGGTTCGGTACGCGTTGCGCGGTGAGTCCTCGGCCATGCGATTGCCCATGCGCTGCTTGATGAGACCGAGCTGGTCGTAGCCGATCACCTGTGAGTCGAGCAAGCGGAACATCGACTCGAACAAGCTCACGTCGATCACCTGGCCCCGGCCGGACCCGGCGACATCGCGCTCGTAGATGGCCATCATCGCGGCCTGAACGGCGAACATTCCCGCCAGGGAATCGACCAGCGGAAACGCGGAGAGCGTCGGCGGACCGTCGGGCGCACCGGTGAACGACGGCACGCCGCTCATCGCTTCCGCAACCGTCCCGTAGCCCGGACGCTTTGCGTACGGACCTGTCTGACCGTAGCCGCTGATGCGCACCAGGATCAGCCGGGGGTTGATCGCCGACAAGACATCGTAGCCGAGGCCCCACCGTTCCAGCGTCCCTGGACGGAAATTCTCGATGAGCACGTCGAACCGGCTCACGATCCGGCGGCACAATTCCTGTCCCGCCGGCTTGCTCAGATCGAGCGTGATCAGATCCTTGTTGCGGTTGGTGACCTTCCACCACAGCGGAACGTCGTCCTTGGCCGGCGGCCAGCGCCGCAGGTCGTCACCGAGCACCGGATGTTCGACCTTCACCACCCGCGCGCCGAAGTCACCAAACAGGCAGCCCGCCGTAGGCGCGGCGATCATGTTCCCGAGCTCGAGAACTTGCAGCCCCGTCAGCGGGCCCATTGCTCGGCGCCCCTGCAGCTCAAGGCTCGCCCGGCAGGCCGCTCGGGACGAACGCGCCGCGTCCCTCTTGCCCCGTCCACATCCCGTTCTCCACCAGGACGTTCCCACCCAGGATCGTGGTCGTCGGATAGCCGGTGCAATGCCAGCCATCCCACACGCTGTAATCGCAATCCGAATGCAGGCCACCCTGCTCAATGAGGTGGTCCGCATGCGGATCGATGAGCACAATGTCGGCATCACTCCCCGGCGCGATCAATCCTTTGCGCGGGAAGAGTCCGAAGACCTTGGCGGGTCCCTCTGATGTCAGGCCAACGTAGCGGTTGATCGACATCTTGCGGAGGGCGACCGACGAGGAGAAGAACACGCCCATGCGGGTCTCGATGCCATTGTGGCCCGCGCTGACGGTGTCCACCGTCGTTCCCGCGAGCTTCACATCACGCGGGAACGTGAAGTCGTCGGACGACACGCTGGCGACCACATCGTCGATCACGCCTTCCCACAGCGCACGCTGGTCATCCAGTGACTTGAGCCCCGGATACGTGTGGAACAGCGGGCCCTCGGGAAGCGCGTACTTCTCCTCAGTGTGGCTGAGGTTGTGGTGCAACACCTCGCCGAAGGCGGGCACGCGCGCTCCCTGCGCCTCGAAGACCGCCTCCATCCCGTATCGCGAGGTGATGTGGCAGACGTAGAGCGGGCAATTCGTTCGCCGTGAAAGCAGGAGCATGCGGCGGATGGCCGCCTCCTCGGCGACCGCGGTGCGCGCTTCCGCGACATGTGATGCCTGCTCCCGCCCTTCCTTGTACAGACAGTGGATGTTGTGGGCGATCAGCGAGTCGTCCTCGCAATGCACCATCACGATGCCGTTGTGACGAGCGGCCCGGGTCATCACGCCCCAGATGCGACCGTCATCCGAGTAGAGGTCGCCGACCCCCGGCCCCCCCGTGGACGTGAAGGTCGTGAACATCTTGAACGAGCTCACTCCATCAGCAATCGCTTCGGGTATCTCGTCAAGCACATCGAGCGTGCTGAGACCGGTGATCATCGCGTGCAGGGCGTAATCGATCGATGGCTTGTCGACCTTGAGGTCGTCACGTTTCTTGTCGATCGCGGCAAGCAGACTGCCGTCATCCGATTGGCGCGCGAAGTCGATGAACGTTGTCGTGCCGCCAAATGCCGCGGCTCGCGATCCGGCCGCCGCCGACTGCGACATCGTTTCGGACGAGAGGGGGAAGCCGAAGTGGACATGCGCGTCGACGCCGCCAGGGATGACGAACTGACCGGTGGCGTCGATGACCCGCCTCGCCTCGACCTCCAGCGCCCCCGGTGATGCAAGGAAGGCGATCTTCCCGTTGTCGACGCCGACATCGAGACGAGCGGTCGAAGACGCCGAGACGACGTCGCCTCCAGTCACGAGCAGGTCAATCACCCTGGTCACCCCGTCATGCCGATCTGTCTGCTCCGCGGGGAACGAAACCGCCCCCTCCGCCTTCTATGAAATATAGAATGCGTGGGCCGCACCGTACCAAGGTGAATGATGCGAGTCAAGCGTTGCCGGGCTGCTCGCCTCTCGGGACTCCGAGGAACCGCCACCAACCGCAAGAAGGCCCACCAAAAGGGGGTGGGTCACAGGCCATGCTTGTGCCCTCAGCGAAGGGCTCTGACTCCTGTGAATCCCAGACAAAGATGAAATCCCACTCGGCCAGCACCGCTAAGCGCCTGTCCACCGGTCGTCGCTCCGCGCAACTCGCACCACTGGATCGCTCGAGCCTGCGCGACCAGGCGTCGCAATCGATCCGGGCGAGCGTCGCCGCCGGCGAGTTCGAGGCCGGGAAGATCTACCCGGTTGCCTTCTTCGAAAGCAAATTCGGTGTCTCAGCCACCCCGATTCGCGAGGCGCTCTTCGATCTCGTCGGCGCCAATCTCATCGAGGTGGTGCCGAATCGCGGGTTCCGCGTGCCGCTCCGCTCCGAGCGCGAGCTCGATGAGCTCTACGACCTGCGCATGCTCCTCGAGCGTCCCGCCGTTGTCCGGCTCGCGGCCAGCCGACTCCACGCAGATCTGAACCGGCTCCGCGAGCTGGCGGAGCAGATCGAGGGCGAGGCCGCACGCGGCGACGTGCGCCGTTTCCTCATCGCCGATCGCAGGTTCCACGCCGAACTCCTCTCCCTCGGTGATAACCAACGCCTCACCGAGATCATCGTTGGACTGCGCGACCAGGCTCGCCTGTACGGGCTGCAGTCGCTCGCCAATGCTGGAGGCCTGATCGAATCAGCTCGCCTGCATCTCGAGATGCTGACCGCCATCGAGACCGGGGATGAGGCGCTCGCCGACGCCAGCATCGTCCGTCATCTCGCCTACACCCGCGGAGCCTGGGCTGCCCCGGATCCAGCCGCGGTCGTCGTCGAAGAGACCGACCCGGCCCAGAGGCCGCCAACCCTTCGCACTTGAGCCAGAACGACACCTGAACTCTGTCGCAGTCCAGGGCTGGCGTACCGCGGCGGTGAGAGCGGGGCGCGGCTCGCGACCGCGCCCCGCCCGTCCAGGGCCGGCTAGTTGTTGAAATCGCCCTGCTGTCCTGCGCTGCCCGCAGGATCGGTGTGACCGCCGGGGCCGTCGGACTCAGATCCCGTCGACTCGGCTGTCGAGCCGGTGGTGGTGTCCGGACCCCCTGAAGTGTCCTGCGGACCGGACTGGTTCTGACCCGACTGGTCTTGACCCGTCTGGTCTCCCTGCTGGATCGTGTCCGGGTCGGCTGGGGTGGTTGCCGCTCGGGGAGCCACCTTGGCCGGGACGGCCGCGACCACGTGAGCAGCGGTGCTGGTGGCGCGGACGGGCTTGGCCGAGCTGGCGCTGACGACCAGGTAGGTGCTGAGGCCAGTTGCCCCAAGCAGCGTGCTGGCGCCCAGCAGCGCCAGCCGCCGGGCGATCCGGGGCTTGTGTGAGTTGACTGTCATCGACGGTCTCCTTTCGATTGTCGAACCGGCAGCTTGTGGCCGGCTCTCTTGACAGCCATGCTGGTCGTCAGACCTGACGCTGCCCTGACCCGTGGCCCCCAGTTCTTGTCACGTTGACGTCAGGTTCCGACCCCACACTTGCAGCATGCGCGTGCTCATCGCGGAGGACGACGAGCGCCTCGGCCGGACGCTCCGCCGTGGACTCGAAGAGGCGGATTTCAGCGTCGACACGGTGACCTCGGGCACCGACGCCGTCGCGTTTGCCGCTTCGACTCCCTTCGATCTGATCGTGCTCGACGTCATGCTCCCGGGAAAGGACGGTTATGCCGTCTGCCATGAGCTCCGCCAGATGCAGGTGACGACTCCAATTCTCATCCTGACGGCGCGGGATGCCGTGCCTGACCGCGTGCGCGGTCTGGAGGCCGGAGCTGACGACTACCTCGTCAAACCATTCTCGTTTTCCGAACTCCTGGCGCGGCTTCGAGCCCTGGGTCGGCGCCACCTCTCCGGGCGATCGTCGGTCATCGAACTGGGTGGCATCCGGCTCGACACCTCGGCGCGAACAGTGAGCGTTCACGATTCCCCGGTGCCCCTGCGAGCCAAGGAACTCGCGGTCCTCGAGTATTTCATGCATCAGCCGGGCCGGCTGCTCACGAAAGCGCAGATCGAGGACCACGTGTGGAATTACGATTTCGCGGCGGAGTCGAACCTTGTTGAGGCGTACGTGGCGAGAATCCGGCGAAAGCTCATCGCGGCCGGCGCGCAGGACCCGTTCACAACGGTGCGCGGGTCCGGGTACCGGCTCGAGGTGAAGGCGTGCGCGGATTCTTCGCGCGAACCCGCGTCCGCCTGACGGCAGCCGTCGGGGCGGTCTTCCTCGTCATTGCGTCAGCGGCGGCCGGCGCATTCTGGGTGACCTTTGCGCACATTCAGTACGCCGCCATCGACAGCAGCCTCGCGACATACACGCAAAGCCTCCTCGCCAACCTTCAGGACTCCAATGGAGTCATCTCCTTCCAAGGCGGTGACCCTGCCGTCGACACGCCGCAGGGCATCGCCGTGGGTGTCATGGTGCTCAACAGCCAGGGCAAGCTGCTCAGCCATTCGGGGATCGCGCTGCCGGCCACAAGTGCCGGCGCCGCCGCACGCACCGCCATCGGCCGAGTCACCGTGGTCACTGAAACGACTTCCCTGAATGGACAGGCAGAGCGCATCAGAGCGACGCCCGTGCGATTGGATGGGACGACACTCGAAGCGGTCGTGGTTGGACAGCGCGTTGGCGACCTCGAGCAGACGCTCGTCGAGGTCGCTGCGCTGCTCGCGGGTGTCGTTGCGGTGCTGGTCGTGGCTGTGGTCGCACTCTCGTACGCACTGGCCGGACGGGCACTGCGCCCGGTGCGATTGATCGCCGCGACGGCACGCGACATCAGCGAGCACGATCTTCATCGGCGCGTCGAGCTCCGGCTGCCGGCCGACGAGCTCGGCGAGCTGGCCGCGACATTCAACGACATGCTGGCGCGCCTCGAGGTTGCCTTTGACTCCTTACAGCAGTTCACCGCCGACGCGGCCCACGAGTTGCGCGCCCCGCTCGCCCTCTTGCAGGCGGAGCTCGAGGTGTCTCTGCGACGCACGCGGACGCCGTCCGAGTACGCGGACAGTGAACGGGTTGCGCTTGCCGAGGTCGAGCGCCTCAGGCGGCTCGTCAACCGGCTGCTGATCCTCGCGCGATCCGATGCCGGCGCGCTCCAGCCGTTGATTCAGCGGGTCGACGTGGGAGATCTGCTCGAGGAGACCGCGGAACGATGGCGGCACGTGGCGGGTGCGCGCGGTATCGCCATCGATGTGGATCTCGTGGATGAGGGGTCGTTGAATGGTGATCCGGAGCTGCTCCGAAGCCTGCTCCACAACCTGCTTGACAACGCCGTCCGGCACACGCCCTCGGGCGGTCGGGTGGACGTCAGCGCCGAGCTGACGGACTCAACGTGGCACATCAGCGTTGCGGACACTGGGGCCGGGATTCCCGCTGACATGCGCGACTCGGTATTCCGGCGCTTCACTCGTGGTGACGCAGCTCGAACTCCGTCGACCGGAGGGGCCGGGCTCGGCCTTGCTCTGTGCAGGGTGATCGCCGAGGTTCACGGGGGTCGCATCGCCGTCGACAGCAACCGAGCCGGCGGCGCGACGTTTGAGGTCACCCTGCCGAGCCGTTGACTCACACCGCCGTTCAGAGCTCGCGGATGAGCGTCGCCGGCGCCGCGTACATCCGGCGAGCGCCAACCACGACGACGACGGCGACAGTGGCGAGCGCGAGGATCAGCAGGCTGCCCAGATACGTCCAGGGAACGGCGAGAGCAGCGGGCGGAGGGTCGAACACCCCGGTGAGGACCGCGACGAGCATCTCGGTGAGTGCCCAGCCCGCGAGCGCCCCGCACAGGATGCCCGCCACCAGCACAAAGCCGGCCTCCGACCAGAGAAACGCACCCAGCTGACGAGGCTGCGCACCGAGCGCCGCTGCCAACGCGTACGTGCGACGCCGCTCGGCGAAACCGAGCGCCAACACCAGGCTGGTGGCGGCGATCATGAATGCGAACGCGAAGCCGAGCTCAACACGCGTGAGCCCGCCGAGATCGACCGCAGTCAGGCTCGACCCGACGATGCGGCGCGTCGAGGAGATGTCACTCACCTGCGGGCCCACGCCAACCACCGCACGCACAGCGGTAGCGACCGCCGGCGGTGAGGTTCCCGCTGTGTCGATCAGGTACGTGGCCGGCGACGCGTCGTGGGTTGCAGCGCCAACGTAGCCTGCGTTCGCAACGAGGAAGCTGTCGCGCGGCGCGGTGGGAAACTCCTTGACGATGCCGATGAACTGGAAGGTGACATTGATCAACGCATGGGTGAGCCGATCTTGCAAACGGAGCACCAGGTGGTTGCCCGGCGTCAGCTGGAAGTCCCTTGCAGTCTCCGCACTGACGAGGATTCCGTCAGGGTGGCTGCCGAGGCTGCTCATCAGGTCGATGGCGGTTCCACCGACGAAGTACGCATTCTGCAGGCTCCCCGCGGCCACGATCGTGCCGGCGCGCACCCCGTACAGGTCCTGCAGGTCGGCTCCGACGTAGGCATAGCGATGCAGGATCGGCTCCACTGCATGAACACCATGCACTGATGCCAGCTTCGCCGATAGATCGCTGGGGCTGGTCGTCGACCCAGGGAGCGTCACGGTGACATCGGAGCCGTTGGTGAGTCGCGCGTCCGCCTCCGCCTGCTGGATGTAGGTCGAGTTGAACACAGACGTCGATAACGCGAACGCCACGGTGATGCCGACCATCACCGCTGCGGGCGCGATCAGGCGATGCTGCCTGCCCATCGAAGCCGCCACGGTTGCGGCGAGGCCACCGGCCACCGGACGGACAGCGGCCGCCAGGATGCGCCGACCGCGGAGCAGGACGGTTTCAGCGAGACGCCACGTGAGCAGGCCGACGCCGATCCACAGGCATGCAGGGCCGAGGAAGGCGAAGTAGTCGACCGTGATGCTGGCCACGCCTTCGGGGGCCAACACGAGCTGGTAGCCCTGCTGGCTGGTGATGACGAAAATCGCGATAGCCGCGCCCACTAACGCGACCGCAGCGCCAAGACGCAGCCACGGTGGAACGCCGGCTCGGATCGGACCCTGCCGGCCGCTGACCACGGTCGTCCGACGCGCATCTCGCCACGACGGGACGGCGATGACCAGCAGCACGGTGGCGGCACCATCACG